>SCRJ01000087.1 GCA_004298115.1 Acidobacteriota bacterium
ACCCTGCAACGACTGCACCTTCGTAATCGCCGCCGTCAACGTCGTCTTCCCGTGATCCACGTGCCCAATCGTCCCAACGTTCACGTGCGGCTTCGTCCGATCAAACTTCTGCTTGGCCATATCTGCCCCCTTTACGCCAGACCCTTCGCGCGGGAGATGACCTCTTCCGCGATGTTCCTGGGCACCTCGTCGTAGTGGTCGAACTGCATCGTGTAGGTCGCACGCCCCTGCGTCATCGACCGCAGTTGCGTCGCGTAGCCGAACATCTCGGCGAGCGGGACGAACGCCGTGATGACCCGCGACCCCGCCCGCTGCTCCAGGCTCGTGATCTTGCCCCGCCGCGAGTTCAGGTCGCCGATCACGTCCCCCATGTACTCGTCGGGGGTGACGGCCTCGACCTCCATCAGCGGCTCGAGCAACACGGGCTGCGCCTTGGAGGCCGCGTCCTTGAACGCCATCGAGCCGGCGACCTTGAACGCCATCTCGGAAGAGTCCACCTCGTGGTACGTGCCGTCGTAGAGAGACACCCCGACGCCGATCATCGGGAAGCCCGCCAGGATGCCGTGCTGCAACGCCTCACGGATCCCCTGGTCCACCGGCTTGACGTACTCGCGCGGGATGCTCCCGCCGACGATGTCGTTGGAGAACTCGTACTCGGTACCGTCGGTGAGGGGCGTCAGCCGGATCTTGGCATGGCCGTACTGGCCGTGGCCGCCGGTCTGTCGTACGAACCGGCCCTCGCCCTTGGCCTCCTGCTTGATCGTCTCGCGGTACGAGACCTGCGGCCGGCCGACCGCCGCCTCCACTTTGAACTCACGCACCAGCCGGTCGACGATGATCTCGAGGTGCAGCTCGCCCATCCCCGAGATGATGGTCTGGCCGCTGTCGGTGTCGGTGTGGACCCTAAACGTAGGGTCCTCCTGGGCCAGCTTGCCCAGGGCGGCGCCGAGCTTGTCCTGGTCCGCCTTCGTCTTGGGCTCGATCGCGACGTCGATCACGGGCTCCGGGAACTGCATCGCCTCCAGCACGATCGGTTCCTTGGGGGAGCAGATCGTGTCGCCCGTGGAGACGTTGCGGAGGCCGACGACGGCAACGATGTCCCCGGCGAAGACTTCCTTGATCTCCTCGCGCTTGTTGGCGTGCATCTTGAGGAGCCGGCCGATGCGCTCGTGGTTGCCGGTCCGGGCGTTGTGCACCTGATCGCCCGTGGAGAGCCGGCCCGAGTACACGCGCACGAAGGTCAGCTGGCCGACGAACGGGTCGGTCATGATCTTGAAGGCGAGAGCCGCGAACGGCGCATCGTCGTCCGGGGGCCGCGACTGCGGCTCCCCCTCGGGCGTGTGCCCTTCGATCGGCGGCACGTCGAGCGGCGACGGGAGGAACTCCACGACGGCGTCCAACAGCTGCTGGACGCCCTTGTTCTTGAACGCCGAGCCGCAGACGACCGGAGCGATGCGGTGCGCCACCGTCTGGGCGCGGAGGCTCGCCCGGACGGCGGCCGGCTCCAGCGTCTCGCCGGCGAGGTAGCGCTCGAGGAGGTTTTCGTCGTACTCCGCGGCGACCTCGAGCATCTGCTCGCGCCACTTCTCGAACAGCTCGCGGTGCTCCTCGGGGACCTCCCGGCGCTCGATCTCGGCGCCGAGAGAGTCGTCGAGGACCACGTACGCGCAGCTCTCGATGAGGTCGATGACGCCCTTGAACGCATCCTCCGCGCCATACGGGATCTGCACGGCGACCGGGTTCGCGTGCAGTTTCCTCTTCATCTGCTCGATCGTGTCGAAGAAGTCGGCGCCGACGCGGTCCATCTTGTTGACGAACGCGATGCGCGGCACGCGGTAGCGGTCGGCCTGCCGCCACACGGTTTCCGACTGCGGCTCGACGCCGCTGACGGCGTCGAAGACGGCGACCGCGCCGTCGAGCACCCGCAGGCTGCGCTCGACCTCGGCGGTGAAGTCGACGTGGCCGGGGGTGTCGATGATATTGATGCGGTGGTCGCGCCAGAAGCAGGTGGTGGCGGCGGATGTGATCGTGATGCCACGCTCCTGCTCCTGCTCCATCCAGTCCATGGTGGCGGTGCCGTCATGGACCTCGCCCATCTTGTAGTTCACCCCCGTGTAATAGAGGATTCGCTCGGTAGTCGTCGTCTTACCGGCATCGATGTGGGCCATGATGCCGATATTCCGAGTCTTCTCCAGGGGTGCAAGTCGTGGCATTTTTTCAAAGAACCTTTCAGTGCTTCTCGCTTCTCTCTGCTCTGCGCCGCCGGCACCGTCGCCGTCGGTCGTACGCTGTCAGTCGCCTCCTACCAGCGGTAGTGGCTGAACGCCTTGTTGGCCTCGGCCATTCTGTGCGTGTCGTCCTTCTTCTTCATCGCGCCGCCGCGGTTGTTGGCGGCGTCCATGAACTCGCCGGCGAGCTTGTCGACCATCGACTTCTCGCCTCGTGCCCTGGCGAAATCGATGAGCCAGCGGATCGACAGCGACAGCTGCCTACCCGGGGGCACCTCGACCGGCACCTGGTAGGTCGAGCCGCCGACGCGGCGGGACTTGACCTCGAGCTGCGGCTTCACGTTGTCCATGGCGCGCTTGAAGACCTTCAACGGATCGTCCTGCGTCTTGGCCTGGATGATGTCGAGCGCGCCGTAGAAGATGCCCTCGGCCGTGCTCCTCTTGCCCTGACGCAGGATCGAGTTGATGAAGCGCGTCACCAGTTGCGAGTTGTAGACGGGATCCGGAAGGACCTCGCGCTTGGCTACGTAACGACGGCGCGGCATGGACTACGCCCTCCCCTGCTGCTTCTGCCGCTTGGTACCGTACTTCGAGCGGCTCTTGTTGCGGCCGGCCACGCCCTGGGCGTCCACCACGCCGCGAATGACGTGGTAGCGAACGCCCGGGAGGTCCTTCACGCGACCGCCACGGATCAGGACCACCGAGTGCTCCTGCAGGTTGTGACCCTCACCCGGGATGTACGTGGTGACCTCGACGCTGTTGGTCAGACGCACGCGCGCCACCTTCCGCAGCGCCGAGTTCGGCTTCTTCGGCGTGGTGGTGTACACGCGCGTGCAAACGCCGCGCTTCTGCGGGCACGCCGCAAGTGCGGGGCTCTTGGTCTTGACCTCGAGTTGTTGGCGTCCGTGTCGGACAAGTTGCGCGATCGTCGGCATCGTTTCCTCTCTCGACTCCAGGCGGCAAGGGCCAAGCGTGCTCCGGTGCTTGGCCCCGGCTGCGTACCTACCGGCGGTTCGCCGGTGAAGCCCGAAGATTCTAGTCAAGCGCCACCGAACTGTCAACTGCTCTCGGGGCGCGGGGGCAACAGCTGGTTCAGCTCGTCGTACTCCGCCGGGGTTTCCGCCTGCGGCTCCTCGGGTTGCGGCATCTCGTCTTCGGGAACCGGCTCAACCGTAAAGTAATGATAATGCTTGGCTCCCGTGCCGGCGGGGATGAGCCGGCCGACGATGACGTTCTCCTTGAGGCCGTAGAGATCGTCGACCCGCCCGGAGACCGCCGCCTCGGTGAGCACCCTCGTCGTCTCCTGGAACGACGCCGCCGAGACGAACGACTCGGTCGCGAGCGCCGCCTTGGTGATCCCCAGGAGCACGGGGGCGAAGCGCGCCGGCTGGCCGCCGAGCCTCTCGATCCGCTCGTTCTCCTCCTCGACGCGGTACCTCGGCACCTGCTCCTCGAGCAGGAACTCGGTGTCGCCCGGGTCGGTGACCTTCACGAACCGGCACATCTGCCGGACGATGGTCTCGATGTGCTTGTCGTTGATCGTGACGCCCTGGGTGCGGTAGACCTCCTGGATCTTGTCCACGAGGTAGCGCTGCAGCTCGGCCTCGCCCAGCACGGCCAGCACGTCGTGGGGGTCGACGGGGCCGTCGGTGAGCGACTCGCCCGTCGCGATCCACTCGCCGTCCTGCACGATCAGGTGGGCGACCTTCGGGATCGTGTACTCGCGGGTCGTCCCCTCCTTGCCTTCCACCGTCACCTTGCGGGTGCCCCTGGTGGCCTCGCCCACGTGCACCACGCCGGAGATCTCGCTGACCACCGCGGCGTCCTTCGGGCGCCGCGCCTCGAAGAGCTCGACCACGCGCGGCAGACCGCCGGTGATGTCCTTGGTCTTGGTGGTCTCGCGCGGGATCTTGGCCAGCACGTCGCCGGGGTTGACGGTGTCGCCCTCGCCGACCATCAGGTGCGAGCCGATCGCCAGCTGGTAGCGGCGCTCGCCCGGCGCCTTCTTGTCGACGGAGCGGACCACGATCGTCGGGATCCGCCGGTCGGCGCCGATCGGCTCGATCACGATCTTGTGCGAGTGCCCTGTCAGCTTGTCGATCTCCTCGCGAACGTTCTCGCCTTCGACCAGGTCCACGTACTCGACCTGGCCGGCCACGGTGGTGAGCACCGCCGAGGTGAACGGGTCCCACTCGGCCAGGACCGCCCCCGGCTCGACGAACTGCCCCTCCTCGACCGCGAGGATCGAGCTGTACACCAGGTTGTAGCGCTCGCGCTCGCGGCCGCGGTCGTCCGAGATGGCGACCTTGGCGTTGCGGGACACCACGACGGTCTTCCCTTCGGTGTTCGTCACCGCCTGCACCCCGAACAGCTTCACCGTGCCCGAGCGGCTCGCCTGGTGCCGCGACTGCTCGGTGGCGCGGGTCGCGGTGCCGCCGTAGTGGAAGGTCCGCATCGTCAGCTGGGTGCCGGGCTCGCCGATCGACTGCGCCGCGATGATGCCCACGGCCTCGCCGAGCTCCGCCAGACGGCCGGTGGCGAGCATGCGTCCGTAGCACTTGCGGCAGGCCCCGCGGCGCGTCTCGCAGGTCAGCAGCGAACGGATCTTGACCCGCTCGTAGCCCGCGTCCTCGATGGCGCCGGCCAATTCCTCCGTGACCTCGGTATTCGCCTCGCAGATCACGGTTCCCTCGAGGGGATCGAGGACGTCCTCGGCGACCACGCGGCCGACGAGGCGGTCGCGCAGCTTCTCGAGCACCTCGCCCCCCTCGGTGATGGCGGTGACGTAGATGCCGTGGTCGGTGCCGCAGTCCTCCTCGGTGATGATCACGTCCTGAGACACGTCCACGAGGCGCCGTGTGAGGTAGCCGGAATCCGCGGTCTTCAGCGCGGTGTCGGCCAACCCCTTGCGCGCGCCGTGGGTCGAGATGAAGTACTGCAGCACCGACAGCCCTTCGCGGAAGTTCGCGGTGATCGGGGTCGGGATGATCTCGCCGGACGGCTTCGACATCAGTCCGCGCATCCCGGCGATCTGGCGGATCTGTTCCTTGGACCCGCGGGCTCCGGAATCCGCCATGACGAAGATCGGGTTGGGCTCGCCCGAGGCGTCCGCGCGGCGGCGCATTTCGCGGAACATCTCGTCGGACACCTTCTCGGTGACGCGGTGCCAGATGTCCACGATCTTGTTGAGGCGCTCGCCGGCGGTGATGATGCCGCCGGACCGCTGGCGCTCCACCTCCTCGACCTCCTTGAGCGCGTTGTTGATCAGCCCTTCCTTCGCACCCGGGACGATCATGTCGCCGGCGCCGATCGAGATGCCGGCGAGCGTCGCCCAGGTGAACCCGAGGTTCTTCAGGGCGTCGAGGAGGCGAACGGCCACCTCATGCCCGAACCGCAGATAGGTGAACGAGACCAGGCTCTGCAGGCCGCCCTTCTTGAGCTGGGCGTTGACGAACGGCAGCTCCGGCGGCAGCGCGGCGTTGAGGATCGCGCGACCGACGGTGGTCTCGAGGTGGAAGTTCTCGACGCGCTGCGGCTCGGCGTGCAGCAGGTCCTGCTGGTCGGCCTCCACCGTCATGTCGAGCAGGTTGCCGGTGTAGACGACCTCGATCGGCTGCAGCGTGGTCGCGCACGAGTTGGCGTGCGCGAGCACGGCCTCGTCCAGGGACGAGAACACCTTGCGGCGCTTGCCCTTCCCCAGCGGACCCTCGGAGGTCAAGTAGTAGATCCCGAGCACCATGTCCTGCGAAGGTACGGCGAGCGGCTTGCCGGACGCGGGCGACAAGATGTTCCGGGAGGCGAGCATCAGAACGCGGGCCTCGAGCTGCGCCACCGGAGACAGCGGCACGTGGACCGCCATCTGGTCGCCGTCGAAGTCGGCGTTGTACGCCGCGCACACGAGCGGGTGGATGCGGAGCGCCTTGCCCTCGACCAGCACCGGCTCGAACGCCTGGATGCCGAGACGGTGCAGCGTCGGCGCGCGGTTGAGCATCACCGGGTGCTCTTTGATCACGGTCTCGAGCGCGTCCCAGACCTCCGGCGTGCGCTGTTCCACGAGCTCGCGGGCCATCTTGATCGTCGTGACCAGGCCCTTCTTCTCGAGCTCGTGGTAGATGAACGGCTTGAACAGCTCGAGCGCCATCTCCTTCGGGACCCCGCACTGGTGCAGCTGCAGCTCGGGGCCGACCACGATCACGGAGCGGCCGGAGTAGTCCACGCGCTTGCCGAGAAGGTTCTGGCGGAACCGGCCCTGCTTGCCCTTGAGCGCGTCGGAGAGGGACTTGAGCGGGCGGCCGTTCGAGCCCTTGATCACGCGGCCGCGGCGGCCGTTGTCGAACAGAGCGTCCACCGCCTCCTGCAGCATGCGCTTCTCGTTGCGCACGATGACTTCGGGCGCCCGCAGCTCCAACAGCTTCTTGAGCCGGTTGTTCCGGTTGATCACCCGGCGATAGAGGTCGTTGAGGTCGGAGGTGGCGAACCGGCCGCCGTCGAGCGGCACGAGCGGCCGCAACTCCGGCGGGATGACCGGGATGACCTCGAGGATCATCCACTCGGGGCGGTTGCCGGACTTGCGGAACGACTCCACCACGCGCAGGCGCTTGGCGGCCTTCTGGCGCTTGACCACCGACGGCTCGGTCCGCATCAGCAGGCGCAGCTCGCCGGCCATCTCGTCGAGGTCGATGCGGCGCAGCAGCTCCTGGATCGCCTCGGCGCCCATCTTGGCCACGAAGCCCTCGCCGTACTCCTGGCGGCCCTCCCGGAACTGCTCCTCGGAAAGGACCTGCTTCTCCTCCAACGTCGTGTCTCCGGGGTCGATGACGACGTACGCCTCGAAGTAGAGCACCCGCTCGAGCTCCCGCATCGTGATGTCGAGGAGCTGGCCGATGCGGCTCGGCAGCCCCTTGAAGAACCAGACGTGCGACACCGGGGCGGCGAGCTCGATGTGGCCCATGCGCTCGCGCCGCACCTTGGAGCGGGTGACCTCGACGCCGCACTTGTCGCACACGACGCCGCGGTGCTTCATGCGCTTGTACTTGCCGCAGAGGCACTCCCAGTCGGTCACGGGGCCGAAGATCCGGGCGCAGAACAGGCCGTCGCGCTCGGGCTTGAACGTCCGGTAGTTGATCGTCTCGGGCTTCGTCACCTCACCGTGAGACCACGAGCGGATCTTCTCAGGCGACGCGAGGGACACCCTGATGGCGTCGAAGTCGTTGATCGCCTTCGGCTTCGTGAAAAATGGACGGCTCTCGCCGCGGGAATCGCTGCGGGGTTCGCTCGGCATGCTGCTCATTCCAGACCCCTCACTCTCCCTCGTGCTTGACGAGCTCCACGTCGAGCCCGAGGCTCTGGAGCTCCCGCACGAGCACATTGAACGACTCCGGCAAGCCCGGCTGTTCGGGGACCTTGCCCTTGACGATCGCCTCGTACACCCGCGAGCGTCCCTCGACGTCGTCGGACTTGACCGTCAACAGCTCCTGCAGCGTGTACGCGGCGCCGTACGCCTCGAGCGCCCAGACCTCCATCTCGCCGAGGCGCTGCCCGCCGAACTGGGCCTTGCCGCCGAGAGGCTGCTGCGTGATCAGCGAGTACGGCCCGATGGAGCGGGCGTGGATCTTGTCGTCCACGAGGTGCGACAGCTTCAGCATGTAGATGTAGCCGACCGTGACTCTCTGCTCGAAGGGCACGCCGGTCACGCCGTCGCGAAGGACGGTCTTGCCGTCCTCGGGGATCCCGGCCCGCGACAGCAGCTCGCGGATCTCGCTCTCGGTCGCGCCGTCGAACACGGGCGTCGCGAAGTGCAGGCCGAGCGCCTTGCCGGCCCAGCCGAGGTGCGTCTCCAGGATCTGGCCGACGTTCATGCGGCTCGGGACGCCGAGCGGGTTGAGCACGACCTCGACGGCGGTCCCGTCCTGGAGGAACGGCATCTCCTCGTCGGGGAGCACCACGGAGATCACGCCCTTGTTGCCGTGCCGGCCGGCCATCTTGTCGCCGACCTGCAGCTTGCGCTTCATGGCGACGTAGACCTTGACCTGCTTGATGACGCCCGGGGGCAGCTCGTCGCCCGCGGTGAGAAGCTTGATCCGCTCGTCGTTGATCTTCTCGAGGACCTCGATCTGCGACTCGGCCTGGTTGACGAGCATGCGGACGCGCTCGCGCACCGATTCGTCGGCGAGCGGCAGCGCCAGCATCTCGGCCCGCGTCAGCTCCGTCACCACCTCGGCGGTCAGCTTGCCGTTCTTCTTGGCCAGCTGGTCGCCGGTGCGCGCCGACGTCACGTCCGCCGTGACCTTGGCGCCGTCGAGGAGCTCGGCGAGCTTCTTGTTGCGCTCCTCGAGGACGATCCTGCGCTCGTCCTCGGAGTTCTTGCGGATCCGCGCGATCTCTTCTTCCTCGATCGCCTGGGCGCGCACGTCCTTCTCGGTGCCGCGGCGGGCGAAGATCTTGACGTCCACGACGACCCCGGAGATCCCCGGCGGGCACTTCAGGGAGGCGTCGCGCACGTCGCCGGCCTTCTCGCCGAAGATCGCGCGCAGCAGCTTCTCCTCGGGCGTGAGCTGGGTCTCGCCCTTGGGCGTCACCTTGCCGACCAGGATGCTGCCGGGACGCACGTGGGCGCCGACGCGAACGATGCCGGCGTCGTCGAGGTCCTTGAGGGCGGCCTCCGATACGTTCGGGATGTCGCGGGTGATCTCCTCGGGTCCCAGCTTGGTGTCGCGGGCGGCGATCTCGAGCTCCTCGATGTGGACGGAGGTGAAGTAGTCCTCCTTCACGAGCTTCTCGGAGACCACGATCGCGTCCTCGAAGTTGTAGCCGCGCCACGGCATGAACGCGACCAGCACGTTGCGGCCGAGCGCCAGCTCACCCTTGTCGGTGTTGGGGCCGTCCGCGAGCACCTGTCCCTTCACGACGCGTTGCCCGGGGCGGACGATCGGCTTCTGGTTCACGCACGTGTTCTGGTTGGAGCGGCGGAACTTCGTGAGCTGATAGATGTCGGCCCCGAAGTCGCGGGGGCGGCCGGTTTCGGGGTCCTCGGCCTCGACGCGCACGATGATGCGCCGGGAGTCCACGGTGTCGACCACGCCGGAGCGGCGGCAGACGATGACCGATCCCGAGTCGCGGGCGACGACCGACTCGAGGCCGGTCCCGACGAGCGGCGCCTCGGAGCGCAGCAGCGGAACCGCCTGGCGTTGCATGTTGGAACCCATCAGGGCGCGGTTGGCGTCGTCGTGCTCGAGGAACGGGATGAGCGCGGCCGCCACCGACACCACCTGTTTGGGCGACACGTCGATGTAATCGATCTTGTCCCGGTCGATGAGCACGAACTCGCCGGCCGAGCGGGCGATCACCTTCTCGGACTGCAGAGCGCCCTTGGCGTCCACCTCGGCGTTGGCCTGGGCGATGTTGAGCGTCTCCTCGTCCCAGGCCGAGAGGTAGAACGCGTGGGCCACCCATCGGGCAGGCCGCTTCCCCTTGGCCTGGAGCTTCTTGCTGGCGGACTCGACCTCCTCCAGCTGCACCACCTGGTTGAGCTCGAACGCCGAGTCGCCGCGCTCGGAGATCATCACGTGCTCGAGCACGCGTCCCTTCTCCACCTTCTTGTAGGGCGACTCGATGAAGCCGAAGTCGTTGATGCGCGCGTAGCAGGAGAGCGACGAGATCAGGCCGATGTTCGGGCCTTCAGGCGTCTCGATCGGGCAGATCCGGCCGTAGTGCGTGGCGTGCACGTCGCGCACCTCGAACCCGGCGCGCTCGCGCGACAGCCCACCCGGGCCGAGCGCCGAGAGACGGCGCTTGTGGGTGACCTCGGCCAGGGGGTTCGTCTGGTCCATGAACTGCGAGAGCTGCGAGGAGCCGAAGAACTCCTTCACCGCCGCGATCACCGGCTTGGCGTTGATGAGGTCGCGCGGCATCGCGTTCTCGATGTCCTGGTGGATCGTCATGCGCTCCTTGATGGCGCGCTCCATGCGGACCAGGCCGACGCGGAACTGGTTCTCGAGCAGCTCGCCCACGGCGCGCACGCGCCGGTTGGCGAGGGAGTCGATGTCGTCCAGGCGACCGATCCCGCGCGAGAGCTTCAGCAGATAGCGCACGACCGCGATGAAGTCCTCCTGGTCCATGACCCGCTGCTTGAGGTTCTTCTTGAGGCCGAGCTTGACGTTGAACTTGAAGCGGCCGACCTCCGACAGGTCGTACTTGCGCTCGTCGAAGAACAAGCCGTCGAACAGGGTCGTGGCCGACTCCTGGGTCGGCGGGTCGCCCGGCCGCAACCGGCGGTAGACCTCCATGATCGCGTCGAGCTTGGCGCGGATCGAGTCCTTCTCGATCGTCTTGGTGAGGATCTCGCCCACCAGGTCCCAGCCCGGGAACGCGAGCTTCAGTTCCTTCTTGCCGAGTTCCTGGGCGCGGGCGAGGAGTTCCGGGGAGACCGTCTGGCCCGCCTCGGCCACCACTTCCCCGGTCGACGAGTCGACGACGTCCTCGCCGAGCACGGCGTCGACGAGCTCTTCCGCCTTGACGTCGCGCTTGACCTTCTCGTTGTCCTTGAGCGCCTTGCGCATCGCCGCATCGAGCTTGAGGCCGGCGAACAGATCCGGGGCGGCCGAGCGCCTTCCGACCTGCGCGATGGCCCGCTCCTCGTCGACCTCGACCACGGTCCGGTCGATCGTGAGCGTCACCACCTCATCCTTGAGCTTCGCGGGGAACAGGTGGTAGAAGACCCCGAGCAGCTGCGCGTTCGACTCCAGGCCGAGGGCGCGCAGGAACACGGTCCCGGGGAAGCGGCGCTTGCGGTCGATGCGGACGTAGAGGATCTGCTTCTTGTCGAACTCGAACTCGATCCAGGAGCCTCGGTACGGAACCACCTTGGCGAGCAGCGAGGTCGGGGTCTCGCGCGTGAAAGAGACGCCCGGCGAGCGGTGCAGCTGCGAGACGATCACGCGCTCCGTGCCGTTGATGATGAACGTGCCGGTCTCGGTCATCAGCGGGAGCTCGCCGAAGTAGAGCTCCTCCTCCTTGACGTCCCGGACCTGCCTCTCCGGCCCGGTGCCGGCGCCCTCGTCGAACAGCACGAGCCGGAAGGTGACCTTGAGCGGCACCGCATACGTCAACCCCCGCTCACGGCAATCCGTCTCGCTGTACGTGAGGCGCAAGCCCACCGGGTTGCCGCACGTCGGGCAGTGGGGGACGGCGTTCGCCGTGCCCTGGCCGCACGACGGGCAGACCACCGTGCTCTCGTGCGGCTCCGCCGCCTTGATCCGGGCGCCGCAGTGCTGGCACGCGATGCGCAGCCGCTCCAGCCCCGAGAGGCGACCGCACTTGCACTCCCAGGTTCCGAGCTCGAAGCGAACGAAGTGCAGCTCGCACGAGGACCGAAAGTCCGAGAACGGAAACACGCTCGAGAACACGGCCTGCAGTCCCTTGAGCTCGCGCTCCTCCGGGAGAAGGTCCATCTGCAGGAACTGTTCATAGCTCGAACGCTGAACGGCAATCAGGTTTGGCAGCGGGATCGTGGTGCGGATTTTCGAAAAATTCGTCCGCTCGCCCGTCTCGACCATCTGGGTCAGACTCATGGGCCCTAACTCCTTCTTCACGGTTCGCATCGTTGCCCGCCCGCGAAATCCCTCGCGCTCACCGGCGCGAGAACCATCTCCGGCGCGCGGAACTCCGCCACACCGGAATAACGCCGCGCGGGGGGCGATATGCCCCCCTCCCCGGGTTTTTTGGCTTCAAGCCCGGGTGCGACCCGTCGCCGACGATGGGGACACTCCCCAGGCGGCGCCGTACGAGTATCTAGCACCAGCTTCCGTCGAATCAGCTCCAGCAGCGGCAGCCTACTGAACCTTGACCTTGGCGCCCGCGTCGATGAACTTCTTCTTGATGTCCTCGGCTTCCTGCTTGGAGACGCCTTCCTTCACCTTGGTCGGCGCGGCTTCCACCAGGTCCTTGGCTTCCTTCAACCCGAGCGCCGTCACTTCGCGCACGGCCTTGATGACGTTGATCTTCTTGTCGCCCGCGTCCTCGAGGATCACGGTGAACTCGGTCTGCTCCTCGACCGGCTCGGCCACCGCCGCCGGGCCTCCGGCCATCGCCATCGGCATCGCCGCCGCCGCCGCCGAAACCCCGAACTCGGTCTCCAAGGCCTTGACCAGCTCGTTGAGCTCGAGCACCGTCATCGCCTTGATCTGCTCCACGAACTCTTGCGTTTGCGCCATTGTCAGTTCTCCTTTGCCTGTTCCGTCACGCCTTCGTCCGGCGTTCCTTTTTTATCCGCAATCTGCTGCAAGCTCACCGCCAGGCCCCGGACCGGGGCGTCGAGCACCGTGACCAACCGGCGCATCGGCGACTGCAGCAGGAACAGCAGCCTCGCCACCAGCTCCTTCTTGGAGGGGAGCGTCGCGACCTGCTTGGCCTGCACCGCGTCCAGCAGCTGCCCCTCGACGAGGCCGCCGCGGAACTTCAGCTTGTCGTGGGCCTTGGCGAAATCCGCCAGCGCCTTCGCGAGGATCACGGCGTCGTTGCTGGTGAACGCCAGGGCCGCAGGTCCCGACAGGAGCTGCTGCAGGGATTGATGGGGCGTTTCGGCGATCGAGAGCTTGGCCAGGGTGTTCTTGACCACCTGGTAGCTGCCGTTGGCCTCCCGCACCTTGCGGCGCAACTCCGTCACCTCGCCGACCGTGAGTCCCGTGAAGTCCATCACGAAGAGCCCGCTCGCCGGCGCCAGCGTGGCCCTGAGGGTTTCGATCTGCTCTTGCTTCTGTGCCCGCGTCAACATGGCAAACCCCCTACTTCGCTTCCAGCGGCGCGATGTCGAGCGCCACGCCAGGGCCCATCGTCGAGCTCATGAACGCCGACTGCACGTACTTCCCCTTCGCGCTCGTCGGTTTGGCCCGCAGGATCGCCGTGATCAGCGAGCGGGCGTTCTCCTCCAGCGCGTCGGCGGAAAACGAGGTCTTGCCCACCGGCGCGTGGATGATCGCGGTCTTGTCGACCCGGAACTCGACCTTGCCGGCCTTGATCTCGCGCACCGCCTTGCCGACCTCGGGAGTGACGGTTCCGGTCTTGGGGTTCGGCATCAGGCCGCGGGGCCCCAGGATCTTGCCGAGCCTCGACAGGCCGCGCATCATGTCGGGCGCCGCGACGATCGCGTCGAAGTCCAACCACCCGCCCTGGATCTTCTCGATCGCCTCTTCCCCCATCACAAAGTCGGCGCCCGCGTCCTGCGCCTCTTTCGCCTGGTCACCGCCCGCGACGACGAGCACGCGCTTGCTCCGTCCCGTGCCGTGCGGCAGGACGACGGTGCCACGCACCATCTGGTCGGCGTGCCGCGGATCCACGCCGAGACGGAGGGCGACCTCAACCGTCTCGTCGAATTTGACGTAGTGCATGTCGCGCACCAGCTCCACCGCTTCGCGCAGCTGGTAACGGCGCTGCTCCACCCTTGCCTTGGCCTCTTGGTACTTCTTTGAATGAGCCATGCCCCACCCCCTTACGCCACAACCTCGATGCCCATGCTGCGAGCCGTACCTTCGATGATCCGGATCGCCGCCTCGAGCGAGGTGGTGTTGAGGTCGGGCAGCTTGGTCGTGGCGATCGCCTCGACTTGCGCCCTCGTGACCTTCCCGACCTTGTTGCGGTTTGGCTCGCCGGAACCCTTCTCCACCGCCGCCGCCTGCCGCAGCAGGAACGACGCGGGCGGCGTCTTGGTGATGAAGGTGTACGTGCGGTCCGAGTACACCGTGATCACCACCGGGATGATGGTTCCCGCGAGCTTCTGGGTCTTCGCGTTGAACGCCTTGCAGAAGTCCATGATGTTCAGGCCGTGCTGGCCGAGCGCCGGACCAACCGGTGGCGCCGGGGTCGCCTGACCCGCCGGGATCTGCAGTTTCACGTATCCAGTGATCTTCTTTGCCATCGCCTACCTCACGCGGTCTTCTGAATCTGGGTGAACTCGAGCTCGACGGGGGTGGAGCGGCCGAAGATCGTCACCATCACCTTGAGCGTGGAGCGGTCCAGGTTGACCTCCTCCACGACTCCGGTGAAGTTGGAGAAGGGCCCATCCGTGATCCTCACCTGCTCGCCCTTCTCGAAGACGTGCTTCGGCCGCGGCTTCTCCTTGGCCACCGTGACCTGGTGCAGGATCTGATTGACCTCGTCCTCGGTGAGCGGGGTCGGCTTCTTGCCGGAACCGACGAAACCCGTCACCTTGGGCGTGTTGCGCACCAGGTGCCAGGCCTCGTCCCCCTTTTCGCCGTTCAGATCGATCTGCACCAACACGTAGCCGGGGAAGAACTTCCGCTGCACCTCGCGGCGTTTGCCGGCGCGCATCTCCACCACGGTCTCCGTCGGGATCCGGACCTCCCCGAAGAACTCCTGCATGGCGAGGGCGTCGATACGCTGTTCGAGCGTCTTCTTGACGCGCTCCTCGAACCCCGAGTAGGTGTGGATGATGTACCACTGCTTCGGCATTCGTCACTTCCCCCGTTACGAGAGGAACTTGATGATCCAATCCACGATCCGGAACGACGCCAGGTCGCAGATGTACAGGAAAATTCCGAAGATGAACGACGCGGCGATCACGACCACGGTGGTCGCCACCACCTCGTCGCGGCCCGGCCAGGTGACCTTCTTGGTCTCGACGATCACCTCACGGAGGAACGTTTGCAGCCTATGCCACCAGTTCATCGGGCGCGCCTCCCTGGCGCTGGGAGTACCTGGCAGGCCAGGAGGGACTCGAACCCCCAACCACCGGTTTTGGAGACCGGGACTCTACCAATTGAGCTACTGGCCTGCACCGGACTCAACCTACTTCGCTTCCTTGTGCAGCGTGTGACGGCGGCAGAACTTGCAGTACTTCTTGACCTCGAGCCGCTCCGTCTGCTTCTTCTTGTTGCGGGTCGACGTATAGTTCCGCCGCTTGCACTCGCCGCACGCCAGTTGGATGTTGTCGCGCATCGCCGCCCCTCACTCGATGATTTCGGTGATGGTGCCGGCGCCGACGGTGCGGCCACCCTCACGAATCGCGAACCGCAGAGCCTTCTCCATCGCGATCGGCGTGATCAGCTCCACCTCCACCGATATTCTGT
>SCRJ01000088.1 GCA_004298115.1 Acidobacteriota bacterium
CCTCGCAATGACCGCAATTTCCAGGCGGCGACCGTGGGTCCCTGTGTCATTGCGAGGTTCCCGAGCGGAGCGAGGGAACCGCGGCAATCTCGCGGCCATCGCCCGGCGGTGCGGCGTCGCAGTCGGTGCGGGGTTAGTGGACGTCCTTGGCTTCGCGGAAGTCGGAGAGGAAGCGCTGCAGGCCGATGTCCGTGAGCGGGTGGCGGAACAGCAGCTGCAGGACCTTGAACGGCACGGTCGCGACGTCGGCGCCGGCGAGCGCGCCCTCGACCACGTGCTGCGGGTGGCGCACCGAGGCGACGAGTACCTGCGTCGGGAACTCGTACGCGTCGTAGATCTGCACGATCTCGCGCACGAGCTGCATCCCGTCCTGGCCGACGTCGTCGATCCGCCCGACGAACGGGCTGACGTAGGTCGCGCCCGCCTTGGCCACGAGCAGCGCCTGCGCCGGCGAGAAGCACAGCGTCAGGTTGGTGGCGATCCCCTCCTCCGAGAAGCGGGAGCAGACCCGGATCCCGTCCGGGGTGATCGGGAGCTTGACGATGACGTTCTCGGCGATGGCGGCGAGCTCGCGGCCCTCGCGTTCCATCCCGTCGGCGTCGGTGGCGAGGACCTCGGCGGAGACCGGGCCGGGCACGATCCGGCAGATCTCGGCGACGAGCTCGTGGTAGCTGCGCCCTTCCTTGGCGACGAGGGAAGGGTTGGTGGTCACACCGTCGAGGATCCCCCACGAGGCGGCCTCGGTGATTTCGGCAACGTTCGCGGTATCGATGAAGAGCTTCATGGTTCCCCTCCCGCTTTCTAGAACATCGTCTCCTGCTCGGTTTCGTCCTCGCCCACTTCGCGCTCGGCGAGGCGGACGACCGCCACGACCTTGTCCTCGGGGCCGATGTCGATGAGCTTGACCCCCTGGGTGGCGCGGCCGATGCGGCGGACGCCCGCCGCCGAGGTGCGGATCATCATCCCCTGCGCGGTGACGAGCATGATGTCCTCGTCGCCGCTGATGTGGCGCATGCCGGCGACGCTGCCGGTCCGCGACGTCACCCGCATGAGCATGATCCCCTTGCCGCCGCGCCCCTGCTCGCGGAAATCCGCGACCGGCGTGCGCTTGCCGAAGCCGCGCTCGGCGACGACCAGGATCTCGCCCTTGTCGTCCGCCGGGAACGTCGCCATGGTCTCGACGAAGTCCTCGCCGCGCAGCGAGACGCCGCGCACGCCGGCGGCCACTCGCCCCATCGCGCGCACGTCGCTCTCCGGGAAGCGGATCCCCAGGCCGTTGTGGGTGCCGAGGAAGACGTGGCTCGCTCCGTCGGTGAGGCGGACGTCGAGCAGGTCGTCGCCGTCCTCGAGCGCGATCGCGATGATCCCGGTCGAGCGCGGGTTGGCGTAGGCGGCGAGCTCGGTCTTCTTGACCTTCCCCTTCTTCGTCGCGAAGAGGAGGAACCGCTCGGCGTCGAACTCCTTGACCGCGACCAGGGCGGCGACGTTCTCCTGCTGAGCGACCGGGAGGAGGTTGACGATCGCCTTGCCGCGCGCGGCGGGGCTCGCCTCCGGCACCTCGTGGACCTTGATGCCGTACACCTTGCCCACCGAGGTGAAGACCAGCAGGAAGTCGTGCGTGGAGGCGACGAACAGGTGCTCGACCGGGTCCTCGTCGCGCACCGCCGCGCCGCGCCGCCCGCGCCCGCCGCGCCGCTGGGCGCGGTACGTCGACACCGGCGCCCGCTTGATGTACCCGGAGCGCGTCACGGTGACGACGACGTCCTCCTCGACGATGAGGTCCTCGATCGAGAACTCGGCTTCCTCGGGGAGCAACTCGGTGCGCCGCGGGTCGGCGAAGCGGCGCTTCGTCTCCTCGAGCTCGCCGATGATGATGTCGAGCACGAGGCGCTCGTCGGCGAGGATCGCCTTGAGCCGCTCGATCAGCGCCATGACGTCCTTGTACTCGGCGACGATCTTGTCGCGCTCGAGGGCGGTCAGGCGCTGCAGCCGCATGTCGAGGATCGCCTGCGCCTGCAGCTCGGAGAGGCCGAAGTTGCCCATCAGGGCGGTCTTCGCCGACGGCGGGTCGGCCGCGGCGCGGATCGTCTTGATGACCGCGTCGAGGTGGTCGAGGGCGATGACGAGCCCTTCCAGGATGTGCGCCCGCTCCTCGGCGCGCGCCAGCTCGTACCGCGTGCGCCGCGTCACCACTTCCTTGCGGTGCTCGATGAAGTAGCCGAGCATCTGCGGCAGCGTCAGCACCCGCGGCTGGTTGTCCACGATGGCGAGGAAGGTGATCCCGAAGCTCGACTGCATCGGGGTCATCTTGAAGAGCTGGTTCAATACGACCTGCGGCACCGCGTCGCGCTTGAGCTCCACCATGACGCGGATGCCGTCGCGGTCGGACTCGTCGCGCAGGTCGGAGATGCCCTCGATGTCCTTGCCCTGCACCAGCTCGGCGATGCGCTCGACGAGGCGCGCCTTGTTCACCTGGTACGGCAGCTCGCTGATGATGATGGCGACGCGCTCGCCCTTCTTCTGGTGCTCGATGCGGGCGCGAGCCTGCATCTGCACCGAGCCGTGGCCGGTGGCGTACGCCTCGCGGATCCCGGCGATCCCGCGGATGATGCCCCCGGTCGGGAAGTCCGGCCCGGGCATCAGCTTGATCAGCTCGTCGAGGGTGATGCTGGGGTTGCGGGCGAGCGCCACGCAGGCGTCCACCACCTCGCCGAGGTTGTGCGGCGGGATGTTCGTCGCCATGCCGACGGCGATCCCGGACGAACCGTTGACCAGCAGGTTGGGGAACTTGGCCGGCAGGACGACGGGTTCGTTGAGGGAGCCGTCGTAGTTCGGGATCCACTCGACGGTCTCCTTGCCGAGGTCGTCGCCGAGCATCTCCTCGGTGAGCCGCGCCAGGCGCACCTCGGTGTACCGCATCGCGGCGGCGCTGTCGCCGTCCACCGAGCCGAAGTTGCCCTGACCGTCGACGAGCATGTGGCGCATCGAGAACGGCTGCGCCATGCGCACCAGGGTGTCGTAGATGGCCGCGTCGCCGTGGGGGTGGTACTTGCCCATGACGTCGCCGACGATGCGGGCCGACTTGCGGTACGGCTTGCCGGCCGTGCAGCCCTGCTCCCACATCCCGTAGAGGATCCGGCGGTGCACCGGCTTCAAGCCATCGCGCACGTCGGGGAGGGCGCGGCCGATGATGACGCTCATCGCGTAGTCGAGGTACGAGCGCTTGAGCTCCTTCTCGATGGCAACCGGGATGCGTTCCTCCCGGTTGAAGAGGATGTCAGTCATAGAGGCAGTCCACGGTTGACGGTTCACAGCTCACAGGAAGCGCGCGGGCGCGGCTCCGCGCGTGACGGGCCACGATCGGTATCGGCCTACACATCGAGGTTCACGACCTCGAGGGCGTTCTTCTCGATGAAGGCCCGCCGCGGCTCGACGGCGTCCCCCATCAGCACGGTGAAGAGCTCGTCGGCCTCGGCCGCGTCCTCGATGCGGACCTGGAGGAGGCGGCGGCTCTCCGGGTTCATCGTCGTGGCCCAGAGCTGCTCGGCGTTCATCTCGCCGAGGCCCTTGTAGCGCTGGATCGAGAGGCCGTGGCGGGCGCTCTCGTACACCCGGCTGACGAGGTCGTGCATCGACTCGAAGGTCTCTTTGACCGACTCGAGCTCGAGGTGGAACGGCGGGACGTCGAACTCCTTGAGGTGCTTGTGGAGGTCGAGCAGCTGCGTGTACTCGTAGGTGCGGATGAGGTCGTAGCCGAGCTCGACGGTGCGGTGGCGGCCGTTCTTGTTGTGGCTGACGCGCACCAGCAGGCCGCCGTGCTCCTCGTCGGGGGCGGTCGCCGCGTCGCCGTACTCCTCGGCGCGCAGCTCCTCGGCGAACCCTTCCATGAGGGCGGCGTCGGCGAGCTGGTCGCGGTGGGCGACGCCGAGGCGCAGCACCGCCATCACGAGGTCCTTCGGCCAGCCGCGCTGGTCGAGGCGCTCGAGGTGCTCGAGCGAGCGCTCGATGCGGCGGATCGCGTCCTTGAGCTCCTTGCCGCGCAGCGTCCGGCCGCTCCCCGCCAGGGTCAGCGTGGCGCCGTCCGAGAGGCGGTCGAGGAGGAACGCGGAGAGCTCGGCGTCGTCCTTCAGGTAGCGCTCGTCCTTCTTGTGCGCGGCCTTGTACAGCGGCGGCTGCGCGATGTACAGGTAGCCGCGCTCGATCACCGCCCTGAAGTGCCGGAAGAAGAACGTCAGCAGCAGGGTGCGGATGTGCGCGCCGTCGACGTCGGCGTCGGTCATGATGATGACCTTGTGGTAACGCACCTTGGCGATGTCGAAGTCCTCGGCGCCGATGCCCGTGCCGAGGCACTGGATGATGGTGCGGATCGCCTCGCTCGCCAGCATCTTGTCGAAGCGCGCCTTCTCCACGTTGAGGATCTTGCCCCGCAGCGGGAGGATCGCCTGGAAGCGGCGGTCGCGGCCCTGCTTGGCGGAGCCGCCGGCGGAGTCGCCTTCGACCATGAACAGCTCGGCCCCGGCGGGGTCGCGCTCCTGGCAGTCGGCGAGCTTGCCGGGGAGCGACGACGACTCCAGCGCCCCCTTGCGGCGGGTGAGCTCGCGCGCCTTGCGCGCCGCCTCGCGGGCGCGCGCCGCCTCGACGCACTTGGTGACGATGCGCCGCGCGATCGGTGGGTTCTCTTCGAAGAACTCGGCGAGGCGCGTTCCGACGACGGACTCGACCCACCCCTTGATCTGCGAGGAGACCAGCTTGTCCTTCGTCTGCGAGGAGAACTTCGGGTCGTGGATCTTGACCGAGACGATGGCGGTGAGTCCCTCGCGCACGTCCTCGCCGGAGAGTCCTTCGTTCAGGTTCTTGAGCAGGCCGTTGGCCTGGCCGTAGTTGTTGATCGTGCGGGTGAGCGCCGCGCGGAAGCCGGACAGGTGCGTGCCGCCGTCGCCGTTGTAGACCGTGTTGGTGAACGGCAGCACGTTCTCGTTGTAGCCGTCGTGCCACTGCATCGCGATCGCGATCTGCTCGCCGTCCGCGGTGTCCTCGACGAGCTGGATCGGCTTGGAGTGGAGCGTGCTCTTGGCCCGGTTCAGGTACTCCACGAACGCCGCGATGCCGCCCTTGAACTGGAACTCCTGCTCCCCCCCGTTGCGCTCGTCGTGGAACTTGATCAGCAGGCCGGGGTTCAGAAACGCCAGCTCGCGCAGCCGCTGCACCAGCAGGTCGTGGTGGAACTCGAGGATCGAGAAGATCTCGGAGTCGGGTTTGAAGGTGATGACCGTGCCGTTCTTCGTCGAGTTGCCGACGCGCTTGAGCGGCGCCGTCGGGACGCCGCGGCGGAACTCCTGCTCCCAGACGCCGCCGTCGCGCCGGATCTCGAGGCGCAGCCACTCGGAGAGGAAGTTCACCACCGAGACGCCGACGCCGTGCAGGCCGCCCGAGACCTTGTAGGCGTTGTTGTCGAACTTGCCGCCGGCGTGCAGCTCGCACATGATCACTTCGGCGGCCGAGCGGCCGCTCTCCTTGTGCGTGTCGACGGGGATGCCGCGCCCGTTGTCCTCGACCGTGGCCGAGTTGTCGGTGTGGATGCGCAGCGAGACGCGCGTCGCGTACCCGGCCTGCACCTCGTCCACCGAGTTGTCCACGACCTCCCACACCATGTGGTGCAGGCCGGAGAGGTCGTCGGTGTCGCCGATGTACATCCCCGGGCGCTTGCGCACCGCGTCGGGGCCTTTGAGAACCTTGATGCTTTCAGCGTTGTACGCTTTTCCGGTCAAGCTTCCTTCCCTCCCGGCGCCATGACGTTCACCACGCCGGCGTTCATTCGCCACACCGCGCCCCCGACGAGACGGGGGAGCATCATCTCCTCGTGCGCGGAGGAGAGCAGCGCCTGCCCCCCGTCGCGCAGACGTTCGAGCAACCGTTGCAGCACCGCCGCGTCCAACTCGGCATCGACATCGTCAAAGACCACCAGCGGGCGTCGCCCCCGCTCGCGCCCCACCACCGCCATGGCGGCGAGTTTGAGCCCGGTCGCCAGCAGCTTTCCCTGCCCCGCGGACAGCACGTCGCGCGCCGGAACGCCCTGCACGCTGAACTGGAGGTCGTGGCGGTGCGGTCCGACAGCGGTGTGCCCCCGCCCGCGCTCCAGGCGGCGCGAAGCAGCGAGCGCGGCGCGCAACCGGGCCACCAGGGTCGCGGGTTCTGCGACCGCGACGCCATCCGGTGCAGTATAGCGCAGAACCGGGTGCGCGATCGACCAGCCGAGGGGCTCCAACTCCTCGCCGAGGTGGCGTTCGAGGCCGGCGAGCGCCGCGAGACGCAGGCGGACGATTTCGGCCCCGAGAACCGCCAGATCGTGCTCGAACGCGTCGAACTCCTCGGGCGGCCCCCAGCGGGCGAGGAGCGCGTTGCGATGGCGCACCGCGCGGCGGTAGCGCTGCAGGACCGGCAGCGCCTCCGGCCGCATCTGGAAGCAGAGGCGGTCGAGGAAACGGCGGCGGTCCTCCGGGGCGCCCCAGACCAGCGCCCGGTCGTGGCCGGACAGGGTGGTCACGGGAAACAGGTCGAGGTACTCGGCGGCCCCCAGGCGGCGGGCGCCGCGAAACAGGGCGCGGGCCAGCGTGCCGGCGTGGCGGACGTCCTGGCGGATCTCGACCCGGGTGCCGCCGCGGTCGATCACCCCGGCGAGGGTGAAGGCGGGGGCGCCGTGCCGGACCCACGCCGCCGCGGGCCCGGGGCGGAACGACGCCAGGTTGCCCAGCACCGCGACGGCTTCCAGGAGGTTCGTCTTGCCCGACCCGTTCGCGCCGACGACGGCGGTGAGGCCGGGTCCGACGTCCAGCTGTTGTGCCGTCAGG
>SCRJ01000089.1 GCA_004298115.1 Acidobacteriota bacterium
GCCGCAATGACCGCGCGTCGCGCCAATGCGAACTCACGACTTCACCCTCATCGCCGCCACCAGCGAACCGCCCGCCGCTTCGATGTGACGGCGCACCGCCCGTTCGGCCGCGTCGGGGTCGTGGGCGCGCAGCGCATCGAGGATCGCCGTGTGCTCCTCGATGTCCGGCGCGTCCCGCTCCGGCACCGACTCCCTCGCCACGCGCGGCACGTTGCTCCACAGCATCGTCGGGAACGCCGCCCACAGTTGCGCCAGCGTCCGCACCAGGTACGACCGCCCGCTGGCGCCGAAGATCCCGGAGTGGAAGAGGCGGTTGAGCTCGCGGTACTCGACGATGTCGTCCGGGGTCTTGCAGCGCACCATGCGGTGATACAGGCGCGTCAGCTCAGCGATCTCGCCTTCCGTGATGCTCACGGCGGCGTACCGCGCCGCCATCCCCTCGATGAACGCCCGGCAGGCGTAGAGATCCTCGACGTCCTCGACCGAGAACTCGACGACCCGGATGCCGCGGTACGGCACGTGTTCGACGAGCCCCTCGCCCGCGAGCAGCTTCAGCGCCTCGCGCACCGGCGTCTGGCTGACGCCGTGCTCCGCGGCCAGCCGTTCCTGACGCAGCCATTCGCCCGGCTTGATGCGCCCCTCGAGGATCTCGGAGCGCAGGCGGTCGGCGACCCACAGCCGAAGCTGTTTGTGCGACTGCGGAATGAGATCGGTCGGCATGGCGGCCTCGATGTATTAGATATAATGTATCCTGCATCATGTTTAGCAGAGCACTTTCCGCAAGTCAAGGCCGGCCCGGTCGAGCGCGACCTGACGGCCGGTGGCCGGTTCCGCCGGGGGCCCTCCGTCTCCTCCGCAAGGCCGGGGATCGGGAGGTCCGCCGCCTGGGTCAGGCCGCACTCCCTCTCGCCGGGCGTATCATCCGCAACCGGGGGGAGGGGTCCACGCCCCGTTCCCCGGGGGGACATCCTCAAGATGGACTGGGATCTCGACGAACTCGTCGCCGACCTGCCGGCGGTGTTCTTCCGCGGGTACGCCGACGGCAGCATCGATCTCTTCGACCGCAAGGTCGAGGAGATGACCGGCTACGCCAAGCAGGAGTTCGAGTCCCGTTCGATGAAATGGACCGACCTCATCCTGCCGGCGGACCGCGACGGCGCGAAGCGGGCGCTGGTCGCCGCTCTGGCCGACGGCAAAGCGTACACGCGGGAGTATCGAATCACCACTAAGGCCGGGAACGTGGTCTGGGTGCACGAGAGGAGCCGGATCGTCTGCCGGGCGGACGGCGCGATCCAGTGCATCAACGGCCTGTTCTTCGACGTCACCGACCGCAAGAACCTGGAGCGCAGCCTTCACACGGCCGAGCGCGATCTCCGGCTCGTCATCGACAACGTCCCGGCCGTCATGTTCAAGGGGTCCCTCGACGGCAGCGTCGAGTTCTTCGACACCAAGGTGGAGGCGATCGTCGGCCACCGCGCGGGCTCGTTCGGCCGGCGGGGCCTGCGCTGGACCGATCTCATCGTCGAGGAGGATCGCCACACCGTCAGGCAGGCGTTCATCCACGCGCTCAAGACCAACAAGGCGTATGTCCGCGAGTACCGGGTCAGGTCCGCGCACGGAGCGCCGGTGTGGATCCACGAGCGGAGCCACATCGTCTGCGACGACGCCGGCCGGCCGGAGTCCGTCAGCGGGCTGTTCTTCGACGTCACCGACCGCAAGGAGCTCGAGGCCGCGGTGGCGCAACGGACGGCGGAGCTCCAGCAAGCCAACGCGCACCTTGCGCTGTGGGCCGGAGAGCTGGAGCACCGCAACACCGAGATCAACCTGCTCGGCCAACTGGGTGACCTGCTGCAGAGCTGCAACACGAGCGCCGAGGCCCTGGCCGGCATCGAGCGCTTCCTGCCGAAGTTCTTCCCCGGGGACTCCGGCGCACTGTACGTGTTCGGCGAGTCTTCGCTCACCCTCGAAGCAGCGGCCGTCTGGGGCCCGCGCCGCCCAGAGCAAAGGGTGTTCTCGGTGGACGAGTGCTGGGGGATGCGGCGCGGGCGTGCGCACGGCCGCGAGGAAATCCTGTCCGGTTTCCGCTGCCGGCACGTCGGGGCCGGCGACCGCCCCTACGTCTGCGTGCCGATGACGGCTCACGGGTCCGCTCTCGGGGTGCTCCACGTCCTCCTCGACCCGCTCGCGTCCGAGCAGTGGGACGCGCGGCAGCAGCTCGGGGTGAGAGTGGCGGAGCACCTGGCGCTGGCCCTCGCCAAGCTCAAGCTGCAGGAGACGCTGCAGCACCTTTCGGTGCGCGACCCGCTGACCGGCCTCTACAACCGCCGGTACATGGAGGAGACGCTGGCGAGGGAGATGCGCCGAGCCGAGCGCCATGGCACACAGCTCGGCCTCATCATGATCGACATCGATCACTTCAAGCGCTTCAACGACACCCTCGGCCACGACGCGGGCGACGCCTTGCTCCGGGAGCTCGGCGCCCTACTGCAGCGCCAGGTGCGGACGGGCGACGTCGCGTGCCGCTACGGCGGCGAGGAGTTCATGGTCATCCTGCAGGACGTCCCTCCCGACCTTCCGCGCCAACGGGCCGAGAGGATCCGCGAGGCCGCCAAGAAGCATCGGGTGCGGCATGGTGAGCGGGTCCTCGACGCCGTGACGTTGTCCCTCGGTGTGGCGCTGTTTCCCGAGCATGGCGGATCCCCCGACCTCCTCATGCGGAGCGCCGACGTCGCGCTCTACCGGGCCAAGCAGGAGGGGCGTGACCGCGTGTGCGTGGCGCAGGCTCCCCCGAGCGCTCGCCCCCCCGAGGCCACGCCGCCCCGGTGACGGGCACCTGAGCCCGGCCGCCAAGGCCGCGCCCGGGGGAACCCCGGCGCGCCCGAGGGTCGCCCCCCCGAGGAGCTACCGTGGGGTCGCCGTGGTTCGGTGGAGGTCCCGGAGGTCCGCTTCCCGGCGGGACGGCGCGGCCGCTCCCGTCGTGTTCGCCAGCGCAGTCACGAACGCGCGCGCCGCCGGGTCGAACGTCTCGCCCGGGAGGAGCACGTGGACCTTGAGCCCGTGCGCGCCGAGGAGCGCCTGGCCTTTCGCGGCCGGCTGCCGGCTGAGCGTCGCGCCGGAGGCGTCGATGACGATGACGGAGCCCTCGCCCAGCACCTGGAACGTCCGATCGGGGCGGACCCACACGGCGGTCGCCTCGTCCACCCCCACCCCCAGCAGCTCCGGATGTTCCATGATCACGGCGAACAGGCGGTTCTCGCGCTGGCGCCTGATGAAGTGCTGGTCGACGATGACGCCGCGGAAGAACCCGAGGCCGGGTTTCAACTCGACGGTGTCCGCCCGGATCACCGTGAAGTCGCCTTCGCCGGTGATCATCGGGTCGCTCTGGCACGCGGTCCCGGCCGAGGTGCCGCCCACCACCGCGCCGCGCTCGAACGCGGCGGCGACCGCCGCGCCCACCGGCGTGCCGAGCAGCGCGTTCGTGATCCGAACCTGGTCGCCGCCCCCGAAGAAGATGCCGCCCGCCTTCGCCGCGAGGCCGGCCAGGTCGGGGCGCATCGCGTCGGCCTTGGTCTTGATGGGCAGGAAGGTCACGTCGGTGCAGCCGTACTCCTCCTTGAAGAGCTTGACGTAGTACGGGCCGGCATCGGCCTCCTCCGAGGCGGTCGGAATCGCCACGATCGGCGCCTGCGGCCCGCCGGCCAGCTCGACGAACTTCGCCATCGCATCCTTCGGCTTGTCGCCGCCGCCGATGAGGATCAGGTTGCCCTTGGGGGCCGGGCCGGCGGCGAATGCCGCGACAGCGCACGACAACGAGCCGAGGATCGCGAGTGTCCGTCCCATCGTGAAGCCTCCTTTGGTGTCCTCGCCATGGATACGACGCGCGGCCGAGGCATCCGCTTCCCTCGACGCGGTCACCTGCGCTCCGTCATCGCGGACTGCAGCGCCCGGCCCGCCGACGTGATGTGGTCACGCACCGCGCGCTCGGCGGCAGCGGGATCGTGCGCGGCGAGCGCCGCCACGATCGCCGAATGCTCCGCGACGTCGGGCTCGTCGCGGGCGGCGACCGAATCGGTCGCGACGCGCGGCACGTTGCTCCACAGCATCGTCGGGAACGCGGCCCACAGCTGGGCGAGGGTCCGCACCAGGTACGAGCGCCGGCTCGCGGCGAAGATCACGCCGTGGAAGCGCCGGTTCAGCTCGCGGTACTGCCCCAGCTCCCTCGGGGTCTCGCACGCCGCCATCTGCGGCACGAGAGCCGCGAGCTCGGCCAGCTCGCCGGCGACGATGTTCACGGCCGCGAAGCGGGCGGCCAGCCCCTCGATGAACGCGCGGCAGGCGTAGAGGTCCTCGACGTCGTCGGCCGAGAACTGGACGACGCGGGCGCCGCGGTACGGGACGTGCTCGACGAGTCCCTCCGAGGCGAGCTGCTTGAGCGCCTCGCGCACCGGCATCTGGGAGACGCCGTGCTCCTGGGCGAGCCGTTCCTGGCGCAGCCACTCGCCGGGCTTGAGACGTCCCTCGAGGATCTCGGAACGGAGCTGGTCCGCCACCCACTGCGGGAGCTGCTTGTGCGCCTGGGGGGTCGTGTCGGTCGGCATCGTGGCTCTTAAGATATTTGATATACGATTTAATCCTGAGCAACGCTACGCCACCCGGCACCGCGAGTCAAGGGCCGCCGGCGCACCCGATCGAGGCCCCGCCATGACTTTCAACTCATTGCAAATCAATGTGATCGGCGATCATGACAGGGGCGCGCCGCCGCCTTGGGCGCTGACCGCCAAGCCTCCCGGTACGAGGCGGCGTTCGCCGGCGGGGCGGCACGATGCGGCCGCACCCGGTGAGGTGAACGTCCGCTGCCGCCGCGGAACTATGACCAGCGCACGAGGGCGGGCCAGACGAGGGCGAGGAGCGAGAACACGACGAACGCCGCCTGCAGCGGCCAGTGCCACCTCACCCAGCGCTCGTAGGGGATCTTGGCGAGCGCCAGGGTGCCCACGGTGACCCCCGAGGTCGGGATGATCATGCTGGTGAAGCCGGCGCCGAGCTGGTACGCGAGCACCAGCGTCTGGCGTGTGATCCCGGACAGGTCGGCGAGCGGCGCGAGCAGCGGCATCGTCAGCACCGCCTTCGTCGAGCCCGACGGGATGAAGAAGTTGAGGATGAGCTGGAGGACGTACATCGCCTGCGCCGCGACCACACCGCCGAAGTGGGACGTCACCGACGCCATGCCGTACAGGATCGTGTCGAGGATGTGGCCGTCCTCGAGGATCACGATGATGCCTCCGGCGAACGCCACGATCAGCGCGGCGCCGGCGATGTCCTTGGCTCCGACGATGAACGACTTCGCCAGGCGCGACGGTCCGATCCCGCCGGCGAGGCCGGCGAAGATCCCCATCGCGAAGAACAGCCCGCCGAACTCGACCATGTACCAGTTCAGCACCGTCGAACCCACGATCAGGCCGACGACCGTCGCGGCGAGGATCAGCAGACAGACGCCGTGCCGCCAGGTGAACACCACCTGCTCGGCCTCCGCCTTGCCGAGGTCCTCGCGGCGGGCCTGGTCGAGGTCGTACATGATCGAGCGCTTGGGGTCGGCCTTGACGCGCGCCGCGTACACCATCACCCAGACGATCGCGACCGCCGTGGCGGCCGCCCAGACGATCAGGCGGTAGCGGATCCCCGAGCCCAACGGAACGCCCGCGATCCCCTG
This sequence comes from Acidobacteriota bacterium, assembly GCA_004298115.1. Lineage (GTDB taxonomy): Bacteria > Acidobacteriota > Thermoanaerobaculia > Thermoanaerobaculales > Thermoanaerobaculaceae > RBG-13-68-16. Next base: position 5,711 of record SCRJ01000089.1, read on the forward strand.
CGAGATCTGCACGGTGAACGGGTTCAGAAAGCCGGCCGCGAAGCCGACGCCCGCCGCCACGAACGAGAGGCAGATGCCGACGAGCGAGTCGTAGCCGAGGGCGAGCGCCATCGGCACGAAGATGAGCGCGAACGGCATCGCCTCCTCGCACATCCCGTACGCTCCCCCGAAGAAGGAGAAGACCGTCATTACGATGGGGATGATCAAGTAACTCCGGTTCCCCAGCAGCCTGACGAGCTGGTGGATGCCGGCGGCGATCGCGCCGGTGTCGTTGAGGATGTTGAACGCGCCCCCGACCACGAAGATGAGCGCGATGATCGCGCCCATGCGCAGGAAGCCGCGCAGCGGCGCGAGGAAGATCGCGGCGGTCTGCGGCTTGGACGGCTCGACGTGGTAGGTGCCCGGGACGACGATCTCGCGCGCGGTGCCGTTGACCGTCTCCTGCTGGCGCGTGTAGGAGCCGCCGGGCAGGATCCAGGTCGCGGCCGCCGCCAGCAGGATCAGCGTGAACGCGATCACGAAAACGTCGGGGCTCTTCTTCGCCATTGGGGGGGCCTCCACGAAACGCGGGCATTATACGGACGTGTCAACACCGCACCCTCCGCGATGGACGGGCGAACACCCCGAGCGTCGCGCCTCCGCAAGAGGACCAAAGGTCATTGCGAGTCCCGCCGTCGGCGGCACGAAGCAAACTCGCCGATATCGGCGGGATCGCCGCGTCGTCCCGCCTGCGGCGGGACTCCTCGCGATGCCACGCTCTTTGAAACGGCCCGAGGTCGCTCGCGACTTCCGCCCCGCTCGATCAGGCCTGGCCGCGGAGTTTCGGCGCCAGCGCCTCGTACTTCGCGTCGAGCAGCTCGTAGAGGGCGACGATGCGCTCCATGCGCGCGTCGAGGTTCTCCTCAAAGGTCTCGAAGCGCTCGGTCTCGAGGTGGAGCGCGGCGACGCGGAACCCCGGCGCGTCGAACCGGAACGCCAGCTCGTTCCAGAGCAGGCGCGCCGAGAGCAGCTCGCACTCGCGCTTGAGGAAGCGGCCGAGGTCCGGCGTCACCGCGCCCGCCAGCGCGACGCGCGCCTCCGGCGTGACGAGCGCGACCTTCCCCTTCTCCGGCTCGAGCGCGACATCGTCGTCGCCGATCAGCGCCTTGAGGAAGCGGCAGCCGAGCACCGCCTGCCCCGGGCCGCGCGGGACGAACAGCTCGCTCTCGACGTCCTCCTCGCCGCGGTCGATCCACGGCGTCTTCCACAGGAGCTCGATCCCCGCCGCCTGCGCCAGCGCCATCGCGGTCGAGAGCGCCGTGCTCGCGGTGCTGCCGACGTACAGCACCTTGTCGTCGAGGAGGCACTCGGTGAGCCTGGCCCGCGGCGTCGCGCGCTCGAGCGCCTCGGCCACGGCCAGCTCGCGCAGCTGTTTGCGCTTGCGCCCGCCGATCGCCGCCGCGCCGGTGCTCTCCTTCTCGGCCTTGATCAGCTCCTTGAAGCGCTCCTTCACCGCGGTCGGGTCGGGGCGCAGCGCGTCCATGCGGACGCGGAAAGCGAAGCGCTTGTGCCCGATCCGGTAGGCGGCGCCGGGCTCGAACGGCACGAACCCCGCGCGGTCGCGCACCTCGCCGCCGGGCGGGATCTCCCGGAACGCGTACTCCTCGAAATCCGGCTCCTCGGGACACGCCAGCACCGTAAACCGCGTCACGCTCGCCGCTCCGCTCAATAAACCCATCGCGCCTCCGATCCGCCCCGCGGGCGCGAGACGAGGCGGCATGGTAGCCGGGCCGCCGCCCGCTGGCGAGCGCCCACAGTCGTCTCGACTCCGAACCATGGTCGCAGTACACTTTCTTCAGACAGTTGAACGAACCGCGGAGGAAAACTCATGAAGACGAGGGTGGTGGCGCGCGTGATGGCGGTGCTGGCGTTCGTCCCGGTGGGGCCTGCGTACAGTGGGTCGCCGGCAACCGTCTCCTGGGACCGCGACGTGGCGCCCGCGCTCGGAAGCGTGATCTGCATGGTGCGGTACGAACACAAAGGCAAGGTCGGCTTCACTCCGACGTTGGAGGGCTGCGAGGCGCCGGCCGGCCTCTCTCCGGCAATGGGTGCGGTGCGGGAAGTCTTCGCGGGGAAAGTCCAGATCATCGTGCGCCTGCGATCGACGGAGCGCGCCACGGAGGGCGTGTTCCGGGACGTCCCGGAAGGCACGCCGGACCGGAACGGCGTCCTGCTCGCGCGCTATCGCCATGACCTCCTCGCGAGCCCGCGTTTCCAGCAACTGGTGATGCCGGGCGTTCACCGCGCGCTGGCGGAAGTCGGCCTCGCCTGCGCCGACTGCCCCGGCCCGCGGACGCAGCCGCCGGTACGGCCCGTCGCCGTCGCGGCGCTGGTCCCTTACGCGGTCGCGTTCTACTGGCCTGACGGCATTCGCCCCGACGGCGGCGTGAGCTTGCACATCTGCGTCGGCAACAACGGACTCGGACGGATGCCAGAAGTGGACCTGGAGATGGCCGACGCGGCCGTTGCCGGCATGTTCGCCAACATGCCGGCGGTCATGGCGGCGACTCGACCGGTGCTCGTCGAAGCCGTCAAGGCGCCGGCGTACGCCGCCGCGACCGACGCCGCCGCGAAGCTCGAGTACTTGCGGTCGACGCTCGCGGCGCGCTTGCCGGCGACGCCCGCGTTCGTGGCCGCGCTCGCGGCCGGCGCCGCCAAGGCGCTCCCCGCGATCGGCATGACCTGCACCGACTGCGCCTCGTTCCACGTGGCGCCCGCGTCCGGGCCCCCGGTCACGTCGTAGGCCCGCGGAGCAGCTGCGACAGTCGCGCAGCGGGGTCCCGTCGATTTCTGCGAGGCCGCTTGGTCATCCCGCCCGCGATAGGACTCCTCGCGATGACACTCCTCCGGCGGGCCCTGTCGGCGCTCAGAACCAGTACGGCGCGAGGGCGTCGACGAGGCGGGTGGCGACGAGGCGGTTGCGGCTCACGATCTCGTCGTGCCGGGCGAGCGGCCCGAACGCCGGATCGGGGTCGTGCAGGGCGGTCGCCGCCTTGCCGCCGAGGTGGGCGGCCCACCTCTCGGCCCACGCCGGCGGGATCGCCGCGGGGACCGGAAGGTCGTTGACCACGAGGTAGAGGATCGCCCACACGCGGGCCGCGGCGTGCAGCGAGTACCCCCCGCCGAGCGTGAACAGGACCCGTCCGCCGGCGAGCGTGTCGGCGAGCTCGAGGATCCTGCGGAAGAGACGCTCGTAGTCCCGCGTCGTGAGCGCGAGGTCGGCGAGCGAATCGTCGAAGTGGGCGTCGGCGCCCGCCTGCACGACCAGCACCTGCGGCTTGAACGCCTGCAGCGCCGGCGGTACCACCTGCTCGAACACCTCCAGGTAGCTGTCGCCGGGCGTGAACGGTTCGACCGGGAGGTTGATCTTGAGGCCACGGCCCATCCCCTCCCCCAGCTCGTGGATCTCGCCGGTGCCGGGGTACAGGTACTGCCCCGACTCGTGCACGCTGATCGTCTGCACGCGCTCGTCGCGGTAGAAGATCGCCTGCACGCCGTCGCCGTGGTGCACGTCGATGTCCAGGTAGGAAACCCAGAGGCCGCTTGCCGTCAGGTGGCGGATGGCCACCGCGAGGTCGTTGTAGACGCAGAACCCGGCCGCGCGCGCCGCGCGGGCGTGGTGGAGGCCGCCGCCGAACTGCAGCACCCTGGTGGCGCGTCCCTCGCTCACGAGGCGCGCCCCGGCGAGCGTGCCGCCGACCAGCGCTCGCACCGCTGCGTCGATTCCGGGCACGACCGGGGTGTCGGGCGTCCCCAGCCCCCACGCCTCGAGGTCGGGCACGTCCTCGCCGGCCGAGACCGCCTCGACGACGGCGACGTACGCCTCGTCGTGGACGGTGAGGATGTCGGCGCGAGTGGCGGGGTCCGGCTCGGTCCAGCTCGGACGATGGCCGAGGGCGGCCAGGAGATCGAGCGCCATCTGCTGCCGCACCGGGGAGAACGGGTGCTCGGCCCCGAAGTCGTAGCTCCCGTACGCGGGCGAGTAGATCAGCTCCGCCATGGCTTCTCGGCCGGCCACACGACCTCGAAGCCGGTGTCCCGCAGCGCGGCCGCCAACGGTCGGGTCTCCAGCGTATTTACCCGCAGGACCGTCCGCACCTGGCCCGTTCCCTCGGGGTAGGTCAGGATCGAGAGGATATTGAGCTGGCGCTCGGCGATCAGGGCGGTCAGGCGCGCGAGCCCGCCCGGCCGGTCCGCGAGGCTCAGCTCGATCCGGCCCGACGCCTTGTCCACGCCGGTGAGGCGGAGCAGGGCGTCGAGCAGGTCGATGCCGGTGACGATCCCGACCAGGCGTTCGCCGTCGAGCACCGGGAGGCAGCCGATCTTGAGGGCGCGCATGGTGCGGGCCGCGTCTTCGACCGGGTCGAGCGGGTGGGCCGTCTGCGGCGGCCGCGCCATCGCGTCGCGGACCAGCCCTTCCGGCTGGGAGGGGGCAAAGCACAGCTTGCTGCTGCCGCCGTGGACGTCGCGGTCGGTGATGACGCCGACGAGGCGATCGCCTGCCATCACGGGGAGGTGACGGATGTTGCGGGCCTGCATCACCTCGCAGACCTGGCCGAGCGTCGTCTCCGGCCCGGTGGTGATCACGGCCGTGGTCATGATGTCTCGTACGAGCATGCGGTCCCTCCCCGCCGCGGCCCCGATGCGGCCGCGGCGCCCCCCGGTTCCGTCCCGGGCGCGCCGGTCACGCCGGCCGCGTCACGGCGACGACGAGATCCGCCCCGAGGGCCGCCGGCGCCCCGTCCGCGGCGGCCACGAATGCGGCTTCCAACTCGGCGAGCCAGGGCAGCTCCTCGATGAGCTGCGACAGGCGGCACAACAACTCGACCTCGCCTCCCTCCGGCGGGACCTCGACCTCCTTGAGCATCCCCCGCACGTCCTGATCGGTGAGCGGCGTGATGCGCACGACCGCCGGCTGGCCGGCCCTTCCGAGCACGACGACCGGCCCGAAGACGTGATGCTGGCGCACGCTCAGGTCGAGCGGCGCCCCCCCGTTTTGCCGCGGCGGCCGGGAGGCGACGTGAACACCGAAGCAGTCGAGGATCTCGCCCGCCTGCTCGGGGGTCAGCCGGTGCGGGCCGCCGCCGGGCGGAACCTCCTTCACCGCGGCCTCGATCACGGCGCGGGCACGGGCGGGGTCCGTGTCCTCGTACCACACCAGGCGTCCCGGGGGCTCGCGCCGGTAGTCGGCGTAGGCGACCGCGTGGGCCAGGGCGCGGGCCGCCGCCTCGGGGAAGCGGTACGACGGAAACGCGGTCGTGCGGCCCGCGAGGGCGCCCTTGCCCTCGAACGCGAACTTGACCACCCCCGTCGCTCCCATCATCGAGAGCAGGACCGGCTTGGCCACCCCGGTCGAGCGCTCGGCGCCGACCACACCGCGGCGAATGCCGCGGGACACCAGTTCCGGGTCGCACTCGCCGACGCAGAGGAAGATCGCGATCACGGCATCGATCCGGGGATCCTCGAGCGCCCGTTGCACGGCCGCCCGGTAATCTTCGGCGCCGGCCTGGGGGCCGAGGTCCACGAGGCCCGCGGTGGAGACGTGGAGGCCGTAGCCGTCGCACGCATCCGCGGTGATCGTGACCACGCCGCCGGAGTTGCTCAGGATCGCGACGCGGTTGCCGCCGGGCAGCGGCTGGTGGGCGAGCAGCAGCGCCGCGTCGAAAAGCTCCTCCAGCGTGTCGACCCGGATCACGCCGGCCTGATGGAAGAGGGCGTCCACCTCCACGTCGCCGACCGGCGCCGCGCCGATATGGGCGCCGGCGGCGGTGGACCCGGCCCGACTGCGGGCGCCCTTGACGCACAGCACCGGCTTGCGGCCCGAGACCCGCCGCGCCACGCGCCCGAACCGCCGCGGGTTGCCGAACGCCTCCAGGTACAGCATCGCGATGTCGGTCGCCGGGTCCTCCTCCCAGTACTCCAGCACGTCGGTGCCCGACACGTCGGCGCGGTTGCCGGCGGACACGAAGGTGGAGAACCCGAGGCCGCGCTCGCCGGCGTACTGCAAGATGACGATGCCGAGCGCGGCGGAGTGGGAGAAGAAGCCGATGCGGCCGGCGGGCGGCATCGCGGCGGCCAAGCTCGCGTTCAGGCTGATCGCCGGGTCGGTGTTGAGGAGCCCCAGGCAGTTGGGCCCCACCAGACGCGCCCCGTTGGCGCGGGCGACGTCGACGAGCCGCCCCTGGAGCGCCGCGCCGGCCTCGCCGGTCTCGGCGAAGCCGGAGGCCACGACGATCAACCCCTTCGCCCCGGCCCGTACCGCCTCCTCCGCCACCGGCACCACGCCCTCCGCCGGCACGGCCACGACCACGAGGTCGGGCGGTTCGGGGAGCTGGCCGACGCCGGGATAGGCGCGCACGCCGTGCACCGAAACGGCCTGGTTGTTGACCGGGTACACGGTGCCGGTGAAGTTGTTCTCCAGGATGTGCTGGAAGATCCGGCTGCCGACGCTGCCCTGCTCGCGCGAGGCGCCCACGACGGCGACGACCTTCGGGCGCAGCAGCCGCGCCATCGAGTTGGCGGTGGCCGTCCGCTCGCGCAGCTCGGCGCGCTCCAGCACCGCCGCCGCGCCGGC
>SCRJ01000090.1 GCA_004298115.1 Acidobacteriota bacterium
GATCACGATCACCGCGTACGGCAGGCCGGCGCCGACCGCGGCGCCGACGAGCGCGTCGGCGAGCCCGACCAGGCCGCCCGCCGCCGACGCCGCCAGGCCGACGGCGATCCCCGGCAGGGTCAGCACGTCGGGCAGGAGGTGGTGCTCGAGGTCGATGAACGCGAGCGGGAGCAGGAGCATCACCAGCAGCATCGCCTCCGCCCCGGCGACGGTCAAGCCGAAGCGGACCACGACGGCCGCGGCGAGAGCGCCGCTTGCGAGCTCCACCAACGGGTAACGGACGGAAATGCGCGCGCGACACGCGCGGCAGCGGCCGAGCAGGAGCAGGTACGAGAGCAGCGGCACGTTGTCGAACCAGCGCACCGTCGCGCCGCAGGCGGGGCAGTGCGACCGCGGCCGCACCAGCGAGATCCCCCGCGGCAACCGGTACACCACGACGTTGAGGAAGCTGCCGAACACCAGTCCGTAGGCCGCCGCGACCGCAGGCACGAACCACGCCGGTGCGAAGCCCTCAGGCACGCCGTCCTCCTTCCGTGCCCGGATCGGGAGCGACCGCGCCCCCGCGCGCCCGGACCCCGGACCCCGGGTCCCGGATCCCGGCCGCGTCCACCAGCTCCAGGTAGAGCGCCTCCTGCTGGCGGACCATCGTGACGCGCTCGAACTCCTCGAGCCCGTCGGGAGCGCGAGCCGCGAGGCGAGCCCGCAGCACGGGGTCGGCCAGGACCGCGCCTACCCTCGCGACCGCCGCGGCCGTGTCGCCGGGAGCCACGAGAAAGCCGTTCTCGCCGTCCCTCACCACCTCGGGAACGCCGTCCACCGCCATCGCGACGACCGGAACGGAAGCCGCCAGGGCCTCGACGAGCACGCGCGGCAAGCCCTCGAACCGGGAGGTGAGCGTCACCACGGTGGCCGCGTCGAGGAGCGCCGGCACGTCCGAACGCCATCCCGGCATGTGGAGGCGCCGCTCGAGGGCGGCGTCGCGGCGCCCCCGCTCGAGCGCGCCGCGCAGCGCGCCGTCGCCGACCAGGAGAAAGTGCGCGTCGGGAAAACGGGAGGCAAGGGCGGCGGCCAGCTCGACGAAACGCTCGGGGGCCTTCTGCGGCTTGAAGCATGCGATTTGGAGCACGAGCGGCGCCCCCGCGGGGATCCCGAACTCCCGCCGCACGGCTTCGCCACCCCGGGGCGAGCGAAACGCGGCCAGGTCGATCCCCGAGCGGATCACCCGCGCCCGCCCGGCCGGGAACAGGCCGAGCCGCACACCCTCGTCGAGGTTGCCCCGCGACACCGCGATGAAGGCGGTCGTCCGCCGCGCCGCCGCCCGTTCCGCCGCGAGGAAGGCGGCGCGCACCGGCGCCGGCTGGTGGGCGCCGAAGCCGAACCCGTGGATCGAATGGACGACGATCGGCACCCGTTCGGACGCCGCGGCGAACCGTCCCAGGATGCCGGCCTTCGAGGAGTGGGTGTGCACGATGTCGGGCCGCAGGCGCCGGATCGCCCGGCGCAGCTCCGCCAGCGCCCGCAGGTCGGCGATCGGCCGCACCTCGCGGCGCAGGTGCGCGAGCTCGACCAGCTCCACGTCCGCGAGCGCGCGGGCCTCCGGGAGCAGCTCGCCGGCATCGGCGCACGCGAGCGCGACGTCGAACCCGCCCCGGTCGAGCATCGCCACCGTGTCGAGGGTGTTGCGTTGCGCACCGCCGGGCTCGAGCATCGTGATGGCGTGCAGGACACGGACGCGGCTCATCGCGCCAGCCGCCGGCCGACCGCCGCGCCGTCCCAGAGGGCGTCCTCCATCGTCGAGTACTTCCACTCCGCCCACCGCCCCGCGACGGTCACTCCGGCGGCGCGGAAGGCGTCCCGCAGCGCCGCCACGGCCGCGGGGCGAACGGCGTCGAAGAGCACGTATGCGGGATCGATGCGGGCCTCCTCGACCACCGCCACGTCCCCCGCGTCGCGCAGCAGGCCGAGCTCGGCGAGGCCGGCGAAGCAGCGCTCGCGCAAGCCGGCCGGAGCCGGCGCGCCCGCCGGCACGCTCACCTCGACCGAGAGCGCGTGACACCCGGGCGGGGCGACCCGGCCGTGGTTCGACGGGATGCCCACACGGTAGAACGGGAAGCGCTCCTCGGGCACGTACAGCCAGTGCTCGCGTCGCGGCGCCGGGCCACGAACCCCGAGGTTCAGGTTGATCACCGCGACGGCGCGCAAGCGAGCGGCGGCGGAGCGCGCGGCGACCGGGAGATCGACCGTCATGGCCGCGAGGTGCGACAGCGGCGCCGTGGCCACCAACGCGTCCCAGCCGAGCGTCTCCCCGGATTCGAGCCCGACCTCCCGCGTCCCGAGGCACAGCGACCGCACCGGGCATTCCAGCCGCACCGCGGGGAGCGCGCCCGCGAGCGCGTCGGCGAGGACCCGGATCCCGCCCAACCGCGGGTACAGGAACGTCGCGTTGTACCCCACCGGCTTCCGATACAGCCCGAACGCGCCGGCGATGACGTCGGCGACCTCCGGGCGCGGCACGTAGCGGCCCACCCACTCCGCGGTCAGCTCCGCCGGGTCGGCGCAGAACAGCTTGCGGTTGTAGGGGAGGAAGAAATGTCTGGCGAACCCCTCGCCGAACCGGTCGAGCGCCCAGGCCGCGAAGGAGGCCGGCGGCCGGCCGCGCCCCGAGGCGCGCGCGCTCGCCTCGACGAAGCCGAGGACGCACTCGCGTCGGATCTCGCGCGGCAGTCGGTAGGTGTTGATCTGGATCGGGTACGGCGTGACCGTGCCGGCGAGCGCGATGCCGGCGCGCCGGCGGTGGGGGCCCAGCGCGCCGCGCACCCCGAGGGCGCGCAGCAGCTCGTGGCTCTCGGCGCGCGCGAGGTGGAGAAGGTGCCCGGTCAGGTCGAACTCGAACCCTTCGCGGGCGATCGTGCGACACGCGCCGCCGACCGTGTCCGAGCGTTCGAGCACCGCCGGCTCGGCGCCGCGCCCGCGCAGGTGGTACGCCGCCGATAGACCGGTCAGTCCCGCGCCGACGATCACGAGCCGCTTCACTCGTGCGCCTCCATCCGGACGCGCGCGAGCACGACCAGGAGCGCGACCATGACGAGCGCGAAGCCGCCCAAGACCACGACGCCCACCTCCCACGCCCAGAGCACCGCGGTTCCCACCCCGGCGAACGCGCCGGCCGCCGCGAGCGCGACGACCGTCGTCATCGTCCTCCCCGTGCCGCCCCCCAGCCGCACCCGGAGCCGGAGCGGGAAGTGGTCCGGACTGCCGTGCCAGAACGGCTTGCCCGCACGGGCCCGCAACACGCTCACGTACGCCGTGTCGGCGAGCGGCACCGCGAGGATGGCGAGCGGCGCTAAGAACCCCGCCGCGCTGCGGTCGCTCCAGCGGATCGCGATCGCGAGCGCACCGAGGGTGAGGCCGACCGCGAGCGAGCCGGCGTCGCCGAGGTAGATCCGCGCCGGAGGCGCGTTGTACACGAGGAAACCGCACAGAGCGCCCGCCAGGGCGAGCGCGGCGGCCGCCTCGGGGTACTCGCCCGTCGTCAGCGCGACGACCCCGAACGCGAGCGCCGCGACGGCGCCGACGCCGGCCGCGAGCCCGTCCATGATGTCGAGCAGGTTGAACGCGTTACACACGGCGAAAAGCCACAGGGCGGCAAGCGGCCAGCGCAGGCCGGACGGCACCTGGGTCAACTCGATCACGGCGCCGCTGCGCAGCAGCACGAACACCGCGACCGCCTCGCCGGCGAGCTTGGCCGCGGGCGTCAAGACGCCGAAGTCGTCCACCAGACCGACGAGCAACGTCAGCGTGCCGGCGAGCAGCAGGCCGAGGAGGAGGCCGTTGAACGAGAACACGAGTCCGAGCGCGACCAGGTATGCGAGGAAGACGGCGAGGCCGCCCAGGTAGGGCACCGGCTCCGCCTGCCGCTTGAGCCGGCCGTCGGGGTTGTCCACGATGCCGAAGCGCAACGCCGCCTGGCGGGCGAGCGGCGTGAAGTACAACACCAGCAGGAACGCGAGGAGGAAGCCGGCGGCGGCGAGCAAGGGGCTCACCGCAGCCCCGCGAGCGGCCGCCGCCGGATCAGGGGGCGCTGCGCCGCGGCCCGGCGCACGCGCGGGAGCGCGGCGCGCAGGCGGCCCAGCACCCGCGGATGACGCACCAACACCCAGATCACCATGGCGACCTCGCCCGGCAAAAGTAGCGGCAAGCGCAGCCAGAAATCAACCGGATGGAGGTTGCGCACCAGCGTGGCCCAGCGGTTCGCGAGCACGGCGGCCGCGAGCTCGGGCGGCCGCCGGAAGATCAGGCGCCCGCCGCCGGGGGCGGCGGTCGCGCCGCGGCGGTGGGTCGCCACGGCGCGCGGCTCGTAGACGACCGGCCACCCCGCGGCGCTCACCCGCCAGCCGAGGTCGAGATCCTCCCAGAAGGCGAAGTAATCGGCCGGGAAGACCTCGCCCTCCACCGCCGCGGCGGTGAGCGCCGCACGGCGGTACACCATCGCGGCGCCGCACGCCGCCAGCACCGTGGCGGGCTCCGCGAAGCGCCCGGCCGCGGGGCCGCCGTAGCCCCGGTCGCGCACGCGCAGCAGCAGCGGCGTCAGCACCTGGCCGCAGGAGTCGAGCACCTCGCCCCCCGGCCGCTCGAGGCGCGCCGCCACGCCGCCGGCGTCGGGGCGGCGCGCGAGGAGGTCGAGGCAGACCGCGAAGAAATCCGCAGCCGGGGCGCAGTCCGGGTTGAAGAACCCGATCACCTCGACGGCGGGGTCGAGCGCCGCGAGCCCCGCCGCGCACCCTCCCGCGTAGCCGGCGTTCCTCGCCAGCGGCACGCCGACCACCCCCGCCGGGGGCCGCTCGGCGAGCGACCGCGTGCCGTCGGACGAGGCGCAGTCCACGAGCACGACCCCGACCGGCGCCGTCTGCGCCCGCAGGGCGTCCAGGCAGCGGGGGAGGTCGTCGCCGCCGTTGAAGTTCACGACCACCGCGCCGGCTCTCATCGGCCCCCCAGTGCGCGCCACGCCTCGAGGTGGCGCCGGGCCGCCTCGGCCCACGAGAAGCGGGCCGCGAGGGCCGGGCCGGCCGCGCGCAGCGCGCGGCAGGCCTCGGTGTCCTCGACCACCCGGGTCAGCGCCCCCGCCAGCGCCTCGGCGTCGCCGCTCGCGAACAGCGCAACCGCCGGCGCGAAGTGCTCGCGGTGCACCGCGATGTCCGAGGCGACGACGGCGCCGCCGCAGGCGAGCGCCTCGAGCACGGGAAAGTCGAAGCCCTCGCCCTGCGACGGCGCCAGCACCGCCGCCGCCCCCGCGTAGAGCGCCGGCAGGGCGTCGTCGGCGACGCGCCCCAGCCGCCGCACCCAGGGAGGGGGCTGGCGCAAGGAGGGGACGTCGGCCCGCACGTCGCCCGCGAGGACGAGCCGCAACCCGGGGTGGCGCTCGCGCAGCGACGCGCATGCCGCCAGCGCCAGGTCCGTCCCGCGCCGCGGCTCCAGGGCCCCGACCTGGAGCAGGTACGGGCGCGCGATGCCGAGCTGCGCCAGCGCCGCCGCGACGGCATCCTCGGAGGGGGGCGCGAAGCGGGCGTGGTCCACGCCGAACCCGGTCACGTGGATCCGCGCCATCGGCACCCGGCAGCGCTCACTCACCGCCTCGGCCACGGCCACCGAGCTGACCAGCACCGCGGCCGCGCGGCGGGCGCCCGCCGGGATGAGCAGCCGCAACGGGTTGGCCTTCCCGTGGGGAAACCACTCCGGGTGTTCGAGCGGCAGCACGTCGTGCACGGTCACCGTGACCGGGCAGCGGGGCGCGAGCGGCGGGTAGTAGAACGGAAAGTGGAACGCGTCGTAGCCGCGGCCCGTCGCCCGTTGCAGGTCCCACATCACCCACCGCAGCGTGCCCCGGGGGCGGGCCGGCGAGATGACGTCGAACTCGGCCGCCGGCGTTGCGAGGTCCGCCAGCCCTCCCAGCAGCCCGTCCAGATAGCGCGCGACCCCGGCCCGGGCCGCGAGCAACGGCTTGCCGTCAACCCCGACGCGCATGGGCCATGACCCCGGAGAGCGAGCATCGGCGCCCGGCGGAAGCACCGGGCCTCATCCCACCCTCCCGCGCCGCCCGCCTCGGGCGCGGGGGCGAAGTGGCATGATGGGGAGCATGCGGATCGGCTTCGACGCCCGGGCGGCGTTCCTCGACCCCCACCGCGGTTTCGGCCGCTTTACGCGGTCGCTCGCCGAGGCGTTGCTCCAGGCGGCGCCCGGCGAGGTCGTCGTGTTCGTTCCGCACGGCGTTCTCATTCCTCCCCCATGGTACCTACGCGCCGCGTCCGTCGTCCAACTCACCCGCCCGCGCCGGGGCGCGTTCCTCGTCGACGCGCCGGCGTGGGCGTTCACGCTGCGACGCCACCGTGTCGACGTGCTGCACCTGCCCACCTGGGGCGTCCCGCGCGGTCTGCGCGTGCCGGTGGTCGCGACGTTCTACGATGCCACCCCGTTCCGCTTCCCCTCGCCCGCCCGGCGCTGGACGCGGCACCGGGCGCGCCGCGCGATCGCCTCCCTGGCGCGCGCCACGCGCGTGCACGCGATCTCCCGCCATGCGGGGAACGAGCTCCTCGGCGTCGCCGCGGTCTCCGAGACGAGGGTGTCCGTGGTGCCGCTTGGCGTCGACGCCGCCTTCACGCCGGGTCCGGCGCCGGTGCCGCCGCGCCACGCCCTCTTCGTCGGCGGCGGCGACCCGCACAAGAACCTCGACCTCGCGCTCGCGGTGTGGGCGCACCCCGCCGCGGCCGCCCTGCCGCCGCTGGTCGTCGCCGGCGCCGCGGCCGCCGACCCCCGCCTGCAGCCGCTGCTGGCGACCGGAACCGCCCGAGCCATCCCCCACCCCGGTGACGGCGAGCTCGTCGAGCTGTACCGCGGGGCGCTCGCCCTCTTGGTGCCGTCGCGCAACGAGGGGTTCGGCCTGCCGGCGCTCGAGGCGATGGCGTGCGGCTGTCCGGTGGTCGCGGCGCGCGCCGGCGCCCTGCCGGAGGTGTGCGGCGCCGCGGCGGTGCTGCTCGATCCCGACGACCCCGGGGCCTGGCGCGATGCGGTGACGGCGCTGGCGTCGGACCCCGCCCGCCGCACCGAGCTGGCCGCGGCCGGACTCGAACGCGCCCGCGCCTTCACCTGGGAGCGGACCGCACGCGGAATGTTGGAGCTCTACCGCCTGGCGACCCGCCGCGAGAGCTGACGCAGCTCGTCCCGCACGGCGCGGTCGCGCGCCGCGGCCGCCGCGGCGAACCCGCCGGGGCAATCGGCGAACGGATCGACCCTGGTGCGCGCCGCCCACAACACCCGCATGTTGTCGAGCCACGAGCCGTTGCGGTCGAGCATGCGGCCGGAGCCGTACTCTACCTCGGGGAAGTCGTCGACGTGCGGGAGGGTGTCGGCGACCAGGGCGGCGACGTCGCGCGGCCCGAGCAGCAGCATCGCCGCCAGGTCCCTCGGGCTTTGCACCCCCGCCTCCGCCAGCGTCGGCGCCAGCCGCGGGTCGGAGATCGCCCCCCAGCGCAACCGCACCGGACCCGGCGCGGTCGAGCCCGTGACCACCGTGAACTCGTTGAGGACCACCGGGTCGTACCAGATGCACGTCGAGGGGAACACGTCCGAAAACGCCCGCACGATCGCGAGGTAGGAGCCGGTCGTCAGCGAGTAGAGCGGCAGCCACATCGAGACCACGCCGCCCGGGCGCAGGTGCTTGCGGCAGAGCTCGAAGTACTCTCGCGTGTACAGCGTCGAGTTCCCCGCCCACACGGGGTGGATCGAGTCGGAAAGGATCACGTCGAACGTTTCCCGGGTCGCGAGAAGGACGTTGCGCCCGTCGTTCAGCACGACCCGGACGCGGGGGTCGTCCAGCACGTGGCGGTTGACGTCGGCGAAGACGCTGTTCGACACCGCCAGCACCTCCGGGGAGATCTCCGCGACGGTGATCTCCTTCACCGGGTGCTGCGCCACCGCCCACGCCGTCCCGCCGGCGCCGAAGCCGATGTGGAGGACGCGCTCGGGGTCGGCGTCGAGCAGGAGCGGAAGATGACCCTGCAGTCGCTGGATCGCACGCAGCTCGGGCGACGTCCCCGCGACGTTGACGCCGTTGAGCTCGAGCGAGCGCCAGGTGCCGCGACCGTCGGTGATGCGGTGGACCACGACCGTCGCCGACGCGCTCTCGCTGATCGTCTCCACCGTGCCGTCGGAGACGACCGCGGCGCCGCGTAACACCGCGCCGGCGGGCGCCAGCGCGGCCTCGACGGCGAGCAGCGCCGCGACCGCCCAACCCGCCGCCCGCACCGCCCGCGAGGACGCCAGCAGCGCGCCGGCGACGGCGCTGGCACCGCCGAGGGCGAGGATCAGGGTCTGGCTGCCGACGAGCGGAACGAGCACCAGCGGCGCGAGGATCGTGCCGGCGATCGCCCCGGCGGTGTTGGCCGCGGCGACCTCGCCGGTCCTCGCCTCGACCGGGACCGCCGCCGGGTAGGCCGCCACGGCCAGCGGGAAGCTGGCCCCGAACGCCATGGTGGGGAGCGCGAGCGCGGCGGCGACCGCGACGGCGAGGCCGAGCTGCACGCCGGCGAACGTCGTGAAGCGACCGTGCTCCGCGAGCCAGCCCAGCACGTCGCCGATGCGGGCGAACAGCGGGATCTGCAGCGCCATCGCGACGCCGACGGCGATCTGGCAGCCGGCGAGGGCGCGGCGCGGGTCGCGCACCCGCCGGCGCACCAGCGCGGCGCCGGCCGCGATCCCGGCGAGGTACACCGCGAGGATCACGGCGAAGGCGTAGACGCGGGAGCCGAGGTGCAGGAGCAGCACTCGCGTCCACACCAGCTCGCTCGCCAGGGCGACGAAGCCGAAGAAGGCCGGGTAGACGAGCCAGGCGCGCCGCGCGCCCGCCTTCGCCGCGCCGGGCGCGGCCACCGCCGGTGGCACCGCGGCCTCCGCCAGCCACGCGGCGCCGGCCACGACGGCGCCGAGACAGGCGAACGCCGCCAGCGTGGCCCGCTCGCCCAGGGCCGGCAGCGCCACGAAGGCGGCGATCACGGTACCCGCCACGGCGCCGAACGTGTTGGCGGCGTACAGGCGTCCGACCCGGCGGGCGAGCGGACCGCCCTGCCCCACGCGGGCGACGAGCAGGGGCAGCGACGCGCCCATCGCGACGGTCGGCACCGCCAGAAACGTCCACGCGAGGCCGAACCGGCCCGCCAGCGGCAGCCCCCAGCCGGCGAGCGGCGCCGGCCCGAGGCCGGCGGCGACGCGCTGCAACACCGCCAGCGCCGGGGACGTGGCGAGCGCCACCAGCGCCGTGGCCGCCTCGGCCGCGGCGTAGAGCCGGAGGTGGCGGCGGATGCGCCCGGCCCAGCGCGCCACCAGCGCGCTGCCCAGCGCCATCCCCCCCATGTACGCCGCCACCACCGCGGTGGCCGCCCACAGCGAGTTGCCGACGACGAGACCGAGCGCGCGCACCCAGACGACCTCGTACGCCAGGGCCACCACGCCCGAAATGAAGAACAGCACCGTCACCAACGCCGCCATGCCGCCCCCAGAACGACCGCCAGACCCACCAGCGACACCGCGGCGCCGGCGAGGAGGCCCGGCGGCCGGTACCGCGCCGTCACGTCGTGACGCCCCGCGGGCACCTCGGCCCCGTGCAGGATACCGGCGCCGGCCACGCCCGGAGCGGGCCTTCCGTCGACGCGGATCTCCCACCCGGGATCGGGCGTCTCCAGCCAGAGGAAGACCCCTCCTCCCGCCCCCGCATCGATCCGCCAGGCGCGGGCGTCGTCGCCGCCGGCGGTCGCGCGCACCTCCCCGCACGACCGCGGCGTCCGCCCGGGCTCCGGCATCGCGCACACGACCTGGGCGTCCGGCCACGCCTCGGGGTTGCCGTACACCACGATCCCTCCCTCGCGGCACAGCTCGGGGAACCCGGCGATCGGATGCTGCGACACGATGCGGTCGGCGCCGAAGGCGTTCAGCCACCACCGCCCCGCCGGTCCCCGGTCCGCCTCCTCGAGCTGGGCGGCGAGCCGGAGCGAGGCGAGCGGCGCGAACGTCCGGACGGCGCGCCTGCCGTCGCCGAGCGCGGTGTAGCCGAACGCCAGCGAGCGCTGCCGCCGTCGCTCCCCCTCGCCGTCGCCCTGGATGAAGGCGATCTGCTGCACCGAGGGCGCCACGACGTACAGCCGCCGCGCCTCGCGCTGGGCGGCAAGGCACAGCGCGGGCCGCTCCGGGCGGAGCTCGCGCAGACCCAGGGCGTCGCCCGCCCGCCACGCCAGCGCGACGGCGCCGAGCGCCGCCGCGGGCGCCGGCGCCACGGCCGCCAGCACCGCCCCGGCGGCCGCCGCCCCGGTCAGGGTCGGCCACGGCGATCCGCCGGCCGCCAACCCGCCGGCCGCCGCGAGCGCGGCGAACCCGGCCGCCGCCCACGCCCGCACCCGTCGCGCCGCCACCGCCGCCGCCGCGGCCGGGACCAGGGCGACCACGGCGGGGAAGAGCAAGCGCCCCGAGTAGCGTACGAACCCCTCGGTGAGCGCGTTCCAGACGGCGAGCCCCCCCGGAAGCGCGGGCAGAACGCTCGCGGCCACGAGAACCCACCCCGCGCGCGCGAGGCGGCGGACCGCCGCGCGCCGGTCGAACACCGCCACCATGCCGAGCGCGAGCGCCCACAGCGGCACGGCGAGGTGCGGCACGAAGTGGACCCCGGTGTACGCCGGCCGCGGGGCGCCCGGCGCCGCCATCGCCACCAGTTCGGCGGGAAACACGATCCCGGCCATCCCCAGCTCCCGGTCAGGGCTTGGGCCCCGGTTGCCGCCCCGCACCCACGCCGCGAAGGGGACCGCCTGCACCGCGACGAGCGCGACCGCGAGCGCGAGCGCGGCGGCGGTGCGCCGGCGCGGCGCGAGCGCGAAGGCGACGACGCCGGCGACGAGCGCGAGCGCCGGCTCCGCGGCCAGGTACGCGAGCGCCAGGAAGCCGGCGGTCGCCGGCACGCTTCCGGCCAGCGCGGCGCCCCAGACCCACGGCATCCAGGCGAGCGAATCGAGGTTGTTGAGCACCCCGACCGCGGCCAGCACCGGCCCGGCGGCGGCCACGCTCCATCCCGCCGCCACGTCGAGCCACCCGCCGGCGCCGAGCCGGCGCGCCAGCAGCGCGCAGCCGGCCGCGAGCAGCGCCAGGTGCAGGCCCGCCTCGAGGCCGACCGCCGCCCGCGCCGGGACGACGAGGCCGAGCCACGCGGGCGGGTAGAGGAGCGCGCTCTGCGGGTTGGCGAAGAACGGCTCGCCGCACCCGACGTCGGGGTTCCAGAAGGGGCTGCGCGCGCCCCGCACGACCTCCGCCGTCCGCTGCCGCAGCGGGACGAAGTAGCTCGGCAGGTCGCCGGCGGCCGGCGCCCACCCGAGCAGCGCCGCCGCCGCCAGCGCGAGCCCGGGCGCCGCGGCCGCGGCCAGGCGCCACCCGGGCTTCACGGCCGCTCCCCGAGCGCGGCGCGCAGCCGCGCCACCGCGGTCGGATCGGCCGCCGCC
>SCRJ01000091.1 GCA_004298115.1 Acidobacteriota bacterium
TACGACGCCGCCAACACCGGCGCCGCGTGGGTGTTCACGCGCAGCGGCGGGGTGTGGTCGCAACTGGGGAGCAAGCTCGTCGGCACGGCCGCCGTCGGGGCGGCCGAGCAGGGCTGGTCGGTGGCGATCTCGGGGGACGGCGCCACGGCCGTCGTCGGCGGGGCGTTCGACGACGCCAACGCCGGCGCCGCGTGGGTGTACTCGCGCAGCGGAGGCGTGTGGTCACAGCAGGGCGGCAAGCTGGTCGGCGCCGGCGCCGTCGGGGGCGCCGCCCAGGGCTACTCGGTGGCGATCTCGGCGGACGGCAACACCGCCGTCCTCGGCGGGGTCGCCGACAACTCCTTCGCCGGCGCCGCGTGGGTGTTCACGCGCAGTGGAGGCGTGTGGTCGCAGCAGGGAAGCAAGCTCGTCGGCTCGGACGCGCTCGGCGGCGCTTTCCAGGGCTACTCGGTGGGGGTCTCCGCAGATGGCAATTCGGCCATCGTCGGCGGGTGGGGCGACGATTCCGACGCCGGCGCCGCATGGGTGTTCACGCGCAACGGGGGCGTGTGGTCGCAGCAGGGAAGCAAGCTCGTCGGCTCGGACGCCGCCGGGGCCGCCGCCCAGGGCTGGTCGGTGGCGATCTCGGCGGACGGCAACACCGCGGCGGTCGGCGGGCCCAGCGACGATTCCAACGCCGGCGCCGCGTGGGTCTACACGCGCAGCGCGGGGGTGTGGTCGCAGCAAGGCGGCAAGCTCGCCGGAACGGGCGCCGTCGGCGCCGCCAACCAGGGCGCGGTGGCGATCTCGGCGGACGGGACCACCGTGATCGCCGGCGGCTCCTACGACGACGGCAAGGCCGGCGCCGCGTGGGTGTTCGTGAACACCAGCTGCACGCCACCCGCGATCACCGCGCAACCGCAAAGCCTTGTCGTTGAAAGCGGGCAAACCGCCACCCTCTCGGTGACCGTGACCGGCACGGCGGCGCTGACCTACCAGTGGTACCGGGGGACCGCCGGCGACACCTCGGCGCCGGCCGGCGGCGACGCGAGCACGTTCACGACGCCGCCCCTGATCGCCGCGACCAGCTTCTGGGTCAGGGTCGGTAACGCCTGCGGCACCGCCGACTCGGCCGCCGCGACGATCACGGTCGGCCGGCGCGCGCGGAGGCACCTTCATCGCGTGACGTAGGCGGAGGCGCGCGACCGGGGTCCGGGTCGTTGGCGCCCGTCCGCACCGTTGCGATGGTGCGTGGGTGTACGCTTCGAGGCTGTGTTGCCGAACGGGGGGACTCCGGAGCTCGGCGCATCGGTGCCGAGGCGAGGGAACCGGGCGAGCCGGTGGCTCGCGCGTCTCGCGTTCCGGCTGTGGCGGTGGCGGATCGCGGGAAGTTTCCCCGACGTGCCGAAGGCGATCGTCGTGGTGGCGCCGCACACCACGAACTGGGACCTGCTGGTCGCCATGTTGACGGCCTTCACGATCGGCCTGCGGATCAGCTGGCTCGGCAAACACACGCTGTTCCGCTGGCCGCTGCGGCCGCTGATGCTGTGGCTGGACGGCGTCCCGGTGCGGCGCAACTCCGCCTCGGGCACGGTGGCGAAGCTCGTGGAGACGATGCGGCAGCGCGAGACGATGGTACTGGCGGTCGCGCCGGAAGGGACCCGACGGTCGGTTGCCGGGTGGCGGATGGGGTTCGCCCACGTTGCGGTCGGAGCCGGCGTGCCGGTGGTGCCGGTTGGCTTCGACTGGCGGCGCCGGGTGGTCGAAATTGGGCCGGCGTTCACCCTCACCGGCGACCTCGCGGCCGACGAGCGGACGCTGCGCGGCTGGTTCGCGGGCCACGGGCTCGAGCCAGGCGTGCCTTCACCTGAGCCGTGACATCACGACGGAGTCTGGCGGTTCAATCGAGAGACGGCCGACGGCAGTCGCGTCCGCGTCAGGCGGCCGTCTCGGGGCTCACGCCGACGCGTCGTCGAGGCGGCGCTGCTCGTCGCGATCCAGGCGCAGGGAGGCGAGCGGCAGCAGCTGGGCGAGCTGTTCCGGCGTGCGGGCGCTGGCGATCGGGGCGACGACCCCCGGACGCGTCAACAGCCAGGCGAGGGCCACCGCCGCGACCGTCGTCGTGCGCGCCGCGGCGATCTCGTCGAGCGCCGCGAGGATCCGCAGCCCTCTGTCGTCGAGGTACTTCGTCGCGCTCGAGGCGCGCGAGCTCTCGACCTTCGCGCCGGGCCGGTACTTGCCGGCGAGGAAGCCGGTGGCGAGCGCGAAGTAGGGGAAGCAGGCCAACCGTTCGCGCACGCACAGGGCGGCGAGGCCGCTCTCGTACTCGGTCCGGTGCACCAGGTTGTAGTGCGGTTGCAGCGCCACGTACCGCGGCAGGCCCGCGCGCTTGGAGAGCGCCAGCGCCTCGGTGAGGCGTGCCTCGGCGTAGTTGGAGGCCGCGATGTGGCGGACCTTCCCCTCGCGCACGAGCGCGTCGAACGCCCCCAGCGTCTCCTCGAGCGGCGTCGCGGCGTCGTCGGCGTGGGCGTAGTAGAGGTCGATGCGGTCCGTCTGCAGCCTGCGCAGCGAGCCCTCGGCCGCCGCACGGATCGTCTTCGCCGAGAGGCCGGCGAGACCCGGGAGCTTTCCCACCTTCGTCGCGATCACCATCCGGTCGCGGTTGCCCCGCTCGGCCATCCACCGACCGATGATCGACTCCGACTCGCCGCCAGTGTGACCCGGCACCCACGCGGAGTAGGCGTCGGCGGTGTCGATGAAGTTGCCGCCGGCGGCGGCGTAGGCGTCGAGCACCGCGAACGACTGCCCCTCGTCGGCCGTCCAGCCGAACACGTTGCCGCCGAGGCACAGCGGAAAGACGTCGAGCGACGTGTCGCCGATCCTCGTCATGAACTCTCCCGTCCCCCGGCCTCACGAGGTGCGCTTACACGCGAGCCGAGCGCTCGAACGCGGGTCGATCACTTTGGTGCCTGATGCCCGCCCGGCAACTTCTGCAACACCGCGGACACCCGATCGTATTCGCCGCTCCCCTGCCGGCGCGTCCCGGAAGCGCACGGAACCGCGTCGAGAGGCGCCATCCAGCCCTTCCAGGCGCGAGAACAACGCAACAACGCAAGCCTGACCCCAACGACTACTTCAGCGCGGTGACCTCCACCCTGCGGTTGAGCGCGCGGCCGGCCGCCGTCTTGTTGTCCGCGACCGGTTGCGCCTTGCCGAACCCCTTCGCGGTCAGGCGCCCCGCCGCCACGCCGTGCTCGACGAGCCACTGCACCACCGCCTCGGCGCGCCGCTGCGAGAGCTGCAGGTTGTGGGCGTCGGTGTTGGTCGCGTCGGTGTGCCCGCCGACCTGGAGGCGCAGCGACGGCTGGCCCTTCAACACGGCGAGCACCTCCTCCAGCGTCGCCTGCGACTCGGGCTTGAGCGTCGCCGAGTCGGAGTCGAAGTAGAGCCCGTACAGCACGGCGCGTCCGCCCGACGAGAGACGCTGCGCGAGGCCGCCCTCCTTCGCCAGGGTGCAGTTCGCCTCGACGTCGGCCCGCTTCCCCGACCACTCCCCGGCGAGCGCTCCGTTCCGGTACCAGACCCCGTTCAGCGCATCCCCGCCCGAGGACACGACCATCACGACCGCCCCGACCCGCTTTCCTTCGTCCTGCCGCCACTCGGCCTGCAGCACCCTGCCCTTCACGCTGCCGTCGATTTGCGCCGCGCCGTCGTAGTAGCAGCCGCGCACCAGCCCGCCGTCCTGCTCCAGGCGCAGCGGGCCGTAGTTGGTCTGGTAGACCCCGGTCACGTTGACGCTCGGGGCCGGCCCCGACGGCGTGCCGTACCCCTCGAGCTCCATGATCTCGGTGTAGTCCGCGTTTCCCCAGTTCGCCGTCACCTCGAACTTGAGCCAGCGCACCACGGCCGGCTTCGCCAGCGCCGCCTCGCCGCGCCCGCCCTTCGGAACGCGCACCGTCGCCAGCTCGGAGAAGCCGCCGGTGGCCGAGGTCGTCGAACCGGACACCACGACCGTCTTGGCCGAGATCCCGGGGTAGCCCGGCTCCTGGTCGCCGGTCGTCTCCACCGCCACGCTCGTCAGCGCGTACGGCTGCGCCAGCTCGAGCACGATCGCGTGCGGCAGCGGCTTCCCCTTCTCGCTGCACCACCCCCGGGCCGTCGAGCCGTCGAGCATGAACCTGGCTTCCCAGCCGCCGTACTCGCTGCTCGCGGAGGCGACGACCGTACCGTTGATCAGCTCGAGGACGTTCGTGCGCGGGGCCTGACCGAACGCCACGGCGCACACGAGCAACGCGACAACCGCGAACGCAACCTTCGACCTACCCATGTACGACCTCCCCCAGTACTCGACGTGGTGCACGATGATAGCCCGAGACCGTCTTGAGGGGTGCGCAGGCCGGAGGCGGATCGGAGGTCCGGTTCGACTCACGGGCCGGGAGCCGCCAGGGTCGCCCTCACGATGGGAACGCCGGGATCGCCGGCACTGCTTGATCCGGCGGCGCTTCACGGGCCCGCGGACAGCGGACCGACGTCCGCGACGTCCAGGTCAGCCGCCGGCATGGAACGCGTGTCCGACGAAGAGAAGCAGGAGTGAGGCCACCAAGGCAGCGGCGAGAGCGGCTTCACGGCCCAGCGCCGGCACGGGGGCGCCGCGGTCCCAAAAGTACTTCGAAAGGGCGCGGCGGTTGAGCACGACGTGTCCGACGGCGAACCCCGCGAACAGGAGTCCCAGGCAGTTGTGCGCCGACATCCAGGCGTGGCGCGCGATGGACGGCGGCGCGAAGCCGTACAGGTGGTTCGCGAGGCCGGTCAGGGGAAGCCCGAGGCCGCTGAACGCGATCACCACCGCCGTGAACGCCCGAGGATTGAACCTCTTGGATGTCCCTTCCATGGTCTGACCCTTTCCCGCTCAGGGAAGCTCCTCGACGAGGGCGCGGACTTTCGCCAGCACCGCCGCGGCGATCGCCATCTCCTGCGGACCGACGGCCGCGGTCAGCGAGCGCTCGAGGTCATGCGCCTTCTCGTGGACCCACCCGAACAGCCTGGCGCCTTGCGGTGAGAGCTTTACCGTACTGCGGCGGCGGTCGCCCGGGTCGGCGTACCGCTCGATGAGACCCTCGCGCTCCATCAGCTTGACTTGCCGGGTGACGCCGGCGGGGTTGATCCCAAGCTGGCGAGCCAGCTCCATCACGCCGATGTCGCGATCGGCGGTCGCAACCAGTTGCACCAACGCGAGACGCGACGCCGCCATCCCCACCTTGCGCGGGAATTCCGTCATGAGCGCCCGGTTCGTTCGAACGATCTCGCGCAGGAGGTGCGATTCGTCGCCGCGGTGACGCAGTGTCTTTGACTTGGTCGTTCTCGCCGCTGCCATGGCCTTATTCTTGCGCATGTCGTTGACCGAGTCAATGACATGGCACGTATCACGAATCGAGGTCGAGCGAGCCGGTGGCGTGGCGCGTCGCACCGGCCCAGGCAGGACGCCAACGTCGGGCGGAGTGGAGACGGAGAAAGGGAGATGGCGACACCCGGCAGCGATCGGGTCGTTGGGCGCCGCTCGTGTGGTGCGTCCAACCGGCAGGACGCCCGTGGCTACGCTTGACGCGAGGGCCGGCGCTCGTCCAGCGCGGCGCGCACGGCGGTGGCGAGGGTCTGCATGTTGAAGGGTTTCTGCAGGAACCTGATGCGCCCGGCTTCGATCCCGCGGCGCACCGCCTCGTCTTCCGCGTACCCCGACATCAGGACGACCGCGAGCTTCGGCCAACGCCCTTGAAGACCCACGGCCAGATCGTGGCCCGCGACGTCGGGGAGCAAGAGGTCGGTGAGGAGCAACGCGAAGGCGGGTTCGGCCGCGAGGCGTCCCGCCTCGGACCCGGACCCGACCGCCACCACATCGTACCCGAGAGAGACCAGGATCTCCTTCAGGCCCTCGCGCGCGCCTGCCTCGTCCTCCACCACCAGGATCCGCTCGCCGAAACCGACCGGCAAATCCTGCGGGCCGGGGGCGGGAGCGGACGCCGTGTCGAACCCGACCTGCCCGGCGTGAGGCAGCAGAACGCGGAACCTCGAGCCGTTGCCCGGACTCGTGTCCAGCTCGAGGCGGCCGTGATGCCGGGCGACGATCCCATGCACGACGGACAGGCCCAGTCCGGTGCCCTTGCCGGGCTCCTTGGTGGTGAAGAACGGCTCGAAAATGTGCTCGCGGACCGACTCCGGGATGCCCTGGCCGCTGTCCTCGACCTCGAGCCACGAGGACGCGTGAGGTTCATGTCCGGTGCGGATCACCAGCCGGCCGCCATGCTCCATCGCGTCGGACGCGTTGACCACGAGGTTCATCAAGACCTGCTCGAGCTGGCCCCGGTCCGCCTCGACCATCGCCGGCCGATCCGCCAGCTCGAGGGCGAAGACGATGTTCTCCCGCACCAGCCGCCGGAGCATGTCCGCGGCGGTCAAGGCAACATCGTTGAGGTCGATACGCTCGAATCGCGACGTCTCCTGCCGCGAAAACAGCAGGAGTTGCCGGATCAGCCCGGTGCCGCGGGACACGTCCTGCTCGAGCTTGGCAGCCTCCTCCCGGATGTGATCCGGGTCGTGCGCATGCGCCCTGAGCAGCTGCGCATGGGTCAGGAGCGCCTGCAGGAGGTTGTTGAAGTCGTGGGCGATACCGCCGGCGAGCCGTCCCACCGCCTCCATCTTTTGCGCCTGGTTGAGCTGGTGCTGCAGTGCGACCTCGTGCGTCACGTCGCGCTTCACCGCGACGTAGTTCACGATTCCGCCGTCGGGGCCCCGCACGGGGGAGATCGTCGTCTCCTCCTCGTACGTCGATCCGTTCTTGCGCCGGTTGATCACGTGGCCGGACCATACCTCGCCGGCCGTGATCGTGTCCCACAAGGACTTGTAGAAGGCGGCGTCGTGGCTGCCGCTCTTGAGCATCCGCGGCGTCCGGCCGAGGACCTCGTCGCGGCCGTACCCGGTGACGCGCTCGAAGGCGGGGTTGACGTACTGAATCGCTCCCTCCCGGTCCGTGACGATCACCACTTCGGCGGCCTGCTCGATCGCGGCGCTCAGACGCGTGCGTTCCTCTTCGGCCAGCGTACGCGCCGTGATGTCCTCGACGGTGCCTTCGTAGTGGAGGATGGCCCCGTCCGCGCCGCGGACCGCCCGTGCGTTCTCGACGACCCGCACCGCCGTCCCCGATTTCGTCGTCCAGACGGCCTCGAAGCCCTTCAGCTCGCCGTCGTGTTCGAGGATCTCCTTGAACCTCTCGCGCGGGTAGCCCGGCTCGAACCCCGTGGTCTCCAGGTTGCGGGCGACGAGCTCCTCGAAACGGTCGTACCCGAGCATGGTCAGGAGGGCGGGGTTGGCGAGGAGGATGCGACCGTCGGGCGTGGTGCGGTAGATGCCGATCGGCGACTGCTCGAACAGGCTGCGGTAGCGTTCCTCGCTCTCCCGGAGCGCCTCCTCGGCGCGCCGGCGCTCGGTGACGTCGTCGTAGACACCGAGGATTCCGACGACCTCGCCGTCGGCCCTCTGCAACGGAACCTTGCTCGTGCTCAGCCAGATCGTGGCGCCGTCCGGCGTTGTCTGCGGCTCGACGATGTTCATCGTGGGACGCCGAGACGCCATGACCTTCCGGTCGTCCGCTCTGTAGAGTTCCGCCTGTTCCCGCCACCCCATGGCGAAATCGTCCTTGCCCATGAGCTGGTGCGGATCCGAAAAGCCGGCGTCGCGGGCGAAGTGGCGGTTGCAGCCGAGGTAACGGAGATCCCTGTCCTTCCAGAAGACGCGAGTGGGGATCGATTCGATGATCAACTGGAGCATGCTGCGAGACTGCTCGAGCTCTCGAACGGTCTCCATCAGCTCCCGATGCTTCTCGGACAACGCCTCTTCCGCCTTCTTCCGTTCGGTCACGTCCAGGACGAGCGACAGGACCGACCGTACCTCCCCCGACTCGCCCAGGAGCGAGGAGTTGTACCACTCGCAGTACGCGACCGAGCCGTCCTTGCGATAGTTTCGGTTGGTCGAAAGGCGGTTCGGCGTCCTCCCCTGCCGCAGAGCCGCGGAAACCTCGGCGGCCGTCGACTCATCCTCGCGGTGGACGAGGCGGAAATCCTCCATCCGCTTTCCCAGCACCTCGTCCGCCCTCCAGCCGAAGATGCGCTCCGCCTCACCGGACCACCGGGTCAGGCGCATGTCCGGCCCCCACTCGATCACGGCCAGCGGCGAGTTCTCGACGTGGTAGTTCAGCCGCTGGGAGAACTCGCGGAGCTGGTCCTCGGCCCGCCTGCGCTCGGTGACGTCGACGACGGTCCCCAACAGCGTCTCCGGCGCCCCCTCGGCATCCCTCGTCAGTTGCGCGTGGGCATGGACCCAGCGGATCGTACCGTCGGGCCAGACGACGCGGTGGTCGAGGTCGTAGTCCTTCGCTCCCTGGACAGCCTGGTTCAGCGCCTCCG
>SCRJ01000092.1 GCA_004298115.1 Acidobacteriota bacterium
TGAGCGCCGCCGAGACCGCGGCCAAAACCCTTCTGAGGTGACGGTATGGCCTTCAAGCGCTACATCCCGGTCGAAAGCATTTCAGAACTCACGATCAACCGCCTGTCGGTGTACCTGCGCTGCCTGCAGCAGCTGGAGCACGAAGGCGGCACCACGATCTCCTCCCAGGAACTCGCCGACCGGTTTCACCTCAATTCGGCGCAGATCCGCAAGGACCTCGCCTATTTCGGCGAGTTCGGCATCCGCGGCGTCGGGTACAACGTCACCCAGCTGCGCGAACATCTGGTCAACATCCTGGGCCTGCACGAGGAGCGGAGGGTGCTGATGGTGGGCGCCGGCAACCTCGGCACCGCGCTCTCCCACTACTCGGGGTTCAACACGGGCGGCTTCCGCATCGTCGCCATCCTCGACTCCGACCCGCACAAGCTGGGCAAGCGGGTGCCGGGAGGGTTGACCGTCGAAAGCGTCGTCAACTTGACCCAAATTGTGAAAGAACGGAAGGTGCACTTGGGGGTGATCACCGTTCCGGCGAGCTCGGCGCAGAGGGTCTACGACGACCTCGTGGACGCCGGCGTGCAGGCGGTCCTCAACTTCGCCCCCGCCCAACTCAAGGGGCACCCCGAAGTCAAGCTCAAGAACGTCGACCTCAAGATCAACCTCGAGCTGCTGTCGTTCTTCCTCACCCACGCCGCCAGGATGGCGTCGGTCTAGCTGAAACGTATCGACTTGACGATCGCCTCGAAGTCCGGTCGGAACTTGTCCAGGCTGGCGCGCTTGCAGGTCGCCGTGAGGAAGATCAGCTTGCCGTCCGGACGCGCGACCTGGTACTGCATCGTGACGGTCCCGGCGACGAACCCCTCGTACTCGACGTAGAACATCGGCAGCGCTCCGACCGTGCGGGTTTCGCACGGCGCGACCGCGAGGGTCCGCTTGGCGAACTTCGCGAGCGCCTGCGCGTACGCGGTGCACTTCGCCTTCGTCTCGTCCGGAGTACCGGGGATCTTCCCCTGTCCGACCCTCACGTTGATGTTGTCGGCGAACGCGGCATCGCTGGTCGCGCGATCGAAGAACATCTCGAAGTCGCCGTTCTCCACCTTCGCCTTGAGGTCCTGGAGCACCTTCGGGTCGAGCGTCCCGACGTTGGCGCCCGGAGCGCCGGCGAGCGCCGGGTTCTCCTCGATGGCAAGCTTGGTCAGCGCGAGCCAGTTGTCCGGGATGTCCACGGTGAACCCGAACGAACTCTGGTACTCCTTGGCTGACGCCGAAACCGCCAGGGTCAGAAGCACGACGGCCAGTGCAACGGGTCTCCTCATGTCGCCTCCCTGATTCCGGCTCGATCCGGGGTGGTGACGCCCCGCCCACCGCCCGCCCGACCGGATCCGCCTCCGTCACCGGAAGCCGACATGATAGTCGAAGAAATTCCCGCGTCTACCCCCGACCGTGGCACGGCGCCCCGGGCGGGCCAGCCCGGCCCCGACGGCTCCGGCCGGCGGCCGGTCTCAGCGCGCCGGCGGGCGGGCGGGCGGGACGGAGTCGGTGCCGGCGGTCGTCCGCTGCAGGAGCTCCTGCAGCCGGTGCTGGATCCTGTCCTGCCGGCCCTGCAGGGTCGCGATCTCGGCCCGGGCGGATTCAAGCACCTGCATCTCCTGGGCCCGCGGCGCAGGCATCTGGCGGTCGCGCTCGAGCTTGTCGAGTTGGGCAGAAAGCGCCTTGAGCTGCGCTGCGAGGAACTGGCGGGTGGCCGCGTCCCGGGCCGCCTTGAGCTGGGCCTCGAGGTCGTCCCGCGACCGCGCCAGTTCGGCCTCGAGCAGGCGTTGGTCCTCGTTCTGGCGCTGGCTCGTGAGCAGCCGGCCGATCTGGTCGCGGACCCACGTGAACCGCCGCCACTCGACGCCGAGGGCGCGCGCGGCGTCGCGCTCCGCCACCGACACCTCCTGCACGTGGGCGAGCACGTCGCCGCCTTTGCTCTCCACGTCCGCGAGGGCGGTCTCGAGCCGTTGCAGCGCCCTGGCCCGCACCGCCACGAACGCCTGCACGTCGGCCGCCGTGAGCGGACGTTCCTCGTTCGGCCGGGCCGCCGTCGGCGCCGGCCCGCCGGCAACGGCCGGGCCGCCGTCCCGCCCGCACCCCGCCAGAGACGCGGCGGCAACCGCGAGACAAGCGCCGACACGAGCAAGGTCCCGCACCTCGTCAGGGTAGCACCGCAACACGGCCGGCGAGCGGCGGGCGAGTCGGTATAGAATTGCCGCATCCCATGGCGACCGGCAAGCGCATCGGAAAGTACGAGATCGCCGAGCAGGTCGGCGTCGGCGGCTTCGGCATCGTCTACAAGGCATGGGATCCCTTCATCCAGCGCTGGGTGGCGCTGAAGACCTGCAACGCCACCGACACCGAGGCGACGCAGCGCTTCTTCCGGGAGGCCCAGCTCGCCGGCGCGCTGCAGCACCCGAACATCACGTTGATCTTCGACTTCGGGATGGAGGGGAAGACGCCGTACTTCGTGCAGGAGTTCCTCTCCGGCACCGACCTCGACGGGGTGCTGGAGACCCGCAAGCTCACTCTCGAGGGCGTGCTCGCGATCCTGCTGCAGGTCTGCGCCGGCCTCGACTTCGCGCACTCCCGCGGCATCGTGCACCGCGACATCAAGCCCGCGAACGTGCGCGTCCTCGAGGACGGCACCGTCAAGATCATGGACTTCGGCATCGCGAAGTCGCTCGAGGCCGAATCGCGGCTCACCCAGACCGGGGTCGCGCTCGGCACCGCGGGATACCTCGCGCCGGAGCAGCTCTCGGGCAAGCCGCTCGGTCCCCGCACCGACCTGTTCTCGCTCGGCGTGATGGCGTACGAGATGGTCACGGGCGTGCGGCCGTTCACCGGGCCCAACCTGTCCAACGTCATCTATCAGATCCTCAACCAGGAACCGGTGGCGCCGCGGCAGCGCAACGCGGCGTGTCCGGAGCGGCTCGAACGCGCGATCCTGAAGGCGCTCGCCAAGGATCCGGCGGATCGCTACGAGGACGTCCGCGAGTTCGCGGCCGATCTCAAGGACGTCCTGGCGGCGCTGCCGCGCCGCGGCGCGCAGCGCCGCCGCGAGACCACGACCGCAGTGGTCCGCGAGGAGCTCGCGCGCATCGCCCGGCTGCCCTCCGACCAGCTCACCGCCGCGACGCAGCTCGCGGTCCAGCCGCTGGACCGGGTCGCAACCGACCCCCTCGCGCCCGCCCCGTCGCGACGGTCCCGGCGCGCCGCGCTCGCCGCCGCCGTCGTCCTCGCGGCGGCCGGTGCGGGAGCCTGGTGGTTCCTCGCCGGCCCCGGCTCCGTCGCGTCCGGGCCGCACGCCCCGGCGGCCGCTGCCACGCCCGCCGCCGTCCCCAAGGTGGCGGCCCCGGCCGCGTCACCGAGCCCCACGCCCACGCCCAAACCCGCCGATGTGGAGGTCGATCTCTTCGTCGACCCTCCCGCGGACATCGCCATCGACGGCAAGGCGATCGGCAAGGTGCAGTCGGCGAAGCTGCGTCTCGCCGTCGGCCGGCACGCCGTCACCCAGAGGATCCCCGGGTACCGCGAGGAGACCCGCGACGTCGAGGTCACGGCTCCGGGCCAGACGATCGCCATGCACCTGCCCCCGTTCGGAATCCTCTCGGTGATCAACGACTTCAACGTCCCGGTGCAGGGCGCCAAGGTCTTCCTCGACGGCCGCCAGCTCGGCCACCTGCCGGTGCGCGACCGCAAGGTCGCGGCGGGCGCACACGAGCTCAAGGTCGTGTGGCCCGATGGGTCGGAGTACCGCGAGACGGCCACGATCACGCCGGCGAGCGCGGTGACCCGCGTCGTCCGCCCGCAGTAGAGCGGCGCCGCCGTGCGGCGCTCCACCGGAGTCGTATTAGACTCTGTCCATGCGCTTCCCCACCGCGGCCACGCTGCTGCTGCTCGTCGCGCAAGCGGCAACGGCGCAGAGCCCCCTCTCCGACGCGGACAAGGCCTTCAGCAACGCCGAGTTCCGGCGTGCCGCGACGCTCTACGCCAAAGCGGCGGACAACGAGCCCGACGCCGCCAAGCGGGCCGAGATCCGGGTGCGACTCGCAGTCACCTACCTCAACATGAGGAGTCCCGCGAAGGCGGCCGAGGCGGTCGCGGCCGCGCTCAAAGACAACCCGCAGCTCGAGCTGGTCGCCGACTTTTACACGCCGGATTTCCTCGCCCTCGTCGCCCGCGTCAAGGCCAAGGTCGCCGCCGCAGCCCCGCCGGCGCCCACGCCCACCGCGACGCCCCCGCCGGGCTCGCTGTCGCAGATCCGCCAGCGCCTCGCGCAGGCGACGGACAACGCCGCCGTCGAGGCGCTCCTCCCGAGCATCGAGGCGCTCGAGGCCGCCGCGCCGGCCGGCCAGCTCACCGACGTGCTCGACGTCAAGGCCGACGCGCTCGAGCGTCTCGGCCGCACCGGCGAGGCGCTCGAGCTCCACGGCCGCGCGGCGGCGCTGCGGGCGGCGGCGCAGGCCGCCCCGGGCACGTCGCCCGTGCCGCTCGAGACCCTCCTCGAAGCGCGCCGGCTGCTCGCCGCGGGACGCCCGATGGACGCGGTTTCCCTGCTCCGCGGCGTGCTCGCGGCACAACCGTCGTGCGTCCCCGCGTTCGAGGTGTTGGCCGAGGCCTACCTCGACGCCGGACGGCTGGATGAGGCGTACAACGCCCTGCGCACGGCGCTGCTCGGCAACGAGAAGCCGGAGCTGCTGCTGGCGCTCGGCGAGGTCGAGCTGCGCCGCGGCCGCCTCCCCGGCGCCCGCGACGCCTTCCGCCGCGTCGTGGAGGTGGACCCGGGCAACGACCGCGCCTGGGCCGCGCTCGGCCTGCTGGCGGCGCGGATGGGCGATCAGGCGTCGGCCCGCGACGCCCTCGACAAGGCGCTGGCGGCCAACCCGATGCTCTTCGAGGCCCGGGTCGTGCGTGCCGAGATCGCGCTCGCCGACGGGCAACCCGCCGCGGCGCTCGCCCACCTGCAGCGCGCCCTCCAGGTCAAACCCGGCGATCCCTGGGCTTCGGGTTGGCTGGGAGCCGCGTACCTCGCCGGCGGCGACGCCGGCGCCGCCGCGCCGGAGTTGGCCCTCGCCGTGAAGAGCGGACTGGCCCAGTTCACGCTCGCGCTCGCGGACGCGCTACGCAGGTCCGGCAAGGTCGACGAGGCGCTCGCGACGCTCGCCTCTCTCAAGGGGGACGACCTCCGCGCGGGCCTGGAGCGCGCCCGCTGCCTGCTCGACGGCGGCCGGCCCGCGGAGGCGCAGGCCGCACTGAGCGGCCTCATCGCCGCCCACCCCGCCAGCGTCGAGGCCCGCTACCTCCTGGGCTACTCGCTGCACGCGCAGCGCCGGTGGCAGCCCGCGGCGCAGGAGTTGACCGCGGCCGCAGCGCTGCCCGACGCGCCCACGGTCGTCAAGGAGGGCGCGCGGCTCGCGGACGCCACCCGCCGCGCGCAGGAGCTGCTCGACGCGGCGAGCACGGTCCCGGCGCCGCCCGCCCGCCGCTGACACGCGTTGCCCGGCGGACCGGACGCGACCGGCGCACACAACGGATCGAGGACCGGGCGCCGTGCGCGCCCGAGGGCGACGACTCAGACCCCGCCGGCCAGCTCCCCGGCCGCCGTCAGCAGTGCGGCGGCCGCGAGGCGCGGCTCGTGGCCGCCGTCGACCCAGGCCTGCCGCGCCGCGTTCCGTGAGGCCGATCGCGCCGACGGGTCGCGGGCGAGCGCCGCCGCCACCCGGACCAGGTCGCCGACGCCCGCCCGGCCGGGCGCGATCCGGGGCGCGGCGGCGGCGGGGAACTCGAGGAACTGGCGGTACCCCGCCACGGCGACCGGGGTCCCGGCCGCGAGGAAGCGCAGGGCCGCCGCGGAGGTCTCGCCGGCGGTCGGATACCTGGGGACCAGGCCGAGGTCGGCCGCGGCGACGATGCCGCCAAGGTCCTCCTCGCTCGCGTACCCCCAGGAGCGCACCCGCTCCGACAGCCCCGCCGCGGCCACCGTCGCCGCCAAGGCGTTCGCCTCGCCCCCCTCGCCGACGACGGTCAGTCGCACCGGCACGCCCAGCCGGGTCAGGGCGGCCACGCTGCGCAGGATGACGTCCAGCCCCTTCGCCGGCGTGAGGAATCCGAGATGGACGAGCAGCAGCTCCGCTTCCCCGACGCCGAGCCGCGCGCGCCACGCCGTACGGTCGCCGGCGGGGAGTGCTCCCACCGCGAGCGGCACCCGCCGCACCGGCACGCCGGGACAGGCGTGCGCCACGTCCGCTTCCGCCTGGCGGTTGTGCACGATCACGCCGGACGCCCGCCGCAGCAACGGGCTGCGGGCCGGGAACAGGAACGGGTCCAGGCGCCCCGAATAGCCCCACCGCCGGGCGACCGCAAGCGCGGCGCCGCTCGCTCCGTGCGCCTGCGCCATTTCCTCGCCGAAGCGCTCCCACGCCCCATCGGCCGCCGCCTCCTCGACGAGCAGGTGGTGGAGCACCGTGTCGTGGAGCACGACGACGCCGCCCGTGGCCCGCAGTCGCCGCGCGATCCAGACGTGGTAGGGGTTGTTCCCCAGGTGGAGCACGCTCACCGCCCCCGGGGGCGCGTCGGCAGCGTGGGGGAGCCGCTCGACGCCGTCGAGCCAGGCCGCCGCGCCGGGAGCCTGCCACCCGGGCGGCTCCAAAAGCACAACGGCGGCCGCGCGCGCCAGGTGCGGCAGCAGCTCGGCGGCGTAATCCGCCACTCCGGAGCGGGTCGGCGGCAACGGCGAGGCCCACAAAACCCGTGGTCCGTGGTCCGTGGTCCGTGGTCCGGGACCCGGGGTCCGGGGTCCGGGGGTCGGGGCCCGGTCGCGGCGGGGCGCGCTCGAGGAGCCCATCCGGCTCACCCCTCGGTCGCCGCCTGTGCCTTCTGTTTGAGGTACGCCTCGATGAAGGGGTCGATGTCGCCGTTCAAGACCCGGTCGGCGTCGCCCACCTCGTGACCGGTGCGGAGGTCCTTGACCATCCGGTACGGCTGCAGCACGTAGGAGCGGATCTGGTTCCCCCAGGAGATGTCCTTTTTGACGCCCTTGATCTTCTCCAGCTCCTCTTCCTTCTTGCGGCGCTCGAGCTCGAACAGGCGTGCGCGCAGCACCTTCATCGCCTGCGCGAGGTTCTTGATCTGGGAGCGCTCGTTCTGGCAGCTGACCACGATGCCGGTGGGCAGGTGCGTGAGGCGCACCGCCGAGTACGTGGTGTTGACGCCCTGCCCGCCCGGCCCGGAGGAGCAGAAGCGGTCGATCCGGATCTCCTTGTCGTCGATCGTGACCTCGACCTCGTCGTCGACCTCGGGATAAGCCTGCACCGAGGCGAAC
The DNA here is from genome assembly GCA_004298115.1 of Acidobacteriota bacterium. GTDB lineage: Bacteria > Acidobacteriota > Thermoanaerobaculia > Thermoanaerobaculales > Thermoanaerobaculaceae > RBG-13-68-16. Next base: position 7,355 of record SCRJ01000092.1, read on the forward strand.
GAGGTGTGCCGCCGTCCCTGCGCGTCGAAGGGCGAGATGCGCACGAGGCGGTGGATGCCGCTTTCCGACTTGATGTAGCCGTAGGCGTACTCGCCCTTGACGAGCACCGTCGCGGACTTGATCCCCGCCTCCTCGGCGTCCTGGGTGTCCAGCACCTCGGCCTGGAAACCCCTCCGCTCGCACCACTTGAGGTACATGCGCAGGAGCATCTGCGCCCAGTCGGCGGACTCGGTCCCCCCGGCGCCGGGATGCACCTCGAGGTAGGCGTTGTTGGCGTCGTACTCGCCCGTCATCTTGGTCTCGAGCTCGATGCGCTCGAGTTTGGGTTCGACCCGCGCCAGGACGGCGGTCAGCTCCGCCTCGCCGCCGGGATCCTCGCGGGCGAGTTCGAGGAAAACCTCGAGCTCTTCGACCGCATCGGCCAGGAAGCGGTCGTTCGCGAGCTTGGCCTCGAGGCCGCGCTGGGCGCGCATCACCTCGCGGGCGCGCTCCTGGTTGTTCCAGAAGTCGGAGCGCTGCGTGTCCTCGGAGATCGTGTTCAGTTCGGCTTGCAGGCGACCCGCGTCAAAGGTACCCCCGCACGCTGATCAGCGTGTCGCGGACCTGCTGCGCGCGGCTCATGACGTCTTCGAGCACGGTGCCTCCTCGCGGCGACGGGAACGCAGCGGACCGGCCAAGCCCGATTGGCGCCGCGTACCCAGAATCATAACACCCGCGGCCACAAGCACAACGGCGGCGCGGATCCCGCCGCCGTACGCCACGGCCGGGGTGACGTCGGAGCCGGGACGGACCTCGGCGGTGATCAACCCCTCCCGGCCGAAGCCGAGCCGGGTCACGAGGCGCCCGTACGGATCGATGACCGCGGAAATCCCGGTGTTCGCGGCGCGCACCAGGAAGCGCCGCGCCTCGGCCGCCCGCAGGATGGCGAGGGCGAGGTGTTGGCGCGGCGCCGCCGAGTCCCCGTACCAACCGTCGTTGGTGATCGTCGCGAGCACGGCCGCTCCCCGCACCACCTCGCTCGCGTACAGCGAGGGGTACGCCACCTCGTAGCACACCGCCACGCCGACCGGCCCGGCCGGCCCCGGCAGCGGTTGCACGTGCGTTCCCGGCGTGAACGAGCCCACTCCGCGGACGAGCGGGCGCAACGCCGCGATGCGCCCGACGAGCGGCACGTACTCCCCGAACGGCACCAGGTGGACCTTGTCGTAGCGCCACGGCAGCAGCCCGGCCGGGGACGCCACGTAGACCGAGTTGTAGTACTGGTCCTCGCCGGTACCCAGGCCGATCGAGCCGAACAGCAGCCAGACGCCGCGGGTTCGCGTGAAGGCCTCGACCTCGTGCCGGAACGCCGCGTCGCTCTCGAGCACGCGCGGCACCGCGCTCTCCGGCCACACGATCCAGCGCGCTCCCGCCTCGGCGCCTCGGCGCGAGAGACGCCACACCCGGTCCTCGATCGACTCCTCGTTCGCCGGGTTCCACCGGCTCTCGAGCGGCACGTTCGGCTGCAGCGCCGCCACCTTCACGGCCGCCCCGGCCGGGTGGAACGCGGGCGCCGCCAGCGCGGCGCCCGACCAGCCGGCTACGGCAACCGCGAGCCACACCGCGCCCGCGCGCCGCAACCCCGGCGCGAGCAGCGCGTCGAGCGCGCTCCCGGCCAGGAACACCAGGAGCGAGAGGCCGATGGTGGCGGTCACCGGCAGCGGTGTCAGCAGCACCGGCACCGGCGTCAGCGCGGCGGCCGCCGGGTTCCAGGGGAAGATCCACGGGGGAAACCGCTGCAGCTCCTCGAACGCGGCGAGGGCGAGCGGGAGCGCCACGATCCGCAGCCCCTCGGACAGCCGGCTCGCCGCCCACCCCGCGATCGCCCACGTCGTGCCCAGGATGGCGGCCATCAGGGCCACGGCGAGGACCGCAAGCGCCGCGTGCAGGTGGCCGTAGCGGTGCAGGACGATGAACACCCACGCCACGGCCACCCCCCACTGGGCGAACCCCGCCAGCCAACCGATGCGGAACGCCCGCCACCCGCGGGCCCCCGCGAGCGCGCGCCGCAGCAGGCCGGGCACGACGAGGACGAGCGGCACGAGGCCGGGCCCCGGCAGCGCGAGCGCCATGGCGACGCCCGCCCCCGCCGCCAGCAGCCACGGCCGCGCGCCGCCGGCGCGCACGGCCGCGACCCCGGGACGGTCCGGCGGCGTCCGGCTCATGCCAGCTGCGCGACCTCGCGCAGGAAGCTCCCGCGCTGGTACTCGCGGGCGACGGCCTCGGCCAACCGCTCGACCTCCCAGAACTCGTCCCAGCGCACCCGCAGGACCGGGATGAGCCGGCTGATCTCGCGGAGGAAGTCCTCGTAGTTGTTGTACAGCCGCGTCAGATACTCGACGGTGATCCCCGACTCGACGCCGCGGTCCCTCGCCTTGATCCGCTCCATCGACCGCTCCGGCGTCACGTCGAGGTAGATGATGACGTTCGGCCGGCACATGAAGTTCGAGAGGTTGCGGAACAGCGTGACGTAGGTCTCGTAGTCGCGGGGGTCCATCAGGTCCATGTCCCTCAGCGTCCGCGCGAAGATGGCGTCCTCGTAGATCGTCCGATCCTGGACGCCGCCCCGGCCGCGCCAGATGATCTCCTGGTGCTGCTGGAACCGCCGGTTCAGGAGGTAGATCTGCATGGCGAAGCTGTACCGCCGGGTCTCGCGGTAGAAGTCCGCCAGGTACTCGTTGTCGGTGACGGGCTCGTAGTGCACGTCGAGACCCAGGTGTTGGGCCAGCGCCGTGGCGAGCGTGGTCTTGCCGGCGCCGATGATGCCGGCGATGCCGATGAACGCCTTGCCGAGTGGGCTGCCGTTGCTCCCCGCCGCGACCCCCGACTCACTCCCCTTGGTATTCGTGGTCATCCGACCTCCCGGGTCGAAAGCGACTCTCGGTGAGGGAGCGCCAGGTCGCCGATCCCGGCGATTGCGGCGGCCGGCCCAATCGAGCCGAGCGGCCTCACCCGCGTACCTTCAGGAACGCCTCCTCGGCGTGGTAGGACGACCGCACGAACGGCCCGGCGATCACCTCGAGCCCCAGCGAGCCGCCGAACGCCTCGAGCCCGGCGAACTCGTCCGGCGTCCAGTAGCGCACGACCGGGAGCTCGCGCCCGGTGGGACGCAGGTACTGGCCGATCGTGACCACCTGGCAACCGGCCGCCTTGAGGTCGACGAGCGTCCGTTCGAGCTCGGGGCGGGTCTCCCCGAGGCCGACCATCAGGCCGGATTTCGAGATCATCCCGCCGCCGTGCGCGGCGACGATGCCGATCACCTCGAGCGCCCACCGGTAGCGCCCCTGGCGGCGCACCAGCGGGTACAGGCGCTCCACCGTTTCGACGTTGTGGTTGTAGACGTCGGGACCGGCGGCGAGGACCGCCTCCACGACCGCCCTGTCCGCCCGGAAGTCGGGGGTGAGGACCTCCACGGTGGGGCGCGGGTCGAGCTTCTTGAGCTCGGCGATCACGGCCGCGAAGTGGGCGGCGCCGCCATCCGGGAGGTCGTCGCGGTCCACCGAGGTGACGACCACGTGCTTGAGCCCCATGGCGATCACCGCGCGCGCGAGCTCGGCGGGTTCGTTCGCGTCGAGGGGGCGCGGCCGGCCGTGCGCAATGGAGCAGTAGCGGCACGAGCGCGTGCAGACGTCGCCCATGATCAGGAACGTTGCCGTGCCCCGGGCGAAGCACTCGCTGCGGTTCGGGCAGCGCGCCTCGTCGCACACCGTGTGCAAGCCGCCGCGGCTGATCACGCCGCGGATCTCGTGCAGCGCGCCGAGGTTGAGCTTGCGCTCGCGGATCCACACCGGCAGCGAGACGGTGCTCACGCCGAGTGCCTCCGCCGCGGTCCACCGGCTCGGTCAGCGGTCATCGGAATCCGGCTCCTCCTCCCGGGATGGGAATTCTACTCGCCCGGTTTGACGACGAACGCGCCGCCGAACCCCTCGGCCCGCAGGCGGGCCGCGACCCGGCCGGCGCTCTCCACATCCGGGAAAGGCCCGACCCGAACGCGGAATTTCCCGCCGCCGGCGGGCTGGACCGCCGCTTGCCTGGGCGTGAAACCGAGCGCGATCACGCGGTTCCTGACACCCTCGGCCTGCTCGTGCTTCGCGAACGCGGCCACCTGCACCCAGCGGCCGTGCGCCGGAGAAGCGGCGGCCGCCGCCGGCGGCTTCGCCCTCTCCGTCGCGACCGGCGCCGGGGCGGGGGTCGCGGTGGGCGCCGCCGTCGGCGCCGGGGGCGGGGCCGGGACCTCGGTGGGCGCGACCACGGGTGCCTGCAGGCCGGGGGTCGGCGTGGCGGCGGGTGCCGCCGCGATCACCTCGTGCGGCGGGGCCGCGGGCTGCAGCAGGCGCACCGCCGCGCCGAGTCCGAACGCGACCGCGATCAGCAGCGCGACCCCCGCGATCAGCGCCGCGAGCTGGCGGCCGGTGATGATGATCTCGAAGTAGCGGCTCATCTCAGGTGGTCGTCTCCGGGCGCGCGACACCGTCCATCTACTTCTTCTCCTCGGGGTTCAACTTCGCGAAGAACGGACGGATCAGGTCGATCGGCAACGGGAAGATGATCGTGGAGTTCTTCTCGGTGGCGATCTCGGTGAGCGTCTGCAGGTAGCGCAGCTGCAGCGTGGCGGGCTGCGAGTTGATGATCGCCGCCGCCTCGGAGAGCCGCTGCGCCGCCAGGGCCTCGCCCTCGGCGTGGATGACCTTGGCGCGCTTCTCGCGCTCCGCCTCGGCCTGCTTGGCCATCGCGCGCTGCATCGACTCCGGCAGGTCCACCTGCTTGACCTCGACGAGGGCGACCTTGACGCCCCACGGGTCGGTGTGGCGGTCGATGACCTCTTGCAGCTTCTGGTTGAGCTTCTCCCTCTCCGCCAGGAGGTCGTCGAGCACGACCTCGCCGAGCATCGAGCGCAGTGTCGTCTGCGACAGCTGCGACGTGGCGTAGACGTAGTTCTCCACGTCGATGATCGCGTGCACCGGTTGGATGACGCGGAAGTACACCACCGCGTTCACCTTCACCGACACGTTGTCGCGCGTGATCACGTCCTGGGGGGGGATGTCGAGCACCACCGTCCGCAGGCTGACCTTGACCAGACGCTGGATCGGCCAGAGGACGAAGATGAGGCCGGGTCCCTTCGCCTCCTTCTCCACACGGCCGAGCGTGAAGATGACGGCCCGTTCGTACTCGTTGAGGATGTTGATCCACTTGAAGATCAGCACCAATACCACGAACGCCGCGACGAAAAGTCCGATCGGAAACTCCGGAGCCATCTACCCCTCCCCTTCTCCCGGCCTGGGGGCCGCCCCCGCCGGTTCCACTTCCAGCCTCTTCCCCGCGACCTTGACGACGCGCACCTTGGCGCCCGCCGGGACGGGCGAATGCGAATACGCATCCCAGTACTCCCCGTGTACGAACACCTTCCCGTCCGGGCCGAGCGCCGCGGCGACCTCGGCGACCTCGCCGGCGAGGCCCTCGGCGCCGGTGAGCGGCCGCTCGCGGTGGCTGCGGAGGACGCGGGAGAGCAGGAAGATCACGACGAACGCGACCGCGACCGCGGTCGGCAGCACGACCGCGAGGCCCACCCTCAGCGCCGGGAACGGCGAGCGGATCAGCATGAGCGATCCCAGCACGAAGCTCGCCAGACCCGCGGCGGTCAGCAGCCCGTAGCTCGCCACCTTGACCTCCAGGACGAAGAAGCCGATCCCGAGCAGGATCAACAGCACGCCGACGTAATTGACCGGCAGGACCGAGAGCGCGAACAGCGCCAGCAGGACCGAGATGCCGCCCAACACTCCGGGCAGCACCGCGCCCGGGTGCGACAACTCGAAGTAGATCCCCACCATCCCGAGCAGCAGCAGCAGGTAGGCGATGTTCGGGTGCGCGATGGCCGAAAGCAGCTTGTCGCCGGCGCTCGGGTCGATCACCACGATCTCGGGGTTCGGGAGCGAGATCGTCTCGGTGCGGCCGTCGAAGCGCTCGACCGTCCGACCGTTCAGCCACTTGAGGAGCTCGCCGCGGTCGAGCGCCACGACGTCGATGAGCTTCTTGTCGAGGGCCTCGCGCTCGGTGTAGGAGAGCGACTCGCGCACCGCCTTCTCCGCCCACTCGCTCGAGCGCCCGCGTTGCGTCGCGAGCGAGCGGATCAGCGCCGCAGCGTCGTTCGTGACCTTCTCGGCCATCGTCTTGGACAGCTCAGCGCCTTCGCCTGCGACCGGGTGCGCCGCGCCCGCGTTGGTTCCGGGCGCCATCGCCGCGACGTCGGCGGCCATCAGGAGGAAGAACCCCGCCGACGCCGCCTGCGCCCCCGAGGGCGTCACGTACACCACGACCGGCCGCCTGGCCGCCGTGATCGCGGTCGTCATCTGCCGCAGCGACGACAGCAGGCCGCCGGGCGTGTTGAGATCGATGATCGTCACGACCGCCCCGCTGGCGTCCGCGGTCGCCAGGCCGCGCTCGAGGTAGCGCAGCGACGCCGGCTGGATCGAATCGGAGAGGGTTAGAATCGCGACGCGCTGCCCGGCGGAGGCGCCGGCGGCGACGGCCACAGGGAGGACCAGGGCGACAAGCATGCGTCGGAACACGGAATCCATCTTAGAGCCCCCGGCGGAGGCCCGCAAGGGACGGTTGCGCGTTTCCGAACTCGCTCTCCTCGCCGGGCTCACGGCGATGACCGCCATCGCGCTCGGCCACCCCGGCCGGGTGCCGGTCATGGTCTGGTCGTCGTTCGTAACCGTCGGGGCGTTGTTCGCGGTGGCCGCGCTGGCGCTCGGCGAGGGCGGGCAGGGGTGGCGCTACTGGGCGCGCGAGCTGCTCCCGGTGCCGCTGCTGCCGTACATCTTCCTCAACCTCGGGCACCTGATCCCGCTGGTGAACCCCCACATCCGCGATGCGGCGTTGCTCGCGATCGACAAGGTGCTCCTCGGCCCGGAGGCGCAGGCGGTCCTGTACACCCTTCCCCTGCCGGCCTGGCTCGTGGACGTCCTCACGCTCGCCTACTCGACGTTCTACTTCCTCGGCGTCGCCCTGCTCCTCACCCTGGGCGCCAGACGCGACCCGTTCCTCCCCAGGGTGGCGAGCGCGGTCGTCATCACGTTCCTGGTGTCGTACGCGGGGTACTTCGTGGTGCCGGCGTATGGACCGCGCACCACCGTGGCACACCAGCGCTACCAGTCGCTCCCCGGGGTGGTCGGCGACGAGGTCAGGGAGAAGCTCGACCAGTGGGAGAAGACCAAGACCGACGCGTTCCCGTCCGGCCACACGATGGTGACGCTCGCGGTCCTGTTCTGCGCCCGGCGGCGCAACCGCACGCTCTACAACATCCTCCTCCCGCTCGGCAGCCTCTTGATCGCCGCCACCGTGCTGCTCACCTACCACTACGTCATCGACGTGCTGGCCGCCGTCCCCCTCACCGCCGCGAGCCTCGCCCTCTCCGCCTGGCTGGCGGGCCCGATCCCTCCCGTGCGGCGGGACCTCGCCCACTCGCCGCCGCCGGCGGCCGCCGCATAGCGGCCGCCGCTGCGGCCGACCGTGGGGCGCGCCACGTGTTACGCCGTCTTGAGGGCGCGTTCGACGGCCCGGGCCGCGCGCCGAACCGCCCTGGCGGGCGGAGCCGCCGCGCCGGCGTACCGGGTGCGTTCGTGCTCGCGGGCAAGCCAGTCAAGCGGCCCGGCCGCCGCGGGAACCGCCGCGGCGACCGCGGCGGCGAACACCCGAGGCGTCGCCCCCGGCGTCACCGCGATGCCCCGGCGCCCGGCGGCTGCCATCACGCGGCGCAGCGCAACCGTTACAAAAGGCGCCTTCCGGTCCGCCCCGGGCCGCCGAGGCGCGTCGCGCCGCCGCCGCCGCAGCCACCACGCCAGGCCGATGACGGCGGCGGATCCGGCCACGGCGGCCACGGCGGCCGCCGCGTCCCGCGCGACCCCGGCCACCGCCCCGGCTACAGCGCTCGCGATGTCGAGCTGGTCGGAGAGCGAGAACGTCAGCACCCAGCGGTCCCACGCGCGCTCGAAACGGTCCCACATCTCGCTCAGCGACAGCGTCCCGCCGGCCGCCAGGACGCCTGGCCGCCCCTCCGGAGGGGTCGGGTCGAAGACGCGCCAACGGTTGTCGACGAAGCCGAGCACCCAGGCGTGGGCGTTGCTCTCGCGGACCAGGTAGCTCCCGTTCCCTTCGCTCTCGCCGCCGATGTAGCCGGCCTGGAGGCGCGCCGGGATCCCCACGGAACGCAGCAGCAGCACCATGCTCGAGGCGAAGAACTCGCAATGCCCTTCGCGCGAGGAGAAGAGGAACCAGAGCACCGGGTCCTCGCGCACCGGCGCGTTGCTCCGCAGCGAGTATCGGTAGTGGGTTTGCAGGTCCTGCTCGATCGCGAGCGCCGCCGCCAGGCGGTTCGTGGTCCCACGCGTGGCCGCCGTCGCGAGATCGACCAGAGGGCCGCTCTCGGGCGGCAGCTCCAGGTCGCCCTCGTCCGGCGCCGGTTGCACCACGCACGCCGGATCGAACTCCAGGCTGTAGTCGAGCGGGAACTCGGTGCCGCGCGGGATCCGGAGCGAACCCAGCGGGTCGCGGACGACCGCGACGCCGGGCCGCACGGCGATCTCGGTGGCGCCCAGCGGGAGGAAGAGGCTGCCGCCGCCGCGCTCGAGCACGATCTCGGCGCGCACGAGCCTGGCCGCGGCGGGCTCCCCGGCCAGCGCGATCGGCCGCCCTCCCCGCGCGACGAGGCGCTCCCCCTTTCGCTTCGCCTCGACCCACCCTCCGGCGCGGTAGTGCCGCAGCGTCGCCCCCGCCAGGCGCAGCCAATCCGGGCTCACGTGGCCGGGCGCCACGCCGGGGAAGCTCACCCTCATCACGGTCCGCCGCGAGAGCGTGATGTCGCCGATCCCGCGCAACCCCACCAGGGCGCGGAACCCGCTCGCGGGCTGGGCGCCGAACGGGCTCCCCGCGAACGGCGACCGCAGCCGCGGCAGCAGGGCGAACAGCGGCGCGGCCACCAACACCGCCGTGACGACGGACGCCACGACCAGCCGCGCGGGCGGCCACCCGACCACCGGCGGCCGCCCTGAGTCGCCCCGCGCGAGCGCGACGCCGGCCAGACGCCCCGCTGCGGCCACCACGAGCGCCAGCAGCGCGACGAGGTACGCCGCGAGCGCCGGGTGCGTCGAGGAAGCGATCCCGGCGATCCCGACCAAGGTGACGACCCCGCCGGTCAGACGCGCCCGTCTCGCCTGCCCGCAGCCGGGCAGGCGCACGGCGGCGACCAGGACGGCGAGCTGCGCCACGGGCCGCAACACGCCGTAGCGCACGCCCCCGGCGGCCACCACCGCCGCCAGGATGGCGGGGGCAAGGAGGTTCTCGGCCCAGGCGGGCAGCGGCGGCAGCGGCCGGCGGCTCGCCGCCACCCACGCGGCCACGACGACGTAGGGGACGAGAAACGGCCAGCTCACCACCCCAGTGAGCGGCAGCGGCACGGCCGCTGCGAGCGCCAGCACCGCGAGCCAGCGCTGGCGTTCGAGAACGGCGCTCACCGCCACTCCACGAGCCGGTACACCCCGGCACCGGCCGCCAACGGCGGCAGCGGGTCCTCGCCCGGTCCCACGGCCTCGACGAGCGCCAAACGCTCGAGGATGCGGCGCGCGTGCGCCGCGCCGGTTCCCGCCGGGGTCACCCGGGAGCCGATGATCAGGCCGAGCGGCTCGCCGCGGTGCAGCCGCTGCAGGGCGGTCGCCGCCACCTC
>SCRJ01000093.1 GCA_004298115.1 Acidobacteriota bacterium
GCGGGTCCGCATCGGCGAGCCCCGCCAGCAGCGCCGGCCACAGCGCCGCCGGCGGCAGGCGGCGCGCCCCCTCGAGCGCGGCCATGCGCACCAACGGGTCGGCGTCGCGGCACGCGCGGTGCAGCCCGGCCAGCGCTTCGCCCCGGCCCGCGCGCGCCAGCGACCACGCCGCCGCAAGGCGCACGTCGCGGTCGCGGCTCGTCAGTTGGCCGGTGGCGCGCTTGACCCAAAGGGTGCCGCGAAAGCGCCAGAGTTCCTGCAGGATCGCGGCCTGCACGGCGGGGCGCCTCTCCCGTCCCAGCCGCTGCAGCAGCCAGAGGTCGCACTCGGGGCACAGCGCCCTCCCGGCCCCCCAGGCCGCGGCGGAACGGACGTCGGGCGCGGGGTCCTGCAGCAGGCGGCGCAGCTCGCCGGCCAGGGCCTCGCGCTCGCGCGCCCCCGCGGGCAAGGTCGCGGCGAGGCGACCCGCGGCCGCGGCTGCCGCGGCGCGGACACCGGCGTAACGGTCGCGGGCGAGCCCCGCGACCAGCGGCGCCGCACCCGGGTTCGCGAGCTGGCCGAGCACGCTGGCGGCTGCGGCCCGGACCGTGGGGTCGGCGTCCGCCGCCAGCGCCGCGAGCGCCCCGGCGTCGAAACGGCGCGCGTCCGCCAACTCCAGCAGCCGCGCCCGCGCCTGCGAGCCGACCGCGGCCGGCTCCGTCGCGAGGGCGGGCGACGCCCAGAAACCGGCCGCCACGAGGAGGACCGCCGCCGCCGATCCGCGCCGCGCGGCGCGCACGCTGCGCAGGGCCGCGCCGGTCATCGCGGGCGCTCCGGGGCGCGCTCCTCCGCAGCGACCTCGTTGCTGCAGACGTAGCAGATCGGCCCCGCCGCGGTGTCCATCTTCTTCCACTCCCCGAGCGGACCGAGATCGCGCCCGCAGCGGAAGCAGTGGCGTTCGTCCCTCGTCTCGACTCGGGTCTCGTCCCTCACGGCTGCGGCGCCCTCGCAATCGCCCTCATTCTCGCCGATTCCCGCTCCCACCGCCACTCATCGCGGCAGGGCTCGGGAGAGACGTGGTCCGTGGCCCGTGGTCCGAGAGGGCTGACACCGGAACCGAACACGGGAATGCCAACATGCGCGCCCGGCGGGCGCGCCCCACATTAGAACCAACGACACCGACAGGCAGGGCGCTGCAGATTGGGGCGTGCAGGGGCGCCGCCGGGGGTGATCCGCGATCGGCGGCGCCCTCAGGCGCCGTGCTGCAGGCGCTCCGCCAAGATCGCCGGCAACCCGGCGCCGAGGATCCGCCGCCTGGCCCCTTCGACGTCGTACGCCACCCGGAACAGGGTGAAGCGGCGGGCGTCCGAGTCGTAGATCCCGTACGAGGCGCGCGGGTCGCGGTCGCGCGGCTGCCCCACCGAGCCGGGGTTGATGAAGTAGCGGCGGGCGGGGTCGAGGTCGATGACGACGCGGGTGCCGCGCAGCAGGACGCCGACGACGCCCTCGCGGCCGTCCGCCTGGGTGCGCTCGAACATGCACGGCACGTGCGAGTGGCCGAAGAAGGTGACGGCCGCGGCGATGGCGGCGAACGCCTGCGCGGCCTCCGCCTCGCCGAACAGGTACTCGTCCTCGTCGCCCGGCGAGCCGTGGCAGATCGCGAGGTCCGCCTCCACCGTCCGCGGGCCCACCGGGAGCGCCTCGAGGTAGCGCCGGTTCACCGCCGTCAGCACCTCCGCGGTCCACTGCGCGGCGCGGCGGGCGTGCGGGTTGAAGAACACCGCCCCCTGTTCGGGGTCGAGGACCACGCGGTCGTGGTTGCCGCGCACCGAGATCACCCCCGTGCCCATGCGCCGCAGGCGCTCGACCACCTGGTTCGGCGCCGCGCCGTAGCCGACCGCATCGCCGAGGAACAGGACGGCGTCCCGGCGTTTGCGGGCGGCGTGGGCGAGCACGGCCCGAAACGCCTCGACGTTGCCGTGGAGGTCCGAGATGACGAGGTACCTCATGCCGCTCCCCGGATCCATGGCCGTCGCGTCCCGGCGCAGGGGCGGCGTGTGCGGCCGCCCGCCAGCGGGGTCACTGGCGCGCCTCCAGCAGCAGCGCCAGCCGCCCGGCGAGCGCCTCGGCGTCCTCGCCCGCCTCGGGGCGGATGGTCACGTCGGCGGAGCGGTAGTGCGGCAGGCGCTCGGAGTAGAGCTCGAACGCGCGTTCGGGGGAGCCGAACAGCGGCCGTTCGCCGCGCTTGCCCGGCAGGCGGCGCGCGATCTCGCCCCAGGGCACGTCGAGGAACACCGAGACCCCGGCGCGGCGGATCAGCTCACGGTTGCCGGGCTGCACGAACGTGCCCCCCCCGGAGGCGACGACGCACGCCGCGAAGCGGGCGCACGCGGCAAGCTGGCGCGCCTCCTCGGCCCTGAAGACCACCTCGCCGTGCTCGGCGAAGACCCGCGCCACGCTCATCCGCAGGCTCGCCTCGACGCGGGCGTCGAGGTCGAGGAAGAGCGCCCCGCTGCGGCGGGCCAGCGCCCGGCCCGTCGTGGTCTTCCCCGCGCCCATGAAGCCGATGAGGAACACCCGCACGCGCTCCGCCTCCCATGCCGGCGCTACTCGCGGGTCGCGAACCGCTCCATGAAGCGCGTCGAGAGCCTGCCCTCGACGAAGTCAGGCTCCTCGAGGATCCTGAGGTGGAGCGGGATCGACGTCCGCACCCCGCCGATGACGAACATCGAGAGCGCCCGCTTCGCCCGCCGGATCGCCTCGCGCCGATCCGCGCCGTAGGCAATCACCTTGGCGAGGAGCGAGTCGTAGTTGGGCGGGACGCGGTAGCCGCGGTAGATGTGGGTGTCGATCCGCACCCCGGGCCCGACCGGGAACGCCAGCTCCGTGATCTCGCCGGGGGACGGCGCGAACGTCACCGGGTCCTCGGCGTTGACGCGGAACTCGATCGCGTGGCCGCGGATCGCGGGCCGGCGGCGGAAGGAGAGCGGCTGCCCGTTCGCCACCCTGAGCTGCTCGAGCACCAGGTCCACGCCCGTCACCGCCTCGGTCACCGGGTGCTCGACCTGGATGCGCGTGTTCATCTCCATGAAGTAGAACTCGCCGTCGTTGTAGAGGAACTCGACCGTGCCCGCGCTCGTGTAGCCGACCGCGACGGCCGCCTCGACCGCGGCGTCGCACATCCGCTCGCGCAAGAGGGCGTCGACGGCGACCGAAGGCGCCTCCTCGATCAGCTTCTGGTGGCGGCGCTGGATCGAGCACTCGCGCTCGCCGAGCGCGACCACGCGCCCTTGCGTGTCGCCGACCACCTGGATCTCGATGTGGCGGGGCTCGGTGAGGTACTTCTCGAGGTAGACGTCGGCCACGCCGAACGCCCGCTCGGCCTCGTGCCGCGCGGTGTCGAAGACCTGGCGCAGCTCGCGCGGGTCGCGCGCCACCCGCATCCCCTTGCCCCCGCCCCCCGCCGACGCCTTGAGGATCACCGGGAACCCCACGCTCTCGGCGAGCGCGACCGCCTCCTCGCGGGACGCGAGCGGCTCGGAGGAGCCCGGCAGCACCGGCACGCCGCGCGCGGTCACCGTCCGCCGGGCGTTGGCCTTGTCGCCCATCGACCGGATCGCCTCGGGCGGCGGGCCGATCCAGACCATGCCGCACTCCTGCACGACCTCCGCGAAGTGCGCGTTCTCGGCGAGGAAGCCGTAGCCGGGGTGGAGCGCGTCGGCGCCGGTGATCTCGGCCGCGGCGATCACCGCCGTGATGTTGAGGTACGAAGCGGCCGCGGACGGCGGCCCGATGCAGACCGACTCGTCGGCCATGCGCACGTGCAGGGCGTCGCGATCCGCCTCGGAGTGCACCGCCACCGTCGCCACGCCCGCTTCGCGGCACGCGGCGATGATTCGCAGGGCGATCTCCCCGCGGTTCGCGATCAGGACTTTCGAGATCATGGCGGGCTACGACGGCCGGATGCCGAACAGGCGCTCTCCGAACTCCACCGGCTGCGCGTTCTCCGGGAAGCGGCGCACGAGCTGCCCCGAGATGTCCGCCTCGATCTCGTTCATCAGCTTCATCGCCTCGACGATGCAGAGCACCTGGCCCTTTTGCACGAAGTCGCCGATCTTGACGTACGGGTCGGCGTCCGGGCTCGGGGCCGCGTAGAAGGTGCCGACGATCGGCGAGGTGACGAACGACAGCCCGTCGTCCTCGGCGGGCGCGCCGCCGGCCAGGGCGGCTCGCGCCGCGGCGTCGCCGCCCGGCAGCGCCGCGCCGCCCGCCATCTGGCTCGCCGCCGCCAGCTGCGGCGGAAACAGCGGCGCCGCGAAGCGGAGGTCGGGCTGCGGCGACGCCGGCACCCCGTCCACCCGCAGGCGTTCCCCGTCCTTCTCGAACTCGAGGCCGCCGACCCTGGTTTCGGAGACGATTCGAATCAACTCGCACAGCTCGGAAAAAGTGAACATCCCCATCCTCTCAGACGAACTCGTGGCGCAGGCGGTGGGCCGCAAGGCGGCTCGCAAATCGTGCCTTACCAGGGTTTCCGTCACGGCCCACGACGGCAAGCAGGAAATAGGTGTCGGTGATGCTGGTGATCAGCACGACCTTGCGCTCGGCCACCACGGCGACCTGATCGAGGGCGCCGAGCTGGAGCTCGCGGTTCGCCGAGGTGACGTCGCGCAGGAACGTCGAGTACTCGGCGATCAGCTCCTCGACGTCCTCCGACCGCTCGCTCCAGCTGGTCACGGGGATCCCGTCGCGGTCGGAGATCACGGTCACCGATACGCCGGCACACTCCCTGACCCCGGTCAAGGCGTCTTCGAAGGTCATCGCTGCGCTCGTTCCTCGCCCAGTGTAAGGCACGCCAGCCAGCGCTGCAACGCGGCGATCTTCTGTTCGCGCGGCGGGAGCGGGGGCGGCGCCTCCGGCAGCGGCGTCATCATGTCGCGGACGAGAGCCAGCAGGTCGGCGGCCTCGACGTTGGCGGGCTCGCGCTCGAGCAGGAGCTCGAGGACTCCGACCGCCTCGCCGAGCGCCTGTTGTTGCACGTACAGCCGCGCCAGCGTCAGCGACGCCGGCCGCGGCACCGGCTCCGTCCCGGCGGCCGACGCCAGCAGCACCGCCTTGAGCAGCGCCGGCGCCTGGTCGGCGTCCGGTACGGTGAACAGGTCGGCATCGGACGACGGCGCCGGCTCCGCGGGCGGGGCGGCCGGCTCGGCCGCGAACGACTCGGCCGGCGGCGCCGCGGGCCAGTCCTCGGCCGGCTCCACCGGGAACGCGTCGGCCGGCGGCGCGGCCGCGAACGCGTCGGCGGCCGGCGGTGCGGCCCCGGCCGGCGCCGGGAACGCTTCCTCCAGCGCCGCCTCGGGCGCCGGCGGCTCCGCGGCGGGCGCGGCGACGGGAGGCGGCACGACGGCGACGGGGGCGGCCGCGATCGCCGCAGGCGCCGCCTCAGGCTCGAATTCGAACCCCACCAGCGGCGTCAGCGCCGGCTCCACGTCCGCCGGAAGCCGCGCGGGTTCCGCGGCCGCGATCGCCTCGGCCGGGCCCGCGGCGGGGCCGCTCCCGAGCGTCTCGGCCGCAGGCGCGGACACGGGCTCGGGCTCGGCGAACGGCGCGGGTGCCTCCGCCGCGGACTCCGGCGGAGGCGCGGCGAACGGCGCCGGCGCGCCCCCTTCGAACGGCGCCTCGGCGGGTTGCGGCGGCGCCTCGACCTCGGCGGCCGGCAAGGCGGCCATCGGCGCGGCGGGGAGCTCGGTGGGCGGGGGCTCGGGGGGCTCGGGGGGCGCGGCGTCGGCGGACAGGGCGTCCACCGCGGCCTGCAGCACGTCGTCGCCGGGGACCAGCTCGAGGCAGCGGGTCATCGCCTCCAGCGCGCGCGGCCGCTGGCCGAGCGCCAGGTACGCCTCGCCGAGCAGCCGCCAGGCGACCGGGTTGCCGGGGTCGAGCGCGAGCGCCTCGCGCAGGCCGCTCACCGCCTCGGTGGACTCCCCGGCCTCGATGCACGCGCGCCCGAGCGAGACCCAGGCGGCGACGTAGCGCGGGTGGTGCGCCAGGCCGGCGCGGAGCACCGCGGCCGCCTCGGCGGCGCGCCCGTCGCGCCGCAGCAGCTCGCCGAGCTGGTAGAACTGCCGCGAGCCGGGGTTGGACGCCAGCTCCCGCTCCAGGTCGGCGATCCGGCGCGTGTACTCGGTCATCGGGCCATTTTATACCGAAACCGGGTCCGGGGAACCAGCCGCCCCTGGGGTCGGGCGTGCGCTGGCGCGCGATGGCCCGCGAGGCGGCGGCGCGGATCCGCCGGCCGCGCCGGCTTGGGACGACCGTAGCCCCGGATTGCGCCACGGCGCAGGCCGGACCCCAATGAAAAAGGGGCCGCGCTGAGCGCGGCCCCGTGGTTGGCTGGGTTCGGCGCGGCCTACGGCGTCACGGTGACCGTCGCCGGCGCCGAGTTGGCGCCGTTGAACGAGGCGATGATGGTTCCGATCTGGCCGCTCGTCGCGGTGTTCGACACCGTCACCTGGAGGACGCCGAGGCCGTTCGTGATCGGCACGGTCGCTGGGCTCGCGGAGAAGAAGCCCGCCGGAACCGCGTACGTGATCGTCGCGTTAACGGGCCCGGCAGGAGTAGGCGTGACGGTGATCGTGAATTGGGTCGACTTGTCCGTGGCCGCGGCCGACACGTTCTGGTTGGTCGGCGCGAGCGTCACGGTGGTCGCCACCGGCGGAACGACGCACGAGGTGTCGCTGGGAACGATGGTCAGCGCGCCCGGCAGCGTGTCGGTGCACTTGTTGCTGGTGTTGAGGACCTGCACGTCGATGGCCGTGGCCACCTTCTGGACCCCGGTCCCGCCCGTGCCGCACGCGGCCGTCCGGTAGTTGATGCCCGCTGCCTCGAAGCTCGTCGTCAGGGTGGCGGTGAGCTGGCCCGAGCTGACGAAGGTGGCGGGCAGCGTCATCGGCGGGTTGGTGAAGATGATGCGCATCCCCGGCTCGAAGTTCGAGCCGGTCACGGTGATGGTGCAGCCGGTGCTGGCGCCGTTGGCGCACGTCGAGGTGACGCCGGTCATCAGCGGGTTCATCGGCGTGTAGGTCCAGGCACCGCCGGAGGCGGAGGTGCTCGAGTCGATGTTGGTGACGGACACGGGGCCCTCGATCGGCGAGCACGAGCGCACCGTGACGGCGCCGCTCGTGGCGACGATCTGGGTGCCGGCGACGCTGAGGACCTGCGCCGGGGTGCCCGCGAGCGAAACGGCGAGCGGACCCACGAACCCCTGCCCGAAGATCGTGACCTGGGTGCCGCCGGTGTCTGGGCCCTGGCCGGGGGCGACCGAGGAGATGAACATCGCCTGGCCGTACTGGTACGGGAGCGAGTTCGAGACCTTGCCGCTCCCGACGTTGGTCACGGTGACGCCGACCGTGGTCGGGGTGCCGGGCTGACTCGCGGTGATGCTCGGGGCGATGCAGACGACCTGGTTGAAGTTGTTGGAGACGACCTGCGCCTGCTGCGCGCCGAAGAGCACCTGGACAGGGTACTGGAAGCCGGTGCCCGTGATGGTGACGCGGGTGCCGCCCTCGAGCGGGCCGAGGTTGGGGGTCAGGACGTAGAGCTGCGGCGTCTGGCCCTCGAGGTAGGTGAACGCCGACGGCAGCGTGGCGACGCCGAGGGCGGTCGTGACGGTCACGTCCACGGGCGCCGTCGGGACGGTGCCGGTCAGCGGCCGCGTCACCACGGTGATCGCGGTGCCGTCGTCGGAGACGTTCTGCACGCTCTCGTTGATCGAACCGAACTGCACCGTGACCGGCTGGACGAAGTTCCGGCCGTAGATCACCACGGTCTCGTTCCCGGACGCCGAGCCGTAGGTCGGCGAGATGTAGAAGATCGTCGGCGGCGTGGTGACGTCGGGGACGTAGGTGAACACCCGCGGGAACGTGTTGGACTGGCTGTTGCCGCCGAGCTGGTTCTTGATCGTGAAATCGACCGGGATCGTCTGCGACACGGTGCCGGTCGAGGCGCGCGGCGTCTGCACGTGGGCGGTGTCGGTGCCGTCGGCGCCGTGCTGCACGTCGACGACGCGGGCCGCGATGTTCTTGCCCACGCCCCCGTTCGGGTCGGTGAAGACGAAGTCCACCTCGATCGGCTCGGTGAAGTACTTGCCGGTGAGGGCGATGATGTCGCCGCCCGAGGCCGAGCCGGTGGCGGGCACGACGCTGTACAGGAGCGGGGCGCCGGTGTCGGCGGCGTAGGTGAAGACGCCGGTCGCGGTCACCGAGACGACCGCGCCCCCGGCCCCGGTGACGCCGCGCAGGGTGACGACCACGTCGGCGAGACGGTCGTTCGAGACCCCGCCCGGGATCTGCGGCGTGAGGACGGTGATCGAGCTGCCGTCGGCCGCGACCGCGGTGACGGTCGCCGGGTACGAGGTCCCCGAGACGACGAACGCGACGTCGAGCGGCTGGAGGAAGCCCTGCCCGTGGATGACGACCTGGTCGCCGCCCTGGGGCTTGCCGCGGTTGGGCAGCACCGAGGTGATGGCGAGCTGCGCCGCGCTGCCGCCGCGGAAGTGCACGGCGGCGGTGGCGGAGCCGCTCCCCACGCGGGCGGTGACGAGGCCGTCGCCGCCGGCGAGCGACACGAGCGTCGCGGTGGCCCGCCCGCCGCTGGTGGTGCGCGTCTCCTCCTGCTTGCCGTTCTCGAACAGCCCGATGGTCGTGGTGAACGTGACCGCGGTGCCGTCGGCCACGGTGCCGCTGCCCGCGCCGATCTGGGCCACGAGCAGGATGTTCTCGTTGATCCCGGCGACGGAGGGGCTGGCGGTGAGGGAGACCGTGTTGGCCACCGGAGTGGGCACCTTGGGCGCCGTGGGGCTGCTCTGCGAGCAACTGACGAGCGTCACGGCGGTGCCGAGCGCCAAGCCGACGAGGAAAAGGTTTCGCTTCATGGTCGTCTCCCGCATCTCCAACCTCTAGTACGTCACGTAAAAGAAGTTGAGGTTGACGTCGAACTCAAGGACGATGCTCTTGCCCGCGACGGTCTTGCCGTAGACCGCGATGTGCAGCCGCTCCCTGATGTTGTGCTTCCCCGTCTCGGTGTCCACGTTGCCGTTCTCGGGAAGCAGCTGGACCAGCGGCGCCATCTTGTAGTACTCCGCCGGGAAGATCCGGTAGTTCTGCAACGACGCGGTGCCGCCGGCCGGCACGTAGACCTGGTAGTAGTTCCGCCACACCGGCGAGGCCACGGTGCCGCCGTCGCTGCGCGACGGGGTCACGACCCAGTCGGTGAGGATCACGTCGTCCTGCTGCGAGAGCACGGTGGTCGTGGCCTTGGCGTGCGAGTTGATCGTCATGTTCGCAATCGACACGTCCGCCGGGACGGAGATGTCGACGTCCGCCGGCCCCTGCGTGATGTTCTGCGACAGGTAGACGTCGGCCTCGGTCTTGCTCGAGGTGTTATTGCCACAGCCGGCGATGCCGAGCACCGCCAGGGCGAAGGGCACGAAGAGCGCGAGCCGGTTCGATGTCATGGCTTCCCCCTAGTACTTGATGATCCGCGGCGTGATGAAGATGAGCAGCTCGTCGTGCTTCGTGTCCATGGCGTGGTTGCGGAAGAGCGCACCGATGATCGGGATCTTGCTCAGCCCGGGAATGCCGTTCTGCTGGTCGTTGTCGGTGAGCTGGTAGATGCCGCCGATCACGGTCGTCCCGCCGTCGCGAACCATCACCCGCGTCTTGGCGTCGCGGGTCGAGATCGGAGCGTTCGTCCCCCCCTGCAGGTTGATGCCCGCCAGCGGCTCGCGCTTCTTCAGGTCGATGTCGAGCAGGACCGTGCCCTCGGCCGTGATCTGCGGCGTCACGTCGAGCGAGAGGGTGGCGTCGATGTACTGCACCGTCACGGTGTTGTTCGCCACCGTCTGGATCGGGATCATGATGCCGCTCTGGATGTGCGCCTTCTCGTTGTTCTGCGCGGTGACCTTCGGCGAGGAGACGATCTTGACGAGGCCGCTGGACTCCGCGGCCTGGAGGGCGAAGTTCAGGTTGAACGCGTCGAGGACGTCGGCGAAGCCCACGCTGATCACGCCGTTGTAGGGCTGCCCGAGGATGACCTGGCCGCTGCTGGTGATGCTGTTGGGGAACTTGAGGCCGGTCGAGGTGCCGTGCTGGGCGTCGGCCGCCGCGTTGTACCCCCACACGGTGCCGATCGCCTGCGAGAACGTGCGCGTCGTCTCGACCACCCGCGCCTCGATGACCACCTGCGGGTTGGGCTGGTCGAGCGAGTCGATCAGAGCGAGGATGCCCTCGATCTTGTCGGCGGCGTCGCGGATGATCAGCGTGTTGGTGCGCTCGTCGACCACCACCGAGCCGCGGTCGGAAAGGATGAAGCCCTGCGAGGTGAGCACGCCCTTGACCGCGGCGGCCTTGGCGTACGACAGGGTCTTGGTCACGGTGCGCATCGGCCGCGCGTTCTCGGACTCCTTGCGGAACGCCGCCATCTGCGCTTTCTCCTGCGTCAGCCGGTCGATCCTGGCGACGCGGAGGACGTTGTTCTCGACCACGTAGTCGAGGCGGTTGATGCGCAGGATGATGTCGAGGCACTGGTCCCACGGCACGTTCTCGAGGTTGACGGTGACCGAGCCCGACACGTCCGGGTCCACCACGACGTTCAAACCGGTGATCTTGGCGAAGGTGCGGAGGACGTCCTTGATGTCGGCGTCCTTCAGCTCGAGCGAGATCGGCTCGCCGGTGAAGCGCTTCTCCTGGCTCTCGACCTCGTGCGCGCTGGTCGAGACGGAGATCGGCGGCGCCGCCTGCTCGGCCATCGCGGCCGGCGTCGTCGTCCACGGCGAGTCCGCGGGCGCCGGCGCGGCTGCGGCGGCGGCCGGCGGGGCCGTCAGCGAGCCGGCGGCGGCAGGCGCCGGCGGCGGCTCGTCCTTGATCGTGACCGGGGTCTGCGGGACCGGCGCGACCTCGACGGGCGCGGCCTCGGCGGCCGCCGGTTGCGGCGCGGGCGGCGCCGGGATCGGGGCGGGCTCCACGGCTGCCGGCGCGGGCGCCGGCTCGGCCTTGGTCACCGCGGGCTCCGCCGCAGCGGGCGGAGCGACCGCGGGCGCGGTCTCGGTCGCGGCGGCCATCGGCGCCGGGACCACCGGCGCGACGGCGGCGACGGTCGCGGGCGCGGCCGGCGCCTCGGCGACGAGCGCCGGCGCGCCGCCCAGCCGGAGCAGAGCGCCCTGCGCGGTGGGTTCGAGGTGGTACGGCATCGGCTTGTCGAGGTCGATGGCGATGCGCACGACCGGCTCGGGCGCGGTGGCGTGTTGCGCCACCCGCACGCGCTGCACGCCCGCGGCGCCGACCGGCTGAACGCGCCTCGCCACCCGGTTGACGACGCCCGGGAGGTCGATGACGACGCGCGGCGGGTTGTCCAGGGTGAACGTCTTGGCCGCGAACGGACCCTTCCCCGTCAACTGCACCGAGACGCCGGCGCTGTCGGCCACCGCCACGACGTCGTCGAGCTCGCCCGGCCGCGCGGCCGCCTCGGCCTGAGCGCCCTGCGCGATCCGCACCTCCACGCCGGAGGGCAGCGCGGCCACCGTGACGCGCGCCGTGGGATCGGACTCGATCCGCAGCCGCGCCCAGTGTTTGTCGCCCTCGTCGACGGCCGCGAGCGTGGCGCGGGTGAGCCCCGCCGCCGGCTGCTCGACCGCGGCCATCGCCCTGGCCGGGACGGCCTCCGGGAACTCCAGGATCGTCACACCCGGCTCGGGCTGCGCCTTGGTGAACGTCAGCGGTCCCGACGCGCTGATTACCAGCGCCGGCGCGGGCTTCGGAGTCCAGGCCATCCCCAGAATCGAGACCGCCTCCTGCCCGGCCGCAAAGCCGGGGAACACGAGGCTCGCCAGGACTCCCACGGCCACCACCGCCATCAACGAGCGCTTAGCTGTCGCCATCATCGCAACCCCCACAGGATCACTGAAGTGTCCGAACGACTTCGCGATAGGGCTTGAGGCTCTTCGGATCGGCCACTTGCGTTCGGAAGACCACCCTGCCGGCGTCGATCGACTCGACGCTGCCGTCGTACAGCACCGTCCCCGGCCGGATCAGGTAGCTCATGTTGTCGGTGCCCTGGATCATCGCCACGTACCCCTCGGGCAGCTTGATGATCCCCTGCAGCTTGATCTCGTCCACCCCCATGCCGCGCAGGCCCGGGGGCCGCTGGCCCTGGTCCTCCTTGGCCTGGCGCGAGAGCAGGGAGCGGAACGGGTCGCGGCGCCCCGCCGGGTCGTACGTGAAGCCCCCGCCGGCCTCCACGGCCTCGTCGCCGCTGAGGATCTTCTCGACCATCGAGGTGTCGATCGGGCTCTCGGGCGGCGCCGGGGTGGGGCTCGGCTTCGGCGGCTGCTGCGCGAACGCGAGCGCGGCCACCAGGGAGGCAAGAACCGCCAGCGCTCCCTTTGTCATCACGGTGCTCCTTCCTGCTGGTTCTGATTCTGATTTTCGTCGTAGATGAACGTCTTCATGACGAACGTCGTGTCGATCGTGTACGCCGACCTCGTCCGGTTGTCCGCCGTGATCGCCAGGGTGTCGATGTTGATGATGCGCGAGAACCGGGACAGCCGGTCGAAGAACAGCGCGAGCTCGTGGTAGCTCGCCTCGAGCTGCACGCTGATCGGCCACTCCGAGTAGAAGTCCTTCTTGACGAACGGCTGCGGCTGGAACGTCACGAGGCGGAAGTTGCCGCGCTCGGTCAGCGACTTGATCTTCTTGATCAGCTCGTCGGTCTGCTTCGCGGTCGGAAGGATGCGGAGGAGGCGCTGCAGCTCGGTGTCGAGGCGCGCGAACTCCTCGCGGAACTGCGGAAGACGGCCCTCGGCGATCTTGCCTTCGGTGACTTTCTTCTTCAGCGCCTCGAGGTCGCTCGTGCTCCGGTTGATGTCCTTCTGGATGTCCGAGAACAGGTAGTTCTCGAACGCGAAGATGAGCAAACCGGAGAGCACGAGCCCGACGATCAGCGCGAAGTACCAGGGCCGGTTGTCCAGATCGAGGCCTGCCATGACGCACAGCCCCCCTAACTCCGCCGGGGCGAGACGGGGTTCGCCTCGCGCGCGGTGCGCGTGAACTTACAGGAGAGATCGAAGGTGAAGATGCCCTTGTCGTCCTGCGACATGATCCCCAGACTCGGCTCGGCGAAGAACGGGCTCGCCGCCAGGTTCGAGATGAAGTTGGCCACCGCGTTCTCGTTGAGCGCCTGGCCGTGCAGCGTCAGCACGACGCCGTTGAGGTTCATGTTGGTCAGCCAGAGCAGGTCCGGCAGCGCCTTGCTGACCTCGTCCATGATGCGCACCGGACCGTACTGGTTCTTCTTGAGCTCCTCGATCACCTCGATCTTGTGCTTGAGCTCGGCGTTCCGCTTCTTGAAGCTCTCGACCTCGGCGATGATCGGCTTCAGGCGCTCGTACTCGCGCTGGTTCGTCGCGATGTCGGCCTTGATCCCGGAGAGCTTGGACGTCAGGCTCCAGTAGCGCAGGCCGACGAACGCCAGCCCGGCGACGACGAGGCCCAGGAGGATGTAGTTGTTCAGATTGGCGGCACCGAAGGCGATCAACGGCGCGCGGGCGGCCCGTTGGGCCCGCGCTTCGACGATGAGGTTGATCTTGATCATCGGCTTTAGTCTCCGGCGTTCCGCATCGCCATACCCACGGCGACGGCCATCGAGGGCGCATGGCGGTTCAGCCACTCGGGCGGGAACTGGCTCTCCGAGTACGTGATCTCGCGGAACGGGTTCATCACCTCGACGCGGGCGCCGAGCCGTTCGCGCAGGACGCCGTCGAGGTTGAGCACCTGGCACGCCCCGCCGGCGAGAACGATCTCCTCGACGTGGTCGTGGCTCGAGGTCGTGTAGAAGAACTCGAACGTCTTCTGCAGCTCGGCGGCGAGGTCCTCGCTCACGCCGTTGAGCACGCCGAGGATCGTCTGCGGGGTGTGATCGCCGAGTTGCTCGCCGGTCTTCACCGCCTCGGCCTGCTCGCGCGTCAGGTTCAGCTCGCGCTGGATCGCCTCGGTGTAGGCGTTGCCCCCGAAGACGATGTCGCGCCAGAACACCGACGCTCCGCGCGCCAGGATGTTCACGTTCATGATGTGCGCGCCGATGTTCACCAGCGCGACCACCTTGCCCGACGCCTCGCCGTAGTTGAGCTCGTACGCGTTCTGCAGCGCGAACACGTCCACGTCCACCAGCGCCGGGACCTTGCCGAGCTGCGTCAGGATCCCGGTGTAGTCGGCGATCCGGTCCTTCTTGGCCGCCACCAGGAGCACGTCCACCGTGTCCCCGTCGCCGCCCAGCGTCACGTAGTCGAGCTTGACCTCGTTCACGTCGAACGGGAGGTACTGCTCGGCCTCCCAGTGGATCGACTCGGCGAGCTCCGCCTCGGACATCGCCGGCACCGAGATCTTCCGGATCGCCACCGAGATCCCGGACAACGAGACCCCGAAGCCGGGGTTCTTCACGTTCTGCTCCTGGATCAGCCGCTGGGCGACCTCCACGACCAGCGAGGAGTCCATGACCGTGCCCTCGACGATCGCCTCCGGGGACAACGGGGCGTGACCGGCGTGCAGGAGGGAGAACCTGCCGCTCTTACCGGCCTTCAACTCGACGAGTTTGATTGCAGATGAACCGATGTCGAGCCCGACGATCCCTTTTTTCTTTCCTAGCCACACGTTTCCTAGCCCCCTCTGTACGTTTCTGCCTGTCCCCGCTAAGGTGGAAGCGTTCCTCTCATCCTTTTGAAGCCAATGTAGCCATGCTAAACCCCAATGTCAAGGACGTGCCATGAGCCTGCGGCCTTTGCAATCGCAGGGTCGGGTGGTAGAATACCCAGCCCTCACGCGAGGGAGGGAGGTTGCATGGCCCGGGTTTGCGAGATTTGCGGCAAGGGAAGCCAGATCGGCAACAGAATCAGCCACGCCCACAACGTGTCGCGCCGCGAGTGGCGCCCGAACCTGCAAGAGGTGCGAGCGCTGGTCAACGGACGGACCGTCCGCCTCAAGGTGTGCACGCGCTGCCTGCGCTCCGGCAAGGTCGTCAAGTCCGTCAACTAGCCGCCCGCCGGCGCGGCTCCGGCCGAGCGGGGCAAGGTTCAAGAGGGCAAAGGGCAGAGGGAAGACGACCAGTGTCGTTCCTTGTCCCTTTGCCTTTTGCCGTCTTGTCGTCTCTGCGGACCCCGGACCCCTGACCCCGGTCTCTCCGGCCCACGAGCCACGATCCGCGATCCGCGACGAACGTCCCTTCTTCCCGGCTCCGCCGGCCGATGCGAGCATCGGCCGCTACAGCGCGCGCAGCCGCCGCTCGGGCGTCGTGAGGCTGACTTCCACCGAGGTGACGCCGGGGATGTGCCGCAGCGCCGTCAGCACCCGCTCGAGGTGGCCGCGGCCGTTCACGTCGACGACGAGGTCCGCGGTGCCGAGCCTGTCCTCGTTGGTCGCGAGGTGGCAGCTGCGGATGTCGGCATTCTCGCCGGTGGCCGCCTGCGACAGCGCGGCCAGCATCCCCGGGCGGTCCTCGAAGCCGACGTGCAGCGGCACGGCGAACGCCCCGGTGACGCCGCCCCACTCGACCTCGACCTCCCGCTCGGAGGTGAACAGGAGCTTGCGGACGTTCGGGCAGTTCGCCGCGTGCACCGCGACGCCGCGGCCGCGCGTGACGTAGCCCACGATCTCGTCGCCCGGGAGCGGGTTGCAGCACTGCGCCCGGAAGGTGAGCAGGTCGCGCTGCCCGCGCACGGTGATGACCGAGCCGTCGGCGGCCGCGGCGCGGGCGCGGGCGGCGGGAGCGGCGGGCGGCGGCGGGGTCTTCGACCGCACCAGCGGCGCGAGCACGTCGCGCACCGAGAGCCGGCCGAACCCGATCGCGGCCAGGAGGTCCTCCTCCTTGCCGAAGCCGTGGTCGGAGGCGAGCTTCGCCATGCGGCCGTCGTCGCGGAACTCCTTGACCGTCAGACTCAGCTTGCGGCACTCGCGGTCGAAGAGGCGGCGGCCGACGTCGACGGCCTGCTCCTTCTCGCCGCGGTTGAGCCAGCCGCGGATCTTGTTCTGCGCCCGGCCGCTGACCGCGATGTCGAGCCAGTCGCGGCTCGGGACCTGGTTGGCCGAGGTGAGGATCTCGACGATGTCGCCGTTGGCGAGGGCGGTGCGCAGCGGCACCAGCTTGCCGTTGATGCGGGCGCCGACGCAGTGGTGGCCGACCTCGGTGTGCACCCGATACGCGAAGTCGATCGGCGTCGCGCCGCGCGCGAACGCGAACACCTCCCCCTTCGGGGTGAACGTGTAGACCTCCTCGGGGTAGAGGTTGAGCTTGAGCGAGTTGAGGAAATCGCGCGGGTTCTCCTGGTGGCCCTCGACGAGGCTGTGCAGCCAGGACACCCGTTCGGCGTCGTGGCCGGGCTGGCGGCCCTCCTTGTAGAGCCAGTGGGCGGCGATGCCGCGCTCGGCGATCTCGTCCATGTCGCGGGTGCGGATCTGGACCTCGAACGGCTGCCCTTCCGGGCCGATCACGGAGGTGTGCAGCGACTGGTACGCGTTCGGCTTGGGCATCGCGATGTAGTCCTTGATGCGGCCGGGAACCGGGCGCCAGAGCTGGTGGATCAGGCCGAGTGCGGCGTAGCAGTGCGGGACGGTGTCGACGATCAGGCGGAACGCGAGGAAGTCGTAGACGCGGTCGAGGCCGATCCCCTGGCGGCGCAGCTTTGTCCAGATCGAGTACAGGTGCTTGATCCGCCCCCTCACCTCCGCCGACAGCGAGTTCTCCTCGAGGATGCCGGTGATCGTCTCCCGGATCTGGGCGATCAGCGAGGCCGCCATCTCCTCGCGCTGTTGCAGCTGCTCGGTCAGGCGCCGGTACTCGTCGGGGTGCTGGTAGGCGAGCGCCAGGTCCTCGAGCTCGGCCTTCAGCCGCCCCATGCCGAGACGGTGGGCGATCGGCGCGTAGATCTCCATCGTCTCGGCGGCGATGCGCTTGCGCCGGTCCTCGGGCAGGAACCCCAGGGTGCGCATGTTGTGCAGGCGGTCGGCGAGCTTGACCAGGATCACCCGCACGTCGGCGATCGAGGCCAGCAGCATCCGCCGCACGTTCTCGGCCTGGGCGGCCTCGCGCGCCGCGTACGACTGCTCCATCGTGGTGATCTTGGTGAGCGCCTTGACGAGGCCGGCGATGTGCTCGCCGAACTGCTTCTCCAGCTCCTCCTCGCTGACCCAGGTGTCCTCGAGGAGGTCGTGGAGCAGCCCGGCGGCGATCGCCACCTCGTCCAGGTGCATCTCGGCGAGGATCCGGGCCACCTCGAGCGGGTGGACCAGGTACGGCTCCCCGGAGACCCGCACCTGGCCGCGGTGCGCCATCGCGGAGTAGACGTAGGCGCGCCGCAGCAGGTCCTCGTCGCAGTCCGGGTTGTAGCCCGAGACCATTTCGAGGATGTCCTCGAAGCGGGGCAGGGTCTCCGTCACCCATCTATTCTACCCGCGGTCGGCGAGTCCCCCGCAGGGGCGACGCCGGCGTCGGACCTCTCGCTGCGTTGCGCTGCGCCGGTTCGGCGGCCGAGAGATGTGGTTACCCCCTGGTCAGGCCACCGGCAGCAAAGTGTGATCACCGGCCCCTACCAACGGCGGCGTCGCGGCTGCACGCCCCAAGTGGCGAGGCGCTGCCTTCGATGGAGTGGTGGTCTTCGAGGGAGGGGCGGGAGGCCGCGCGGCCTGCGGCCGGCGCAGCCGGCTCGGACCACTGACCACGGACCACGGACCACGACTCTCCTGCCTCCGGATGCAGCAGGGGCCGGCGAGCGCCGGCCCCTGGGTTGTTCGTTCTTTCCGGTGTCCGGCGCCCGGACCCCGGTCCCCCGCCTCTACCTGCGGCGGCGCGCCGCGGACTTGCGCTTCTCGATCCAGTTCGACATCCCGAGCGCGATCGGGGAGGCGATGTAGATCGAGGAGTAGGTGCCGACCACGATGCCGATCACGAGGACGAACGCGAACGTGTTGATCACGTCGCCGCCGAAGATGAAGAGCGCGAGGACGACGGCCCACGTCAGACCGGAGGTGATGATCGTCCGCGACAGCGTCGCGTTGATCGCCTCGTCCATGACCGTGATCAGCGGCTTGCCGCGCTCGAGCTTCAGGCGCTCGCGGATGCGGTCGAAGATCACGACGGTGTCGTTGGTCGAGTAGCCGACCAGGGTCAACAGCGCGGCGATCGTCGGCAGGTCGATCGGCCGCTGCGTGACGACGAGGGCGCCGAGGGTGATCAGCGTGTCGTGGAAGTTGGCGACGATGGCGCCGATGCCGTACTGGAGCTTGAAGCGGAACCAGATGTAAATGAGCATGCCGAGCAGCGAGAACGAGACGGCGTAGATCGCCTTCTGGCGGAGGTCCTTGCCGACGACCGGGCCGACGTTGTCGGCCGCGAGCACGGCGAAGTCGCCGAAGTGAGCGTTCTGCGCCAGGTAGGCCCGCGTCGCCGGGGACAGCGCCGCGAGGCCGGCGAGCTGGTCGGGACCGGTCACGACACCGACCTGCTTGCGCAGGCCGAGGATCGCGTCCGCCATCGCCTTGTAGTGCGCCCGGCGCTCGTCGACCGTGCCGCCGGCCTTGTCCGGGTCGGCCTGAGCGAGCGTGTCGCGCAGGGCGTCCGAGCCTTCGAGGTTGATCTCGATCGCCTGGGCGCCGCCGAACTCCTTCTCGAGCGCCGCGATCATCCGCGAGGTGTAGTCGCCCTCCTGGCCCTTGGGGTTCTGCATGTGGACGAGGATCTGGTGCGCCGAGGCCTCGTCGAACCGCTGGATGGTGACGTCACCGAGGCCGAGCGCTTCGAGCGCCTTCCGCACCCGTTTGAGGTCGGGTTCCGACTTGAACTTGAGGGTGAGCTGTGTGCCGCCGGCGAAATCGACGCCGAGCTTGAGGCCGGGCCCGAAGAAGATCAGGCCGATCGCCACCAGGTTCAGGACGGTGGACGCGATGATCCAGTGCCAGCGGTACTCCATGAAGCGGATCTTGGTGTTGTGGAAGAAACGCATTGCGTCCCCCTAAATCGAAAGCGTCTTGGCCTGGGCGCGCCGAGACAGCTCCGTCTCGAAGATCGTTCGCGACACGAACACCGAGGTGAACATCGAGATCAGCAGGCCGACGGTGAGCGTGACGGCGAACCCCTTGATCGGGCCGGTCCCGAACTGGAAGAGGAAGAGCGCCGAGACGATCGTGGTGACGTGGGTGTCGATGATGGTGCCGAACGCGCGCGAGAAACCGAGCGAGATGGCGTTGCGCACCGTCTTGCCGAGTTCGAGCTCCTCGCGGATGCGCTCGAACACCAGCACGTTGGAGTCCACCGCCATGCCGATCGTGAGGATCACGCCGGCGATGCCCGGCAGCGTGAGGGTGGCGCCGAGCGCGCCGATCGCGCCCAGCAGCAGGACGGCGTTGAGCACGAGCGCGACGTTGGCGTTGATCCCGGCGCCCTTGTAGTAGACGAGCATGAACACCGCCACCAGGACGAGGCCGACGATCCCCGCGGTGATGCCGCGGTTGATCGAGTCGCGCCCCAGGCTCGGGCCGACGGTCCGCTCCTCCAGGTAGGTGATCGAGGCGGGGAGGGCGCCGGCGCGCAGTACGAGCGCGAGGTCCTCGGCGCCCTGCACGGTGAAGTTGCCCTCGATGATCCCGGAGTCGGAGATGCGGCCGCGGATCGACGGCGCCGAGCGCACCTTGTTGTCGAGCACGATCGCCATGCGGTCGCCGATGTGCGCCGCGGTGTACGCGTCGAACTTCTTGGCGCCCTCCGGGTTGAGGGTGAAGCTCACCGCCGGCTGGCCGTACGAGTCCTGGGAGCGGCGCGCGTTGCGCAGGTCGCGGCCGGAGATCACCGACGCCCGCTTGACGAGGTAGTACTCCTTGCCGGAGACGCGGCCCTCGATGTCCTCGATGTCGCCCGACAGCACCTCGGAGTCCTCCGGCGCCTTGCCGCCGCTGGCGGCGA
Organism: Acidobacteriota bacterium; assembly: GCA_004298115.1. Lineage (GTDB taxonomy): Bacteria > Acidobacteriota > Thermoanaerobaculia > Thermoanaerobaculales > Thermoanaerobaculaceae > RBG-13-68-16. The sequence goes on from SCRJ01000093.1 coordinate 19,972, forward strand.
GCAGCGCCTCCTGCGTCGGCGCGACGCTCACCACGGGCTTGATCTCGAGGAACGCGGTCGAGCTGATGAGGTCCTTCACGCGACCGGGGTCGTCCACGCCCGGGAGCTGCACCACGATGCGGTTGCCCTCGAGCCCCTGGCGCTGGATCACCGGCTCGGACACGCCGAACTGGTCGATGCGGTTGCGGATCGTCTCCAACCCCTGGCGCACCGCCATGTCGCGGATGTTGCGCGCGACATCGGCCTTGAGCGTCGCCGTGATCTCGACGCCGCGGTTGACGTTGAACTCGGGGAGCCGGTCGTCGATCACCTTGTTGAGCTCTTGCGCGGAGGTGTTGGCGGCCGGCTTGAGCAGGAACCCGTTCCCGTCCGGCAGGCGCTGCAGCGTCGTGGGCGCGAAGCCCTTCGCGGTCAGGTCGCCGCGCACCCGTTCCATCGCGTCGTCGACCTCCGCCCGCACCGCGTCCCCGGTGTTGACCTGCAGCACCAGGTGGATGCCGCCCTTGAGGTCGAGCCCGAGGTGGATCCTCTTGTCGAGCGGCAGCATGAAGAACACGGCGGCCGCCGTCACCGCGGCGATGAGCGCCCAGCGCCACGTCAGCTTGCGTTGCATCGGACCTCCCTACTTGGGCTCGCTGGGAGTCAGATCGACGCTCCCGGCGTCCTTGGCGAGCCCGGCCACCGCCGAGCGCGCCACCTGGATCTTGACGTTGTCCGCGATGCGGATGGTGAGCACGTCGTTATCGGCCTCCACCACCGTGCCGAAGATCCCGCCGGTGGTGATCACACGGTCGCCCTTCGTGAGCTTGCTCAGCAGCTCCTGGTGCTTCTTCTGCCGCTTGCGCATCGGCATGATGAGCAGCAGGTAGAAGATCCCGAAGATGAGCAGGAAGGGAAGGAACTGGAAAAGCGGGTTCTTTGGGTTCATGGCTATCCGTCCTCAGCCGCCCGCAACCTCCGCCGCGAGCAACCCGTCGCGGAGCGCAGCAAAGCGGCCGGTCATGATAGCCCAACGGATGCGTCTCATCAAGGACAGGAAGAAATGGAGGTTGTGGACCGTGGCCAGCACCACCACGGCGGCCTCGCGCGCCAGGTACAGGTGGCGCAGGTACGCGACCGAGCAGCGCCGGCAGGTCGGGCAGTCGCAGGCCGGGTCGGGGGGCTCGTCCGCGCCCTTCCAGCGCGCGTTCTTGAGGACCACCGGCCCGCGGGAGGTGTGCAGCAGGCCGTTGCGGGCGTTGCGGGTCGGCATGACGCAGTCGAAGAGGTCGACGCCGGCGGCGACCGCGTGGACGATGTCGCGCGGCGTGCCGACCCCCATCAGGTAGCGCGGCCGGCGCTCCGGCAGCAGCGGGGCGGCTTCGGCCACCGCCCCCCACATCGCCGCCGGCGGCTCCCCGACGGAGAAGCCGCCGAGCGCATACCCCTCGAAGCCGACCGCCGCCAGCTCCTCGGCCGAGCGCCGCCTGAGGGCGAGGTCGAGGCCGCCCTGCACGATGCCGAAGAGCATCGTGTCCCCGCCGGGCGGCAGCGCCGCGCGGCAGCGGGCCGCCCAGCGCGAGGTCATCGCCACCGCCGCCTCGAGCTCCGCTTCCGACGCCGGCAGCGCGGGGCAGACGTCGAGCGCCATCGCGACGTCCACGCCGAGACGGCGCTGCGTCTCGACGCACCCCTCGGGGGTGAGGGAGAGCTCGGCGCCGTCGATGTGGGAGCGGAAGGTGACCCCGCCGTCGTCGATTCGCCGGCGCGCGGCCAACGAGAACACCTGGAAACCGCCGGAGTCGGTGAGGATCGGCCCCGGCCACCCCATGAAGCGGTGCAGCCCGCCGAGCCGCTCGATCGTGTCCGCCCCGGGACGGAGCAGGAGGTGGTAGGTGTTGGCCAGCACCATCTCGGGGCCGAGCCGCTCCAGCTCCCACGGGGCGAGACCCTTGACGCTCGCGGCCGTGCCGACCGGCATGAACGCGGGGGTGCGCACCACCCCGTGCGCGGTCGCGAGCTCCCCCGCCCGGGCGCCGCCGTCGCGGGCCACGACCGCGAACGCGCCGGTCACACCGCCCCTAGACTTCCAAGCCGCCCCACCGCTCACCGTCTCCGGTCTCTCTCGGACCACGGACCACGGACCACGTCGTCGCGGCGCCCGGTGCCCGGAGCCCGGTGCCCTGCCTTCTCACTCGCCGCTTCCCAGCTTGAGCTGGACGACGTGGACGTCGGGCGGCAGCGTCAGGACGAACCGCCCGGGGTCCTCGGGCTGGTTCATCTCGATCGCGGAGAACGAGTACTGCGTGCTGTCCCCGTCGGGCTCGGTGTAGGCGACGCGGATCGGCAGCAGCGATTGGCGGTCGATCTCGATCTCGACCGAGCGCAGGCGCTTCTTGATCATGTGCGCGGTCGGCTTGAGCAGCAGAGTGTAGTTCCCGCCCGCCCCGGGATCGCGGAACGTGAACGAGAAGTACGCCATCAGCTTGTCGAGCGGCTCCGCGGCGGAGATGAAACGGAACACGCGGCGCTGCGCGCGGCCGACCTCGATACGCTCCGCCCGTTTCTCCAGCGGGCGGTACGTCGTCGCCACGCCCCCGGTCAGCAGGACCGTCATCGGCCGCGGCGAGGTGTAATCCCAGCGCACGCTGTCCGGCGCCTCGAAGTAGAACCTCCCGCGCGAGACCGACGGCTGGGCGAGCAGCCGGCTGGTGCGGCGCTGCTCGAAGTCCGCTCGCAGGGTCTTCAGGCTCGCCTGCACCTGACTCACCCGGCGCACGAGCGCTTCCAGCTTGTCGGCGCCGTGCAACCCCGGGGGCAACGGTTCCTGCGCCAGCGCCGCCGGGCACGCGAGCAGAGTCAGGGCCAAGGTGGCGATGGCGCGTCTCATGGAGCGCCACCGTAGCAAACGCCATCGCCGCCGGTCAACGGGCGCCTTCGGGCTCGCGGGAGGAGATCTCGTACGCGATCTGATCGCGCGAGAGCGTCACCTTGGACCCGGCGGGCACCGAGGTGGTGAGCCACACGTTGCCGCCGATCACCGAACCGCGCCCGACGACCGTGTCGCCGCCGAGGATCGTGGCGCCGGCGTACACGATGACGTCGTCCTCGAGGGTCGGGTGGCGTTTGGTGCCCCGCACCAGGCCGCCGCGCGCATCGCGGGGGAAGGAGAGGGCCCCGAGCGTGACGCCCTGGTAGAGCTTGACCCTGTCTCCGATCACCGTGGTCTCCCCGACCACCACGCCGGTGCCGTGGTCGATGAAGAACTCCCGCCCGATCGTCGCGCCCGGGTGGATGTCCACGCCGGTCTCGTTGTGGGCGAACTCGGTCATGATCCGGGGAACGAGCGGCACGCCGAGCCGGCACAACAGGTTGGCGATGCGGTACGTGAAGACGGCCTTGACGCCGGGGTACGCGAGGATCACTTCCTCGAGACAGGTGGCGGCCGGGTCCCCCTCGTAGGCCGCCCCGACGTCGGCGGCGATGAGGTCCATGACGTCGGGGAGGCGCTCCAGGAACGCCGTCACCACCTCGCCCGGCTGCAGGCCCGGCCTCGGCGCCGCGCCCTCGCGCCGCCGGCCGCAGTCCGCGGCGAGCGCGCGGCACACCTCGCCTTCGAGCCGGCGGGAGAGCGCGTAGAGCTGGTCGCCGAGGTGCCCGTGCAGGTACTCCCGGTACAGCCCCTGGTCACCGAAATATCCCGGGTAGATGACCTCCTGCAGGCCGCGCAGGATCGCGATGACCTCGCCCTTCTGCGGCAGCGGCGCCTCGCCGCCGTGGAAGAGCGGCTCGCCGCGCTCCTCGACGCGCTTGGTGATCGCCCCGATCGCGCTGACGATCCTGGCGGTGTACTCGCTTCGTGCCACGTTCGCTCCTCGCTGCCGGACCGACGGCCCGGCGGATCCCGTCCCGATTCTACCTGCGGCCGCGCCGCGTCCCGAGCTGGCATACAATCCGAAGACGGAGGCGCGTGTGTCTCACGAAAACGTTGTGGTGAGCTTCGCCGGTGAGCGGCGCCAGGTGGTCAGCGGTACGACCGTCGAGCAGTTCCTGGCGCAGTTCTTCGGCAAGATCCCCGACGACGTCCTCGCCTGCCTGGTGAACCGGCGCCTGGTGGCGCTCGATTTCCCGCTGCGCGGCTTCCAGGTCGCGCTCGAGGCGGTTCGCGTCTCCTCCCGCCAGGGCGAGGCGGTCGCCCGCCAGAGCGCCAGCTTCGTCCTGCTCGAAGCGGCGCGCGACCTCTACCCCGAGGCCCGGCTGGCCGTCGGTCAATCGCTGGGCGGCGGCTACTTCTTCACCTGGCAGGCGAGCACCCCGCTCACCCCCCAGGTGGTGGCGTCGCTCGAGCGCCGGATGCGGGAGATCTGCGCCGAGGACCGGCGTTTCGAGCGCCGGAGCGCAACGATCGAGGAAGCCGAGGCGATCTTCCGCGCCAGCAGCGACCAGTCGAAGCTGGCGCTGCTCGCCACCCACCGTTCCTCGACCGTGGCGCTGGTGAGCTGCGGCGCGTTCGTGGACATCGCGCACGGCACGGTCGCGCCCTCGACCGGGCGGGTGCGGGGGTTCGGGCTGGTGCCGTACGAGAGCGGCATGCTGTTGCGGTTCGGCCGCAACGGCGACCCGGCGCATCTGCCGCCGCTGCAACCGCAACCCAAGCTTTTCGCCGCCTACCGCGAGACGCGGAGGTGGAACGAGGTGCTGGGCGTCGCCAACGTCGGGTCGCTGAACCGGATGTGCCTGTCGGGGGAGATCTCCGACCTGATCCGCATCGCCGAGGGGTTTCAGGAGAAGAAGATCGCGGCGATCGCCGACGCCATCGCGTCGCAGGCCCAGCGCGTGCGGCTCGTGCTGGTCGCGGGACCCTCGTCCTCGGGCAAGACCACGTTCATCCGCCGGCTCGGGATCCAGCTCCGCGTCAACGGCATCGAGCCGGTGGGCCTCTCCCTCGACAACTACTTCGTGGACCGCGACCGGACCCCCCTCGGCGAGGACGGCCAGCCGGACTACGAGGCGCTGGAGGCGCTCGACCTCGAGCTCTTCAACACCCACCTGGCGGCGCTGCTGCGCGGCGGGGAGGTCGAGATGCCGCGCTACGACTTCGTGCACGGCCGGCGCTCCGAGCCCGACCGCTGGACGCGTCACCACCTCTCCCCGAGCCAGGTCCTGCTCGTCGAGGGGATCCACGGGCTCAACCACCGCCTGACGACATCCGTCCCCGAGGCGGCGAAGTTCCGCGTGTTCATCTCGGCGCTCACCCAGCTCACGCTCGACGACCACAACCGCATCTTCACCTCCGACGCGCGCCTGTTGCGCCGCATCGTGCGCGACCGCCTCTTCCGCGGCCACCCGGCGACGCGCACGCTCGAGATGTGGGACAACGTGCGGCGCGGCGAGGCGCGCGGCATCTTTCCCTTCCAGGAGGAGGCCGACGTCATCTTCAACTCGGCGCTGGTGTACGAGCCCGCCGTGCTGCGGGTCTGGGCCGAACGCTTCCTGCTCGAAGTGCCGCGCGAGCACCCCGCCTACACCGAGGCGTACCGCCTGCTCAAGTTCCTCTCCTGGTTCGTGCCGGTAACGGAAAAGGGCGTGCCACAGATATCGCTGCTGCGGGAGTTCATCGGCGGCTCCGCCTTCCAGGAGTAAGGCGCCGCCGGCGTCGGACCTCTCGCTGCGTTGCGCTCGCCCCGCTCGCATCCTCACGTAGCCTCCGGCTACGCTCCGGTGCGGCGGGGTTCGCGCGCCTTGCGATAGGCCCAACGGCGGCGGCGCGGCTACACGCCCCAAGCTGCGACGCCCTGCGATCGGCATGGTCGTTGCTAATGTGGGGCGCGACCGCCGGGCGCGCTTCTTCGTCTTCGAGGGAGGCGGTCGAGGCGGCGCGGCCTGCGGCCGGCGCCGCCGGCCCGGACCACGGATCCCGGACCACGGACCACTGACCACTGACCACGTCTTTGGTTCCTACGGGAGGTCGTCGCGAAGCACGACCCCGAGGCTTCGCAGCTCCGCCAACGTGCGCTCCAGGTGCCCGGGCGGGGCGCCGACCGCCCGGGTGGCGGGGAGCCAGATCTCGGCGGCGAACCCCATCTCGACCGCGTCGCGCGCCGAGGCCGCGGCGCAGTAGTCGGTGGCGAGGCCGACGATCACGACGTGCGCGACGGCGAGCTCGCGCAGCAGGCCGGCGAGTCCGGTCGGATGCTCGCGGTGGTTGTCGCGAAACGCGGAGTAGCTGTCCACGCGGGGGTCCGTCCCCTTGCGGACGATCGCCCGGACCGGGCGGAGGTCGAGCCCGGCGTGAATCTCGGCGCCCGGCGTTCCCGCCACGCAGTGATCCGGCCACAGGACCTGCCGGATGCCGTCCAGCTCGATGACCTCGAGCGGCTTCGTGCCCGGGTGCGACGATGCGAACGAGGCGTGCCCCGGGGGGTGCCAGTCCTGGGTCGCGACCACGATCGGGAAACGCGGCGTCAGCGCGTTGATCAGCGACACCACCTCGTCGCCGCCGCGCACGGCGAGGGCGCCCGCGGGACAGAAGTCGTACTGCACGTCGACGACGATGAGCGCTCGCTTCTCCACGGCTACCTCTTCGCGTTCACGACGCCCTTGATCTCCTTGCCGGGACGGAAGCGCACCGTGCGCGACGCGCTCACCTTCACCGCCGCGCCGGTGCGGGGGTTGCGGACCTCGCGCGCCGGACGGTCCGAGGTGTAGAAACTGCCGAGCCCGGGGATCGCAACGCGCTCCCCGGCCTCGAGCCACTCCGCCATCGCGTCGATCATCACCTCGATGGCGCGTGCCGCGTGCGCCTTGGGCAACCCGGTCTCGAAGGCGATCCGCTCGACCAGCTCCGTCTTCCCTGCCATGCTCGTCCTCCCCCTGCCGACTGCCGGGCCGGGCCGCGACCGGCGGCAACGCCGCGGGGCGGTGAACCGAGCCCGCTCGAAGACCTTCCTGACCGGCCCGATCGAGTGTACGCCATGCTCCGCGCGCCGCCGCTCAGACCGGCCGGCGCAGCAGGTGCGCGGTGAAACCGTCGCCGCACGCTCCCGGCACGATCACCGTCCCTCCGCTCGGGAGGTCGCGGCGCGGGAGTCCCGGTGGGAGCAGAGGGCCGACCGGGACCGTCGCGAGCGCCAGGCCGGCGAGCACGCCGGCGTTTTCCTCCGGCTCGAGCGAACAGGTGGCATAGAGCAGGAAGCCTCCCGGGGCCAGCAGCTCCGCCGCCGACTCGACGATCCGCTGCTGGGCCGCGGCGAGCGCGCCGAGGTCCGACTCGCGCAGCCGCCAGCGGATTTCGGGGTGGCGCCGCAGCGTGCCCGTTCCGGAGCACGGCGCGTCCACCAGCACGGCGTCACAGCTCCCCGGCCGCAGCGGCGGCGCCGTCGCGTCCGCCACCGCCACCGCCGGCGCCGGGTCGGCCGCGGCCAGGTTCCGCTTCATCATGACGACGCGCCCGAGGTTGCGGTCGGCCGAGAGCAGGCGCGGATGCCGCCGCTCGCACGCGAGCACCAGGCTCTTCCCGCCGGGAGCGGCGGCGAGGTCCACCGTCGGGCCGGCGGCGGGCGGCAGCAGGCGCGCCACCGCGACCGCGCTCGGGTCGAGGGCGTACGCACGGCCGAGCCGCAACGCCGCCACGGCCGCCTCGGTCCCCGCCATCACGGTGACGACCCCGGCTACGGCGGCGTGGGGGGCGAGGAGGCACCCCGACGCCGCGAGTTCCTCGCACCGGCTCGCCGCCGCCAGCAGGCACAGCGGCGCCGGCTCCTGGTCCGCCGTCAGGGCGGCGAGGAGGTCGTCCTCGCCGAGCAGGCGCCGCCACCGCTCCACCAGCCACTCCGGGTGCGAGAAGCGGACGGCGACGGGGGTTTCGCGGTCGCCCGGGTCGGGCCAGCGCTCGCCGGACGCGCGCCGCAGCACCGCGTTGACCAGGCCCGCCGCCCTCGGCGCCAGCCGCTTCGCGACCCGCACCGCCTCCGCCACCGCGACCGGCGCCGGCGTGCGCATCCGCAGGGCCTCGTACAGGCCGGCGCGCAGCACGGCCCGGACGGCGGGGTCGTGGTCGGCCACGGGCCGCTTCAGGTGGCGGAGGAGGAGGTGGTCGAGGGTGAGCTGCCAGCGCAGCACCCCGAGCACCAACTCGCGCTCGGCGGGAACGGCGCCGCCGAGCAGGCGGGCGGCGTGCGCGCCGTCCGCGTCGACCCGCGCCAGCGCGGTCGCCGCCCGCAGGCGGGGGTCAGCGGAACCGTTCTCCGGGCGCAACCCGCTCTCCGATGATGAAGGCGTCGGCCGGCATGCGCCGCTTGCCCTCGCGCTGCACCTCGGTGAGCAGCGCGACCGTTCCTCCGCCGCAGCGCACCGCGATCCCGGCCGTCGAGACCGCGACGACCGTGCCCGGCGCCTCGTCGCCCGCCGGCGCCGCGGCGGCCTCGAGCCCGTGCACCTTCAGACGGGCGCCGCGGAAGTTCGTGAAGAGTCCCGGCCAGGGGTCGAACGCGCGGCAGCGGCACGCGAGCTCCCCGGCGCCCAGTTGCCAGTCGATGCGGCCGAGTTTGCGGTCGAGCTTGCCGGTCACCGTCGCGCGGCTCGGGTCCTGCGCCGTCGCGGTGAGCGTTCCGTCCGCCAGTTTGGCGAGCGTTTCCACGACCAGGTCCGCGCCCAGCGTCGCCAACCGGGCCTCGAGCTCCGGGGCGCGCTCCCGCGGTCCGATCGCGACCTCGCGCTGCAACAGGATCGGGCCCGTGTCCATCCCCTCGTCGAGGAGCATCGTCGTGACCCCGGTCGTCTCGTCGCCGGCGGCGATCGCCGACTCGATCGGCGACGGCCCGCGGTAACGCGGCAGCAGCGAAGGGTGCAGGTTGATGAAGCCGCGCCTGGGGACGCGCAGCACCCGCGGCGAGATCAACCTGCCGAACGCCACGACCACCGCGACCTCGGGCGCGAGCGCGCGCAACCGGGCGAGAAAGTCGTCCACGCCGAGCTTTTCGGGCTGCGCGAGCGGGAGGCCGAGGCGACGGGCGGCGGCGACCGCGGCCGGCGCAGTCATGTGCAGGTGGCGGCCGGAGGGCTGGTCGGGACGCGTGACCACGAGCAGCACCTCGTGCCGCGCCGCGACGATCGCCTCGAGCGTGGGGACCGCGAAGTCCGGGGTGCCGAAGAAAACGAGTCGCACACCCAGAGTGTACACGGTCGGGAGCCGCGTCCTCCGCCGCGCGCGCGGCCGGAGGCGGTTCGTGTACGCTGTTCGCCGCGGCCGGCGGTCCGCGCGGAATTCGCGCGGCGGTGCGGTCGGTTGCCCCGCGAGGAGGTGCCATGGCGTCCCCCCGCCGCACGCTGACGACCCTGTTCCTGATCGTGTTCGCCGACCTCGTCGGCTTCGGGATCGTCATCCCGCTCCTGCCGCTCTACGCGGAGCACTTCCACCCGACGCCGTGGGAGTTCGGCCTGCTCATGGCGTCGTACTCGGCGATGCAGTTCGTGTTCTCGCCGCTGCTCGGCCGCCTCTCCGACCGCGTCGGCCGGCGGCCGGTGCTGCTGATCTCGCTGCTCGGCTCGGTGGGCGGCTCGGTGCTCTTCGCCCTCTCCCACTCCCTGGGGTGGCTGTTCGCCTCGCGGCTGCTGGCGGGCGGCTGCGGCGGCAACATCGCCACGGCCCAGGCGGTGATCGCCGACACCACGCCCCCAGAGAAGCGGGCGCACGGGATGGGCATGATCGGCGCGGCGTTCGGGCTCGGTTTCATCGCCGGCCCCGCCATGGCGGGGCTCCTCGCGCCGATCGGCATGGGCGCGCCCGGGTGGGCCGCCGCGGCGTGCTCGTCCGCCGCCTGGGTGATGACGCTCCTGTTCCTGCCCGAAACGCGCCCGCGCACCACGGCATCCGCGCCCGCCGCCCCCGCTTCCGGCTTCTCGCGCCTGGCGTTCGCCCTCGACCACCGCGAGCTCGCTCCGCTGCTGGCGATCGGCTTCTTCGTCGTCACCGGCTTCGCGGCGTTCGAGGTCACGTTCGCGCAGTTCCTCCACGACCGTCTCGCCCTCCCCCACTCCGGCGTGAGCTTCCTGTTCGTCTACGTCGGCGTGCTCGCCGCCACTGTCCAGGGTGGCCTGGTCGGGCGCGCGTCGCGCAGGTTCGGCGAACGTGCGTTGTTGCTCACCGGGCTGGTGGCGACCGCCGCGGGGCTCGTGCTGCTCGCGACCGCCCATCGGCTCGGCGCCGTCCTCGCGGTCCTGCCGCTGGTCGCGCTCGGGTCTGGCTTCGTGATGCCCTCGCTGTCGTCTCTGGTGTCGAAGAGCGCCCACGCCGACGAGCAGGGTGCGGCGCTCGGCGCGTTCCAGGGCCTCGGGTCGCTGGCCCGAGTCGTCGGGCCGTTTTCCGCCGAGCTGGCGCTCGGCGCGTGGGGGGTCGCGGCGCCCCAGCTGGGCGCGGCGGCACTGGCCGTGGCGGCGGCCGTGGGGGGGTCGATGTTGCTCCGGCGGCGTCCCGAACCGGTCGCGCCGAACCCGGAGGCGCTCAGCTAGAATTGCGGCGGAGGACCGCATGACACGAGCACCGTGGGTGACGGCGGCGGTGTTGCTCGTGGCCCGGCTCGCCGCGGGCCAGGTCGCGTCCGACTGGGCGGAGAGCCCCGCGGTCGGACTCGGGCCCTTGGAGCTTCGTTCCGAGTCGCCGCTGTCCATCCTGCGGCTGACGCCCACGCCCAGGACGCCCCGGACGCTGGACCAGGGCCAGTGGCGAGTCGAGTTCCTGACGAGCTGGAACAACTACTTCGACTACGAGCCGCAGCTCTACACCATCGACGCGGAGGCGCTGCGCTTCACGACGAGCGCGGCGTACGGGGTGACCCCCCGCCTCGAGCTGGCGGTCGCCGTGCCGGTCTCGTACCGCGGCGGCGGGATCATGGACCGCTTCATCGAGAACTTCGAGGGGCTGCTCCACGTCGCCAACCAGGACCGCAAGCGCTTCCCGCGCAACCGTTACCTGGTGCAGATCCACGGTCCGGGCGGGCGCACCTTCGAGCTGACCGGGCGCGACGCCGGTTGGGGGATCGAGGATACGACCGTCGGCGCGCGCTACCAGCTCGCCCCGGGGACGGCGACGACGCCGGCGGTGATGGGTCTCCTCACGGTCAAGATCCCCACCGGCCGCGCGTCCTCCCTGTTCTCGAGCGGCGGGTACGACGTGGCCGCCGGCGTCTCCGCCGGGCAGCGCCTCGGACGCCGCTTCAACCTGTACGGCTCGCTGGTGGCGATGCACTACGCCGCGACCGACATGGTCGGGGTCAGGTTGAAGCCGAACCAGCTCTCGCTTTTCGCCGGCGTCGAGTACCGGCGCTCGCCGCGCATGTCGTGGCTGCTGCAGGCGCTCGTGACCTCCCCGGGGGCGGAGCACTTCGGCGGCTTCTCGAAGAACACCTACGAGATCACGGTCGGGCTGAAGCGCGTCCTCGGCCCGCACGTGCTCCTGGAAGCGTCCCTGCTCGAGAACCTCTTCATCTTCGACAACAGCCCCGACGTGGGCTTCCACGTCGGCCTGGTGTGGCGCTCCGCCCGGCCGCGGCCCAGGGCATGACCGGGGCGGCCCCCGGCCGGGCCGCGGCGAGCGCAGGAGGAAGGCATGGCTGAACAGAGTTGCGAGTTTCCGCTCTCCAACGCGAGCGACGCCGAGGTCGCCGCGATCCTGGCAACGGCCCGCACGATCGCGGTGGTCGGCCTCTCCGACAAGCCCGACCGCGAGTCGAACGTGGTCGCCGCCTACCTGCAGCGGCAGGGGTACCGCATCGTCCCGGTGAACCCCGCCGTGCGCGAGGTCCTGGGCGAGCGCAGCTACCCGGAGCTCGCCGCGATCCCGCCGGACGTCGCGATCGACGTCGTGGACGTCTTCCGCAAGCCGGAGTTCATCCCGGCGGTCGTCGACGACGCCATCGCCCGCGGCGCCCGGGCGGTCTGGATGCAGCTCGGTCTCGCGCACAACGCCGCCGCCGAGAAGGCGCGCGCGGCCGGACTGACGGTGGTCATGGACCGCTGCATCAAGGTCGAGCACGCGCGCTGGGCCGCGGCGGGAGGCGCCCGGCGCCAGGCGTGAGGCCACGGGCGGCCGACGCGCGGCGGCGCCGCTCACGCCGCTTTGCTATACTCCCACCGTCCGGCATCAGCGCTTGGACAACGGCGGGCCAGAAGTCCGCCCGATAGAGGAGGATGTCATCGCCGACGAACGCGATCGCACACGCGTCAACGAGATGATCCGGCTTTCGCCGGTGCGTCTCGTCGATGCCGACGGCTCCCAGGTCGGCATCGTTCCCGTGGAAGAGGCTCTCGCGCTGGCCCGTACGCGCGGCCTCGACCTGGTGGAGGTCGCCCCTACCGCCCGCCCCATCGTCTGCAAGATCATGGACTGGGGGAAGTACCGCTACGAGCAGGAGAAGAAGGCCCGGCAGGCGCGCCGCAAGGAACACCAGATCGAGGTCAAGGAGGTCAAGTTCCGGCCCGGCGTGGCGGACCACGACTTCCACACCAAGCTCTCCATGGTGAAGCGGTTCCTCGAACAGGGGAAGCACGTCAAGGTCACGATCATGTTCCGCCGCCGCGAGATGCGGCGGCCGGAAAACGGCTACGAGGTGCTCGAGCGGATCAAGGAAGAGCTCTCCGAGATCATCCGCCTCGAGCGCGACGCCGGCCCGCTGGAAGGGCGCGACCTCACGATGGTTCTCGCCCCCGGCCGCAAGCCCGCGTAACCCGTTCGGCTGTCCCGTCCTCCAGCGAGGAAAGGAGTCCCGCGATGAAGACCCAGGTGGGCGGCTTCCGTGTGGCCGCGAACGAGGTCCACGAGGTGCTCGGCGATCACATGCTGGTGGACGGCTTCCACATCGTGCCCGACCTCGAGCGCTCGCACGGCTCGTTCCTCATCGACGAGCGGGACGGCAAGGCGTATCTCGACCTCTTCTCGAACTTCGCCTCGCAGGCCCTGGGTTGGAACCACCCCGGGCTCGCCGACCCCGAGTTCCGCGAGCGCCTGCTGCTCGCGGCGATCCACAAGCCGGCGAACTCCGACCTGTACACCCGGTTCTTCGCCGATTTCATCGAGACGTTCTCCCACGTCGCCCTGCCCGCCAGCCACACGAGCCACGTCTTCGTCGTGGAGGGCGGATCGCTCGCGGTCGAGAACGCCCTGAAGACCGCGTTCGACTGGAAGGCCAAGAGGAACCGGGCGGCCGGCCTCGCCGGCGAGTCCGGCCTGAAAGTGCTCCACTTCCGCCAGGCGTTCCACGGCCGCTCCGGCTACACGCTCTCCCTCACGAACACGTTCGACCCGCGCAAGACCGCGCTTTTCCCCAAGTTCGACTGGCCGCGGATCTCCAACCCGAAGGTCGTCTTCCCCCTCGCCGCGAACGAAGCCGAGGTGGAGCGCGCCGAGGCGCACGCCGTGGCCGAGATCGAGGAAGCCGTCGCCCGGTACGGCTCCGCGATCGCCTGCCTGATCATCGAGCCGATCCAGGCGGAAGGGGGCGACAACCACTTCCGGCCCGAGTTCCTGCGCTCGCTGCGCGAACTCGCCGACCGCCACGACTTCCTCCTCGTCTTCGACGAGGTCCAGACCGGCCTCGGGATCACCGGCGACATGTGGGCGTGGCAGGGGCTCGGCGTCGAGCCGGACATCTTCGCCTTCGGCAAGAAGGTCCAGACCTGCGGCATCGCCTGCAACACGCGCATCGACAACGTCGCCGACAACGTCTTCAAGGTCTCCTCGCGGATCAACTCGACCTGGGGCGGCAACCTCACGGACATGGTGCGCGCCACCCGGGTGCTGGAGGTGCTGGCGCAGGAGAACCTGGTGGACAACGCGCGCCGTCAGGGCGCGTTCCTCCTCGACGGCCTGCTCGCGCTCCAGCGCGAGTTCCCCCGCCTCCTGTCGCAGGCGCGCGGCCGCGGCCTCATGATCGCGTTCGACTTCCCCGACGCGGAGGTCCGCAGCAAGGCGATCGTCGCCTGCCGCCAGCAGGGCCTTCTGGTGCTGCCCTGCGGCGCGAAGTCGGTCCGCTTCCGGCCGTTCCTCGACATCACCCGCGAGGACGCCGGCAAGGCGATCGAACGCCTCGGCGGCGCGCTGTGCTCCATGGCGTAGAGACCGGGGTCCGGGGTCCGGGGCCCGGGCACCGGAGAAGCAACGGCGTGGATCGTGGGTCGAAGAGGCGTGACCGGGGACCGGTGGCCGATAGAAACTGTGGTCCGCGATCCGTGATCCGTTCCGCGATCGGCTCAAAACTGAGGACGGCCCAATTTCCGGCCCAACCCTTGCCAACTGCAGTGCGGCCGGAACGGGATCGAGGGCCCGAGCGCGGTTGGTTTGTCAACTTCGCCGGACCTGGAGGTACCGATCCGGAGGCCCGTCCGCGGCAGGCGCTGCTTGCGCGCCGTCACAGCCACCGGCGGACCCGGCGGCAGTACTGCCCGTAGGCACTGCCGTACAGCTCGGCCAGGTAGCGTTCCTCCGGCGTGATGGCGAGGCGCTGGACGACCACGACGACGGGCACCAGCAACGCGAGGGGCCAGAAAGAGTTGACGAGAGCACTGACGCCGGCGATGAGGATCATCAGGCTCAGGTACATGGGGTTGCGGGTCAACCGAAACGGCCCGGAGGTGACGAGAGCGGAGACCGGCCGGTCGGTCCGGAACGTGGTGCGATGACGGTCGAGGGTGACGAAGGAAGCGGCGGCGAGCACGCCGCTGCAGACGAAAAGGGCGAGTCCAGCAAGGCGAAGCAACGGGACTGCCGGGGGCGGGGCCGCGGCGACCGGCACGATGCGGTGAACAACGACACCGAGCAGGAGTGCCGCCACGAAGAGAACGGGCGGCGGGATGAGCACCCGCGGGGCCTTGGGCCCGGAACTGGTCACGCCAACCTCCGACGCCGGACGATACGGCTGCTGCGCCGAACGCTCCGGCTCAGCGGCGGGCCACGCAGCGGGCCGTCCGCTGCAACCGGTTGTTATGCTGCGCTGCTCGTGACATCGGTCTTGTACTCCTCGGAGAGCGCCTTGTGCAGTTCTCGAATGCCGTCGATGCCCTCGTGCCTATCGAGGGTCTCCACGTCGAAGCCCCGGCAGATGTCGATGTCGCACTGTGACATGTAGTTGCCATGGATGAGCACCTCTCGGATCTGGTCGGCCGGGTCGGGGTATTCGCGCTCCTCGGGGTCGGCACTTCGGACCAGGAACTCGCCGTAGCAGCGCTCGATGATCGGCTTCGAGTGGGTCTGGATCTCGTCCACGACGCGCAGGATCTCTGTGATCTTGGTGTCGAGCGCCGCCTGGGTGCTGAAAAAGATGTTGCCGTTGGGGTGGGCGGTGTCGTTGCGGTCGTCCACCAGCTTGGCGTAGGTGCCGATACGGCCGTTGTCGCAGGCGATGAGCTTGAGGAAGCGCAGGATGGTGCGCTCGTTGACGGTGCTGAAGACGAAGGGCGAAGTTGCTTCGAGCAGGTTCTTCTCCACGTCCTTGCTGAAGCCGATCAGTCCCTTGGCGAAGTCGTCGGGCTCCGTCTGCTTGATCTGCCAGATGTTGAAGTAGACGAAGCTCATCGTGAGCATGTGGTAGGCGAGGAAGGCAAACTGGTACTTGCCGTGGGTGTAGTTGGTATCAAAGGCGTCCCACAGGAAGGCGATGTACTCCTGCTCCTTCGGGCTCTTGAAGGAGAGCGGGAGGTAGTTGCCAAGTTCCGCGGCTTCTTCCATGGCTCACGCCTCCGCCGCGGCTGGCTTGTCCTCGCACCAGACGCGGGCGAGGGTGGCCTGGACCTTCTGCTCCATGCGCGCGATGAGCTCGCGGTTGGCGTTGACCAGCGCCTGCTCGGCTTCGAGCTCGGCGACGATGGCGCGCTGGGTGTCGACGGACGGAAGAGGAATCTTCATCTGCTTCAGGTGCATCGGCCCGAAGTGCCGAATGCTGGAGCCGGTGGCGAGCGCTTCCCCTTGGTCAAGGAACGCTGGGCTGCCGAGAAAAGTCTCTAGGTACTTTGCGTCAAGGCGGGTGTCTAGAGGCCGAAAGCGTATGAGGCCCGTGTAGAACACCGCGCCTTCGGCTTGCGAGGTCACGATCGCCGGCCTGCCGAAGGACGCGCTTGTTGAGACGAGGATGTCGCCAATCTGAAGGCGGAAGTGATTCCATTTCTGGGCGACCGTCTCGGGATCAAGGTAGTTGCCACCATCGAGTGTCACAGTGGCACCGCCCAATCCCGCTAGCCTCACAAGTGGTATGCCGTCCTTGCGAAAGTCCTTGGCGAGGATGCCCGGACCTTCCTGAAATCGTACAACGCTCGCCAACTCCACCAACGGCCAGTCGGGGTTGATGGGGATGTGTGGGCGGTAGTTGTCCAGGACGGCGCGGGCGCCGTCGATGACCTTCTGGTAGCCCTCGATCTCTGCTACGATCTCACTCTGGACCTGCAACGGTGGGAGGGGGATTTGGAGCTCGCAGAACTTTGACTTTGATATTTCAGCAAACGTCCCACCCGTTGCCCAAGCCTTCATCGTCGGAACCAGCTTGGTCAGGGCCAACGCGACGTACTCTGGCATCGCCCGCTGTGCGTCTTCGATCACGACGCTCTTGAACCCTTGATTCGTCGCGATGGGTGCGCGGTTGATCGCGATGCGACCAATAGTCGCGCGGGTCGAAACGATTACCGAGTTCGCCGGGATCAGTTTCGCAGATGACTCACGAAGACCCTTCTCTGAGATTGTTCGCTGCGTCATAGTGATGTGGCTGATGAAATCGGATGGCGGCAGGTCGGCAAGCGTTGCCCAAGGAATGCCGCCACCCCAATACTCTTCAATGTCGGATTTCGGAGTACCCCCGCCTTCAACGCGAAAGAGGTTCGAGTCGCCGAGAGAGACTAGAGGGAAGGAGTGATTGTTCGCCGCTCCCTCGCGGTACCGCTCCCCGTAGAGGTTGTAATCGCCATTCCCGGCGATCCTATCTTTCGGGACGACCAGCCCAAGCGTCAGCTCGAGTCCCTCCACCGATTCCCGCGCCCGCAGGCGGCGCAGGTACTCGGCGATTTCGGCGCGGGCCTGGGGCAGGTTGTCCTTGTCGATGGGGCGACGCTGGGCGCCGAGGTTGAAGCCGTCGTTCTCGATCTTGAGGAAGGCGATGCTGCTGGTCTGCTTCGCCAGCGCCTTGTCGAGAATGAGGATCGAGGTCTTGACGCCGGAGTACGGGTTGAACACACCCGCCGGTAGCGAGACCACGGCAACCAGGCAGTCCTCCACCAGCATCCTGCGGAGCTGGGTGTAGGCGGTCTGGCTCTGGAAGATGACGCCCTCGGGCACGATGATGCCGGCCCGGCCGCCTGGTTTGAGGTGTTCGGCCATGTAGTCTACAAAGAGCACCTCGCTGCGCTTGCTCTGCACCGAGAAGCGGTTGTGGGGCCTGATACCGCCCTTCGGTGACATAAAGGGCGGGTTGGCGAGGATCACGTCGGCGCACTCATTCCAGCGGTCCTCCCGGCTGAGCGTGTCGTACTCAACGATGTGCGGGTCGGTGAAACCGTGCAGGTACATGTTCACCAGCGACAGGCGCACCATGTCAGGCGAGATGTCGTAGCCCTTGAAGTTGGCGGCCAGCCGTCCGCGCTCGTCGGGGGTCAGCGTGCTGTTGCCGTCTGCGTCGGTGTTGGTCTTGAGGATGTGCTTGAAGGACGAGATCAGGAAGCCCGCGGTGCCGCAGGCCGGGTCG
Organism: Acidobacteriota bacterium; assembly: GCA_004298115.1. Taxonomy (GTDB): domain Bacteria; phylum Acidobacteriota; class Thermoanaerobaculia; order Thermoanaerobaculales; family Thermoanaerobaculaceae; genus RBG-13-68-16. Next base: position 37,668 of record SCRJ01000093.1, read on the forward strand.
AGCACGGTGTCGGTCTTCTTTGGATCGATGATGGCGACGATGAAGTCGATGATATGGCGCGGGGTGCGGAACTGGCCGGCGTCGCCCTGGCTTCCGAGGACCGACAGCAGGTATTCGAAGGCGTCGCCCAGCCGCTCGGAGTGGTCGTACTCGAACTCGTCGATGACCTTGAGGAACATCCGCAAGGTCTCAGGATCGCGATACGGCAGGAAGGCGTTCTTGAAAATGTCGCGAAAGAGCGGCGGGATGCCAGGGTTCTCCGGCATTTTGGCGATCGCCTCGGCGTAAAGGTTGAGGGTCTCGTGGCCGCCCAGCCCGGAACGCATGAGCCTCGCCCAACCGTAGCGGCCGTACTCACCGGCGAAGAACTTCCGCTTGCCGCCCAGCTCTTCGCTCTCCGCGTCCATGTCGTCCATGAACTTGTAAATCAGCGCGATGGTGATCTGCTCGACCTGGCTCTTGGGGTCGGGCACTTTGCCCACGAGGATGTCGCGAGCGGTGTCGATGCGGCGTTTGGTGCTGGTGTCGAGCATGCTTCTCCTCTAGGTGGCGAACTGGTTCAAGGAGACGTAGTCCTTGATGTATTCCGGCACGAGCGTGCGGAACCTCTCGGGCACGGCCCGGAAGTCCCGCGTCGAGAACACAGGGTTGGTCGCGAGATCGGTAAACTGGCGCTGGTCGATGATGTCGCGCACCCGCCCGCTGGTGATATAGGCCTTGAAGTAGTGCTTGATTGCAGGGATCGCCGAGGGCCGCTCGGGGACGTAGTCGGCCACGAACTTGGCGAACTCCTCTTCGAGTAGCTCGTCCTCGCTCTTGAAGCGTGGGATCAGGCCGAAAACCCTCTCCAGGATCTCGCGCAGGGTGATGCGCCGGTCCACAGCGGCGGCCTTCCGCAACTTGTCGAGGCTGTAATACTCCTCAGGCTTGTCGAAGACCTCGCGGTTGACGTAGTCGATCACGCGGTCCCATTGGCCTGAATCGACGGCGGCGACGATGACCGGATCTTCGCGGACGGCGTCTTCGAACCGCTCGAAGAACATGCGGTCGATCTTCATGCCCTCGTGGCCGATTGCCTCTTCTCGAACCGAGGCTAGGATGTCGGCGCCGAGGTGTTCGTACGTTCCCTGGTACACGACCGGTCCGGTTCCGCCGCCTTCGTCGCGGGGTCTGCCGGTTGGGCGCGGCAGCTCGAGCACCTCGTCGTAGTTGAACTCGGTCTCGAAGTACTCGCAGTTGGCGAAGAAGTCCAAGAGCTTGAAAGCGGTCTTTTGGGGGTGGGTGACACCCGCTCGGATCTCGTCGTCGAAGAGCTGCTCCAGGAAGTCGTGCTTGCGCGTGCCGCGGCCCTTGATCTGGATGAAGTCCGTGGGCGAGAAGATGGGACGGAAGAGGCCCAGGTTGAGGAGGTCCGTGCAGTCGTAGCCTGTGGTCATCATTCCCACGGTGACGCAGACGCGCGCCTTGCTGGTCTTGTAGGACGGGATGACGTTGCCCGAGCCGAGCAGGTTGTTGTTGGCGAAATTGATGGTGAACTGCTGGGCATCGAGAACCGAGGAAGTAACCTGCACCGCGAAGTCCGATTGGTACCGGCCCGGGAACATGCGGTCGGCGATCTGGTTGAAGACCTGCGCCAGCTTGGCGGCATGGTTCTGGCTGACGGCATAGACGATGGACTTGCCGATCTCGCCGCTGACCGGATCGCGCAGGGCGTTGTCGAGGAAGGTCTTGCAGAAGAGCTGGTTGGTGGCCTCGGAGAAGAAGCGCTTCTCGAACTCCCGCTGCTTGAAGGTTTCCTGCTGGTCCTCACCGGTATCGTCGGTGAAGGAGACGATAAAGCCCTCTTCCGAGAGCAGCTCCGTGGTGATCTCCGTCCGGGCGTCCACCACGGTCGGGTTGACCAGGTAGCCGTCCTTCACGCCGTCGAGCAGCGAGTAGCGGAAGGTGGGCTGGCCGCTTTCGCAACCGAAGGTGCGATAAGTGTCGAGCAGCAAGCGGCGTTCGGCCTCACGCGGGTCGCGGGTGCTCGGGCTGTCGATGTCGAACCGGCGCAGGTAATTCCGCGGTGTGGCGGTCAGACCCAGCTTGTAGCCGATGAAGTAGTCGAACACCGCGCGGGCGTTGCCGCCGATGGAACGATGGGCCTCGTCCGAGATCACCAGATCGAAGTCGGTCGGCGAAAAAAGGCGCTGGTACTTGTTGCTGAAAAGAAGCGATTGTACCGTGGTGACGACGATTTCGACCCGTCGCCAGTCGTCGCGGTTCTCCTTGTAGATCACCGTCTCGAAGTCGGCGGAAAGCAAGCCAGCAAACGCCTTCCTGGCCTGCTCCTCCAGCTCCAGCCGGTCCACCAGAAACAGCACCCGTCGGGCGTTACCGGAACGCAGGAACAGCTTCACCACGGCGGCGGCGGTCAGCGTCTTGCCAGTGCCCGTCGCCATCTCGAGGAGAAAACGATCCTTGCCGTCCCGCACCGCGGCCTGCAACTGATGGATGGCTTTGAGCTGGTAGGGGCGCAGGAACCGCAGGTTATTGGTCTGGATGTACGCGGCTCGCTCCGCCTCGTTCTTCCAGCCGGCCTCGGATTGGTACATCGGGCGCTGGGTCAGGACGATGTAGTCGTCGCCGACGCGCTCGTCGATTAGCCGCTGGGGGTTCGGCATGACCTGTTTGTAGCCAGTGACCGAGTCAGGGGTCGGGAACGAGGTGATGACGTAGGGGTTGCCGCGCTCCAGATCCCAGAAGTAGTGCAGGTTACCGTTCGAGAGGATGACGAAGCGGCAGCTCTGGGAGCGGGCGTACTTGCGGGCCTGTTCCTTGCCGACAAGGGGGTTCTTGCCCTCAGCCTTGGCCTCCAGGACGATCAGCGGGAATCCGCGGGCGTCGAGGAGCAGGAAATCGACGAAGCCGCGTGCGGCCTTCTCGAAGTCCTCGCCAAGCGAGTCGAGCTCCGCGCGCTTGATGGCAACGGTCGGCTCGAGCCGGATGTTTGCAGGGGCGTCACCCTCAGGAAAGAATCGCCAGCCTGCTGTTTCGAGCAGCCTATTGATCTTGATTCGGGCTGTGGCTTCTTTCCCGGACACTCAGGCTCCTCGTTCAGCGGCACTCATCGAGCGATATTACGCTGCGCTTCAGCCATGCGCCGGCTTGTGAGCGAGTTGCGCACGCCAGCGCCGCGACGGCCGATTCGGATAGCTGTAACGACCGCTCGGGTGCCGGGGCCGTCACTTCCCCTTCCAGACGGCCAGGAGGGCCATCGTAGCCTCCAAGCTGAACTTCCGGTAGAACTTGATGAAATCGATGTAGAGAACAAAGGCACCCAACGCGCTCATGACCGCGAGAGAGGTGCCGACACGCCAAGGAACGAGACCAAAGACCGAACCAGTCACTGCAAGCCAGAACAGGAGAACACCCTCCAAGACGAGCGTCCGCGTGAAGCCATACAGTGCGACATAGTTCTGCATCTTCGGGACGTGAGCGGGAGCGTTCTCCAGCGCGTAGTGATACACCAACCGGAAGAAGTCACGCTCCTCGTCGGGCTTGGCCAGAGGCAACCCGCTGAGGTCGTACATCGTTGATGCGAACCCGTTCACCTTCTGCTTTATACAGTGGCGAAGGAGGGGATCAAGCGGCTTGGCGTAGAGAGGACGAAACCCGAGCCACGCCGCTATGCCCTCGATGCCCGACGCTGGGGCCAGGAGAACGGCCGTGAAGATTCTGATTGCGGCACGAGCCTTGCGCGCTTTCAGGGGACAGAGGAATCGGCCCGGGCGGTTACCGAGCAAATATCGCGATGGATATCCGAGTGTCCAGATCGCGTATCTCTCGACCGTGATGGACGAAATGAAGCTAAGAAGGTGGCCAACGACGTAGGCCAGGAGCACGAGCGGAACGAAAAACTGCACCTTTCCGAGAACATCAAATGGTACGAGGAGAGCGGACCAGCTCACGGGCTGCTGCGCAATCCGCCGAAGGACAACTACTGCACACAGAAAGACCGCCCCTGGGACTAGGTAACCAAGAAAATCATAGAGGGAAAAAGGGTTTTGCTTCATACGTTCATCACCCATCGAGACAATTCAC
>SCRJ01000094.1 GCA_004298115.1 Acidobacteriota bacterium
CGATTTTGGGCCAGATGCTAGGAGGGCAAGGCGGTCGGACCGGAGCGTAGCCGGAGGCTACGTGAGGATCCGAACCGCCGCAGCCCGACAACGCAGATGGTCCGAAAGCGGCGGTGCCCTTAGCGGGCGAACTCGACGGCGCGGGTCTCCCGAATGACCGTCACCTTGATCTGCCCCGGGTACGTGAGCTCCCCCTCGATCTTCTTCGCGATGTCGCGCGAGAGCCAGACGGCGTCCTCGTCGGAGAGCTTCTCGGATTCCACGATGATGCGCAGCTCGCGGCCGGCCTGGATCGCGAACGCCTTCTGCACGCCCTTGAACTCGTTGGCGATCCCCTCGAGCTTCTCGAGCCGCTTGAGGTAGCTCTCGAGGATCTCGCGCCGGGCCCCTGGGCGCGCGGCGGAGAGCGCGTCGGCGGCCGTCACCAGCACCGCCTCGACGGAGCGCGGGTCGACGTCGCCGTGGTGGCACTCCATCGCGTGGATCACCTCGTCGGACTCGCCGTACTTCTTGAGGAGGTCGCGCCCGATGGTGAGGTGCGTACCCTCCATCTCGCGGTCCACCGCCTTGCCGATGTCGTGGACCAGCCCCGCCCGCTTGGCGACGCGGACGTTGACCCCGAGCTCGGTGGCCATGTGCCCCGCGAGCCAGGCGACCTCCTTCGAGTGCGAGAGGACGTTCTGGCCGTACGAGGTCCGGAACTGCAGCCGCCCGAGCAACCGCAGGATCTCCGGGTGGAAATCCGGCTGGCCGAGCTCGATCGCGGCCGCCTCGCCGTCGCGGAAGATCTTCTCGTCCAGCTCGGTCTGGACCTTGCTGACGACCTCCTCGATCCGCCCGGGATGGATGCGCCCGTCCAGCATGAGGCGGGCGAGCGCGAGGCGCGCGACCTCGCGGCGAACCGGGTCGAAGCAGGACAGCAGCACGGCGCCGGGAGTGTCGTCGACGATCAGGTCCACGCCGGTGGCGGTCTCGAGCGCCCGGATGTTGCGCCCCTCGCGGCCGATGATCCGCCCCTTCATCTCGTCGTTGGGAAGGTCCACCACGGAGACCGTGCTCTCGACCACGTGCTCGGCGGCGATCCGCTGAATGGCGAGGGAGATCAGGCGGCGCGCCCGGTTGTTGCCTTCCTGGTTCGCCTCCTCCTCGATGCGGCGGACGATCTTGGCGGCATCGATGCGCGCCTCGTTCTCCATCGTGCGCATCAGCTCCGCCTTCGCCTGGTCCGAGGTGAGCCCCGCGATCCGCTCGAGATGCGCCCGCTGTTCGGCCGACGCCGCCGCCAGAGCGTCCTCCTGCATCGCGACGACGCTCTCCCGCTCCTCGAGCTGGCGCTTCCGGAGGTCGGTTTCCTTCTCCTGGGCGTCGAGCGTCCGCGCCCGCTCGTCGAGCGCGGCCTCGCGCTGGTCGAGGCGGCGCTCGATGCCCAACATCTCCTGCCTGTACTCGTGGGACTCGCGCTCGAATTCGGAGCGGGCGGACAGCAGCCTTTCCCGCGCCGCAACGCCGGCATCACGGAGACGCTGCTCGGCTTCCTGCTGCGCCGCCGCCAACACCCGGCGGGCTTCCTGTTCGGCGTCGAGCTGCGTCTTCTCCAGCCGCGCCTTGGCCCTCCGGCCCACCAGCCAGATCGCTGCAAGCGCTGCCAATACAACAACTAGCGCATCAGCCACTATCACAATGGCAGTCACGAAACCCCCCTTTCAATGAACCTGGGCGCATGGGCGCGTGGGGGGAGGAAGGAGGAGGTTTACAGGGCCCCCGCCTCGGCCGTGTGAGCAAACCCATTTGAACCTGTAAACCACAGGTTAGGGTCCTGCCCGTCCCCCGTTCGCTCGCCGTGAGGCTGCTCGGGAGGATGGGACTCGGAACCCATCAAATAGGTGTTGGTTCAAGAATAGTTTTGCTCATCACCAACCGCGCAGGGGCCCCTTTCTCAAGCTTTCCGCGGCCCTCCATCAGGAGGGCGTGAGAACCTCATCCAGCCTTTGGATCAACCCTTCCACCCGCTGTCGAATCTGTTCGGCTTTAACCCCAGGTTCCGTTTCTTGTTCCTTGAACAGCTCGTCCGCGATGTTCAGCGCCGTCAGCACCGCGAGCTTGGACGTGTCAACGTGCGGCGACACCTCGGCCAGCTCACGCATCCGCCGGTCCACGAAGCGGGCAAGCTCCTGCACCCGCTCACTCCCCTCCGTGGCGCGCAGCTCGAACCGGCGTCCGAAAATCTCAACCGTCGTTTGGCTGCTCACGGTCGGCACACTCTCCTGAATTGAAGTATACACCGACCGTCAAACCCCGGAGGGACAGCTGTTTCAGCGGCGCCTGGGGGCGCCTGCCGCGGCGCCGTCCGGCGCCCGCATCTCCACCCGGCCCTCGAGCCTCGCGCCCTCGACGACGTGGAGGGCGGGGCCGCTCACGTTCCCCTTGACCACCGCGGTGGCGAGCAGCTCGACCAGCTGGCTCGCGCTCACGTTGCCGGTGACGGCCCCGGCGACCCGAACCACCGTGCCGTGCAGGTCGGCCTCGACGGAGGCGCCGTCGGCCACGTCGCAGGCGGCTTCGAGCGTCACGTTTCCCTTGAGCGCACCCTCGATCCGCACCGCCCCGGCGCCGGTGAGGGACCCCTCGAAGCGGCTCTGCCGGCCCACGACCGTCGCCGCCTGCCGCGTATCGAGCCTGGTGTCCGCGTCTTTCGCCACGGAAGCCTCCCTGCTCCGAGGAGATGGAGCGGGCAACGGGATTTGAACCCGCGACTTTCAGCTTGGGAAGCTGACACTCTACCAGCTGAGTTATGCCCGCTCACGCCCGGATGGGCACGAGGAAGGTAGCCTGGGGCTGCCAGGCTGTCAAGGTGGCCGGCACGAGACGCCGGTCACACGGCGGCCTTGCGGCGCGGTGCGGGAGATCTTACGATGCAGTCGCACGCTGGAGGGGACGATGAGAGTGCCGGTGATCGGAGCAGTCTTGGTGCTTCTGGCCTCCACGGCGATGGCCGCGGAGAAGCACGAGGTGATCGAGAAGTCCTACCCTGCGCCGGCGGGGAAGGTCGTGCTGGTGGACGCCGGCCCCCTCGACCTGGCCGTGCGCGCCTCCGACATTTCGGAGATCCGGCTCAAGGTGGACATGGTGGTGGACGCGCTCAGCGAGGCCAAGGCCGTGGCGTGGCTCGCGGCGCACCGCCCTACGATCGAGGACAAGGAAGGCGAGCTGCGGATCACCGCTCCGGACCCCGCCGGGCTCAGCTTGCTCAAGGGGGTGCTGGTGACGCGGGCCCGCATCGAGCTCACCTTGCCGCCCAACCTCCGGCCCGACCTCTCCACCTCCTCGGGCTCGCTGCGCCTGGAGGGCGAGTTCCCGGATGTCCGGCCGCTCCGCCTGCGCACCGCGGGCGGCGACAGCGAGCTGGCCGGATGGGCGCCGGAGATCGAGGCGAGGTCGACGTCGGGCGATATCGTGCTGCGCGCGAGCCGTGCAATCGAGAAGCTGATGGTCCGATCCGCCAGCGGCTCGGTCGAGCTCTCCGGAGGCGCCCGCAGCGTCCGCTGTGACACCTCGAGCGGCGACATCCGCTTCTCGGGTTTGCTCGGGCCGGTCGGGATCGCCACGACGTCGGGCAACGTCGTCGCCCGGTTCGACGCGCTGGCGCCGACCGACGAGGTGCACATCACCACGTCCTCGGGGCGGGTGCGCGTCGCCCTGCCTCCGGGGACCGAGCCCGGCGGCGAGTTGGCCACCGCGAAGGGCGAGATCCGCTCCTCGTTCCCGGGCGTGAGCGACCCGAAGACGCCGCGGCTCGACCTGTCGGGCAAGGGGCCGAAGGTCTTCATCACGACGACCTCGTCCCGCATCGAGCTGTTCTGAGGGCGGGCGCCGGGACATTGACCCGCTTTACGGTCCGTCGGACGCGTGTTAGACTTCCCGTCCGACGGGTGGGGCCGTAGCTCAGCTGGGAGAGCGCTAGAATCGCACTCTAGAGGCCGGGAGTTCGAACCTCCTCGGCTCCACCAACTCCAACCGACCGAATCCGGGCCGCCCGCGGGCGGCCCGAGTCATGCAGGGACACGCCATCGGGCTGCAGCCTCGGGGCGAGACGTGGTCCGGGGTCAGAGACAACGCCGCCGGTGCGCACTACACCGGGCCGGCGGGGCGGTCCGCGAGGGCGGCGTGCAGCTCGCGCGCGAGCTGATTGATCGTGAACGGCTTCTGCAGGAAGCGCACCGCCCCCGAATGGACCTGGTCGCGGAGCGCCTCGTCCTGCGGGTAGCCCGACATCAGGACCACGCGCAGCTCCGGCCAACGGTCCCGGAGTCCGGCGCGGAGGTCCATCCCGGAGATGCCGGGAAGCATGAGGTCGGTCAGCAGCAGGGCGAAGGCGGGGCGCGCCGGCAGCAGGCCGGCGTCCTCGCCGCTGCCCACCGCGACGACCTCGTAGCCGAGCATCCCGAGGATCTCGCTGAGGCCCTCTCGCGCCGCCTCCTCGTCCTCGACGACCAGGATCCGCTCGCCGTGGCCGATCTCGACCTCGCCCGTGGAGACCTCGGCTCCGGGCGCCTCCTCGGGCAGGGCCGCGGCGCGCGGAAGCCTGATCGAGAACGTCGCACCGGCGCCGCTGCGGCTCTCGACCTCGACCGCCCCGCCGTGCCGCGTCACGATGCCGTGCACGACGGAGAGGCCGAGCCCGGTCCCCTTGCCGGCTTCCTTCGTCGTGAAGAACGGTTCGAAGATGCGTTCGCGGATCTCCGCGGGGATCCCGTGCCCGGTGTCCTCGACGGTGAGCCGGACCCATGCGCCTCCGTCCACCCCCGTGCGGAGGGTGAGCCGCCCTCCCACGGGCATCGCGTCCGCGGCGTTGACCGCCAGGTTCATGATGACCTGGTTGAGCTGGTGGCGGTCGAACGCGACCGGCAGTCGCCCGGCCGTGAGCTCGATCTCCAGGACGATGTTCTCCCGCAGCAGCCGGTGCAGCAGCACCTCGGCCTCGAGCACCGCCTCGTTGAGGTCGAGCCTCTCCGGCCGCACCGCGTCCTGCCGCGAGAAGAGCAGGAGCTGCCGGGTGAGCCGCGAGCCGCGCTTGATGTGGTCTTCGAGTTCGGCCAGGCGCGTCGCTCGGCGGCCCGACTCAGGACGGTCGAGGCGGATCAGCTGCGTCAACGACAGCATCGCCTGCAGCAGGTTGTTGAAGTCGTGCGCGACGCCGCCCGCCAGGTTGCCGAGGGCGTCCATCTTCTGCGCCTGCAGCAGGTGCTCCTCGATCTTCTTGCGCTCGGTGATCTCGGTCGCGTGGCCCACGAGGTACGTCTCGCCGCCAATGGCGGCCCGCGTGCCCGTGAGCAGGAAGACGCGCGTCGCTCCCTTCGCGTCCACCACCGTCGCTTCCGTCTCCGCCATGCCGGTCTCGAAGGCCTCGCGGATCTTGGCCTCGATGAGCGGCCGATCCTTCCTCGGGATCATGAAGAGGGCGCGCTTGCGGTGGAGCTTCGCGGCCGTGAACCCGGAGAGGCTCTCCGCCACCTTGTTCCAGCGCACGAACCGCCCCTGGTTGTCGAGCACGTAGAAGATGCCCGGCAGGCTGTCCACCACCGCGTCCGTGAACGCCTTCTCCTGCTGCACCGCCTGCTCGGCACGGCGGCGGTCGGTGACGTCGCGGGCGAGACCCAGCGTCCCGACGACGCGGCCGGCAGCGTCGTGCAGCCCCACCTTCTTGACGTGGAACACGTACTCCTTGCCCTCCCGCACCTCGATGAACTCGCCCTGGTAGCTCCCGTCGCGCATCGCGACGGCGTCACTCGCCCGGACCGCGCCGAGGTCCCGCGTCCCGAGACCGTCGTCCGTGGCCCCCAACACCCGGTCGCGCGGCGCTCCCCAGAAGTTCACGAAGACGTCGTTGACGGCGACGTAGCGACCCTCGACGTCCTTGATCCACATCACGTCGGGCGAGGCCTCGAGGAACTGCGACCACTGCGTCTGCGCCAACTGCAGCGCCGCGTTGGCGCTCTCGAGTTCGGCCGTGCGCTGGCGGACGCGGCTCTCGACCTCGGACAAGGCGCGCTCGAGCGCCTCGCGCGCCGCCTGCCGCTCGGCGAGGATCGCCGCAAGCAGCATCGCCGTGACCGCAACCACCCCGAGGAACGCCTGCAGCGAGAGCAGGCTGGCGGCCCGCGTCGTCAGGATGAACGGACCCATTCCCTTGCTCGTCATGACGATGCCCAGGCCCGAGACGAGCACGATCGCGGTCGCCGTCCCGCGCTGGCCGAAACGGAGCGCCGCCCACACCAGGGCCGGCGCGATGAGGTACGGCTGATGAAGCCGGCCGGTGAACACCGCCAGCGTGACGACGACGAGCGTGACCGCGAGCGCACCGCCTTCGGCCAGGCGCCGGAAGGAGAGCGTGCCGGCCCGCCAGCCCGCCCAGGTCAGGATGGCCGGCGTCAGCAGGAGAACGCCCGTGGCGTCCGAGAGCCACCAGGTGAGCCAGACCCCCCCGGCCGCCGCGGAGGTCATGCCGGAGAGAACCACGTGGCACGCGACCCCGCTCGCCGCACCGACGGCCGTCGTGAGCAACGACCCGACGACGACCAGGCCGAACACGTCCCGCACCCGTTCCATCGGGTTGCGGAACCCCACCAACCTCCTGAGGAGCCACGCGGCGAGGAGCGTCTCGGCGGTGTTGCCGACCGCGAGCCACCCGGCGGCCGGAAGCGCCAGCCCCGCGACGAGACTCGAGGCGGCGTCGCCGACGACGATGCCGGGCCAGAGACGGAAGCCGCCGAGCAGGATCGCCGCGAGGGCGATGCCGGCGGGCGGCCACACGGCGCTCATGCGCGGACCGGTGTCGACGAACCACAACCCCAGCCGCGCGGCGGCGAAGTACGCGACCGCCAGGGCCACGATCCGCACAACGTCGCGCGCAAGAGAGCGGCCGGTCATCGGCGGAGTGTAGCGCTTGCGAGCTTCCCCGGCCCTCTCGGGCGCGGCTCGGGAGGCGAGTCCGAAGAACTCAGCCGAACCTGGGGTCGTCCGGGATGCCGGCCGGCGCCGGTATCGGCCCGGGGGCGGCGGCCGGCACGGCCGGTTCCCCGGGCGCGTAGTGAACCAGGGCGCCGCGGATGACCTCCCTGGCCTCGAGGCGGCCGAAGTCGTACCGGAGCGCGCCGTGCCCGCGCTGGCGTGCCATGGTCACCCGCAGCAGCCGGAAGAACTCGCCGCGGTACTCGATCACCTGCTGCGCCGTCCACGGCTTCCTCCGGCTGGCGAAGACCGTGAGCGCGGCCCCAGGGCCCTCCCACACCACCACCTCATCGGGGCGCTCGGGACCGAGAAACGACCGTTCCCGGCCTCGCCGCCGGCCGGCCCGCACGGCCGCGACCGCCCGCCACGGCACCACGACCAACCCCATCCCGAGCATCCGTGCGGAGACCGCGGCGTCGAGCGCCCGCACGATCCCCTCCCCGAAGCAGTACACCGTGACCCACGCGGTGGGCGTCAGCATGTAGCTCAGATACCCGAGGGCGCCCGTCCCGAAGAAATCACCGTAGGTCAGCGTGGGCTGGTGGACGATGTACGTCCAGCCCACCCCCTGGTTGAAGCCGGCGACGTAGAGCAGGAGCCCGACGACGAAGAGCCCGGCCGCCAGGGCCATCTCGACCCACCCGCAAACGACGTGCGCCGCAGGCGAGGCGTAGTACGCCGGCCAGCCCTCCCGCTTGGATCTCTCGGGAAACGTGCTCACGACCAACGCGGTGAGCGCGAACCCCACCCAGCCCACGGCGCCACGTTGCGAGGACGGCACGCCCGCTTATAGCTCCAACCCGGCCGCCGGTCAAACGTCCAGAGACCGGGGCTCGGGAACAGCAACGACGTGGTCCGTGGTCCGTGGTCCGAGACAGCGGACCAGGCGTTCGCGCCACACATCAGAAGCCCGGCCGAGTTCCACGCCGGCGTCCCTCCCGCCGTCGTTCCCTCGCCCGCGGGAACCCGGGTCTCGCCGGCCGGGGCAGGCCCTGGATGCCCGCGTTCGCGGGCATGACGCCGGGTGAGGGGTGGCGGGCGGCGCGACTGCGCCGCCCGCCGTTCACCTCAAACGCCAGAGCGGTTCTCGTACGCCGGGCGGTGCGGCGCCACCGGCGGATGCTCCTTGACCAGGCGCGTGACCTCGTCGATCGCACGGTCGAGCTGGGGGTCGCCGCCGTCCCACATCTTCGCGGGGTCGTCCATCACGTCGATGTCGGGGTCGACGCCGTGGCCTTCGACGATCCACTTGCCCTCGGTCGAGTAGATGCCGAAGGTCGGCACGGTGACTCCGCCGCCGTCCACCAACGTCGGAGCGCCGGAGATCCCGATCAGCCCGCCCCAGGTGCGGCGGCCGATCAGCGGCCCCAAGTGCGCCATCCTGAAGTAGAGCGGGAACGCGTCGCCGCCCGAGCCGCTCCAGCCGTTGATGAGCATCACCTTGGGGCCGGGGATCGAGACCGGGGGCCACTGCCAGTCCTTGCCGTCGCGCACCGCCCAGAAATTCGTCACCGGGCGGTTGAGCAGCTCGATGAAACGGTCCGGGATCTGGCCGCCCGAGTTGAAGCGCTCGTCGACGATCAGGCCGTCCTTGCCGAGCTGGCCCATGAACTGCCGGTAGAGCTCGGTCTGCCCGTCCCTGCCGGTGTCGGGCACGTACACGTAGCCGATGCGCCCGCCGGTCGCCTTGTCCACCTTGAGGCGGTTGGCGTCGATCCATGCCAGGTTGCGCAGGCGCACCTCGCTGTCCAGCGTCTTGACCAGCACCTGCCGCGCGCCGGCCATCGCCGGCTTGTCGTTGACGGTGAGCATCACGTCCTTGCCCGCGAGACCGTCGAACGCGGCCCACGGGTCCTGGCGCGTGTCGACCGGCATGCCGTCCACGGCGAGCAGGTAGTCGCCCTCGTGGACCTTGAGCCCCGGCTCCGCCAGCGGCGAGCGCGGCTCGACGTCCCAGGGCGCGCCCCGGTAGATCTTCTTGATGCGGTAGGCGCCGTTCTCGAGCGCGTAGTCGGCCCCGAGGAGGCCGACACCGCGCTTGGCGCCGTGCTCGACGTCGCCGCCGCCGCGGTAGGTGTGCGAGGAGTTGAGCTCGGCGATCAGCTCCCCGATGACGAAGTTGACGTCGTCGCGGGTCACGCAGGCGTCGACCAGCGCGCCGTACCTGGTGCGCATCTGGTTCCAGTTCACCCCGTGCATCCCCGGGTCGTAGAAGAAGTCGCGCTCGAAGCGCCAGGCGTCGGTGAAGATCTGGCGCCACTCCGCCGCCGGGTCCACCGTCATCTCGAGCGTGCCGGTGGCCAGCTTCTTGTCCAGCTTCTGGTCCGGCTTGGGCTCGACGAGGGCGAAGTTCTTCTTCTCGACGACCAGGATCTTGCCGCCGCCGGCCGCGATCTCGAACGCGTCGGCGTCGGCCACGACCGTCTTCTCCTCGCGCTCCTTGAGGTCGTAGAAGACGATCGGGCTCTTCTCCTCGCCCGAGCCGGTCCGCGGCAGCCGGCGGTAGAACAGCTTGCCCGCCAGCGCCTGGAGGTCGGCGTAGCGGCCGGCCTTCGGCGGGAGGATGACCGCACGCTCCTCGAAGTTCGCGAGGTCGATCGCGACCGGCTCGGGCTTGGCCGGCTTCTCGGCCTTCTTGTCGGCCTTGTCGCCCTTCTCAGCCTTGTCGCCCTTCTCGGCCTTGGCGTTCTTGTCGGCCTTGGCCCCGTCCTTCTTGTCGCCGTCCTCGGCCTTCGTGCCCTCGTCCTTCTTCCCCTCCTCGACGTCGTTGCGCGGCGCCAGCGGTGACGCGACGTCGGCCCGCAGCGGCACCGCGACGAGGTTGTCGGTGTTGGCGTAGATCCAGGTGGCGTCGGAGCCGTACGCGGGCTGGAACGTGCGGCCGGAGACGTAATAGAGGTACTTGCCCTCGGGGTCGAACGCCGGGCTCTTGTCGTCGTAGAAGCCGGACGTGACCTGGCTGAGCGTCTTCTCCCGGGTGTCGTAGAGGAAGATCGCGCCGCTGCGGCTGGCGAGGTCGCGCCCGAACGCCACCCAGCGCGAGTCGGCGGACCAGCTCGCGGTGAAGCCTTCCAGCTGACCCTCGAACATGTACAGGCCCTTGTCCATGCGCGTGACCGTGCCGGTGGCGATGTCGCACACGTTGATGTCCTGGGCCTGGTCGGCGAAGACGACCTTGGTCGAGTCGGGCGACCAGAAGAGACGGTAGCGGAAGCCGGGGCCGAGCTTGGTGACGGTACGCTCATCCCCCGAGCCGTCCGCGTTGCGCACGACGAGCTGGTACTCGCCCGACCTGTCGCTCCAGTACGCGACCAGCTTGCCGTCGGGCGACCACGCCGGGAACCGCTCCGCGATCCCCGAGGTGCGGGTGAGGTCGAACGTCGGGCCGTGCTCGGCCGGGACGGTGAACACGTCGCCGCGCGCCTCGAATGCCACCCGCTTGGCGGAGGGCGAGACGCTGGCGTCCTGGATCAGCTCGGCGACGTTCTCGAGGCGCGGCTTCAGCGTCGCGCGGTCGGTCACGACCTCGACCTTGACCTCGTGCGCCTTCTCGGTGGCGAGGTCGAGGAGGTAGAGACGGCCGCCGTTCTCGAAGACGATGTCGGAAGGTCCGATCGAGGGGAAGTGCACGTCGTACTCGGTGTACGCCGTGACCTGGCGCATCGCGCCCGAGACGGTGTCGAGCGCCCAGATGTTGTTTCGCCGGTTCGCGTCGCGGTCGGACAGGAAGTAAAGCGTCGTGCCGTGCCACATCGGCTGGCTGTAGCTCGCGTTGTCGTCCCCCACTCGCCGGGAAGCGTGCGTGGCGAGGTCGAACAGCCAGATGCGTGAGACGTCGCCGCCGCGGTAGCGCTTCCAGGTGCGCAGGTCCTCGCTGTTCGGCACGAACGCCAGCGTCTTGCCGTCGGGCGAGATCTCGCCGAACTCGCCGTACGGCACCGGCAGCCTCTCGGGCAGCCCGCCCTGGGCGGAGAGCTTGTAGAGCTGAGAGAAGCGCAGGCGGCCGCTCGCCATCGGCGAGGCGTAGAGGATCGCGGTGCCGTCCGGGTACCAGTTCAGCATGCGGTCGGGCATCGGGTGATGGGTGAGTCGCCGCGGCATCCCGCCGTCGGCGGGCATCACGTAGATGTCCTCGTTGCCGTCGTAGTTGCCCGTGAAGGCGATCAGCGAGCCGTCCGGCGAGAAGCGCGGGAACGACTCCTCGCCTTTCGGGGTCGAGAGCCGCGCGGCGACCCCGCCCCCCTTCGGAGCGACCCAGACGTCGCCGGCGTACACGAACGCGATCTGCGTCGCGGACACGGCGGGCTGCCGCATCAGCCGGGCGTCGACGCCCGCGAGCGCAGGCACGGCGACGGCGGCGAGAACGGCGGCGAGAAGGACGTTGCGGAGATTTTTCATGAGCTTGCCTCCAGGAGATGGGGTCGCGCGCGACCCGCTGATTGCGAGCCCCGCCCGGCGGCCGCCGGGACAGGAGCGGTGCGTTGCTCGAACGGAGGTGGCGACTTCCGGATCGGTGCTCGGCCGCGCCCGCGCACGTCAGCGCGCCGCGAGGCTGGGCAGCAGCAGCGCCAGCGGCCGGCGCTGGAGCGCCGTCCCGACCACCGCCCCGATCCCGACGACGTTGGTGAGGAGCCACACGGCGGTGCCCAGCAGCGGGACGAGCGTGAGGACGCACAGGAACACCAACGCGACCCCCGAGCGGGCGATCTCACCGCGCAAGACGAGCGGCAGGCGGCGTCCGACCGTCTCGCCCAGGAGGGAGGCCACCGCCACGACGCCGACGAGCTTCGCGAGGAGCAGGAACGCCACGGCGAGGAGCAGGCACGCCACCGCGCCCGGCGAACCCGCGAGGACCATCGCGAGCACGACGACCGCCAGCCACACGAGCAGGGCGAGCGCGCCGACCAGGGGGGCCCGCCAACGCTGGCGGGCCAGCTGGGTCCTGACCGACCGGACGGGTCCGGGGAACGCGAGCAGCAGCAGCGAGCCGAGCACCACCCAGCCCCCGGCCCGGAGCAGCGCAAAACCCCACGCCGACGCGGCGTCGCCGCGGGTGGCGCCGCGGGTCGCGGCGAACGGCGCGATCCCCCACTCGGACGCCACGCGTCCGCTCACCGAACCGGGGCCCGACGTCCGCCCGCCCAGTGCGACGACGTCGCCCCGGACCGAACTGCCCGCCGCCAGCTCGACGTCGCCGCCGACGGCCACGACGTCGCCGACCACCGCGGACGTGACCCGGACGTCACCGAGAAGGACCACGACCGGGCCAGCGGTCGGCCGGTCGACGACCAACGTGCCGCCCACCTGCGGGGCCGGCGCGGCCGCCAGCGCGCCGGCTAGGAGCAGGCCGATCACGGCCGCCCCCCGGTGCGCGCACGGGCGACCAGCGAGACGACCGCCCACCCGCCGCCCAGGGCGGTGAGGGCCAGCCACACGACGAACCAGACACCGCCGGCCGCGGCCAGCATGCGCGCCGCGGCCGCCCCGCCCCGGGCCGCCGCCAGCGCATCGAGCGCCGAGGAGGCGATCCAGCCGAGCACGCCCCCGAGCGCGGCCGGCAGCCCGGCGACGGCGGTCGGGGCGGGGACGCCGCCCAACAGCGCCATGCCGAACCCGACCAGCGCGAGGCCGGCGGCCAGCGGCAGCCAGGCGGCCAGGCGGCGCCGTTGCCACCCGGCCGGGGGCAGCGCCGCCATGATCCGCCGCACCGCCGCGGGGTCGGTCTGGGGTGGTTCGAGACGGCCGAGCACGGCGAGGATGGCCGCATGGGCGCGGCACCCCTCGCACGCCTGGATGTGGGCGGCCGCGTTCGCATCGCTCGCGGCCCCGCCCGCCTCCAGCCTGCGGCGGATCTCAGCGCAGCTCTCGTTCACCCCAGACCCCCCAACTGCCCCAGGTACGGCCCCAGGGCCTCTCGTAATACGCTGTGCGCGCGGAAAAGTTTGTTCTTCACCGTGCCGAGCGGTAGTTCTTTCAGGTCAGCGATTTCGTTGTACGACAAGCCGACCAGGTGGCGCAGGCTCACGAGCTCGCGGTAGGCGGCCGGGAGGCGCTCGATCTCGCGTGCCAGCGCCTCGGCGAGCTCGCGGTTGGCGAGCTCGCCGAGCGGACCGCGGCGCGGGTCCGCCGGGTCGAGGCGGATGTCGTCCCCTTCGTCATCCTCGCCGATGTCGAGCGACACGGTGGGCTGGCGGCGCCGCCGCAGGTGGTCGATCGCGACGTTGTGCGCGATGCGAAACAGCCAGGTCGAGAACCGGAAGCGCTCATCGTACTGGTCGAGGTGCCGCCAGGCGCGGATGAACGCTTCCTGCACGAGGTCGCGCGCCTCCTCCTCGACCGCGACGATCCCGCCCACATACGCCCGGAGCTTGGGCTCGTAGCGGCGCACCAAGGTGGCGAAGGCTGCCTCGTCGCCCGCGAGGACGCGGGCCAACACGATCGCATCGTCGTCAGGCACCGCCGGTAGTGTAGCCCGGAATCGCGGCGATGCGGCGCCGGGCCGGCGGTCGCGACCACCGAGGAGCAGTGCCGGCGCGGTCTTGTGAAATGATGTTGCAAAGTCGTCCGACCGGTGTAGAATGCCCTTGCCACGCGGGGGAGCCGGCCGGATGTCCGGCCGCCGTCCGGAAAGCGCGGCAACTCCCCGCCCGCGGGCGGGAAACCCTCAAGGAGAGAGGCCAATGTCCAAACTCAACCCCTTTGAAATGGCCCAGCGCCAGTTCGACGAGGTTGCGGACCAGCTCGGGCTCGACGCCGGCGTGCGCGCGATGCTGCGCCTGCCGCTGCGCGAGTTCCACTTCCGCATCCCCGTTCGGATGGACGACGGCAGCCTCAAGGTGTTCGACGGCTTCCGCGTCCAGCACAACGACGCGCGCGGCCCGGCCAAAGGCGGAATCCGCTGGGCGGCCAACGAGACGATCGACACCGTCCGCGCCCTCGCCACCTGGATGACGTGGAAGTGCGCGGTCGCCGACATCCCGCTCGGCGGCGGCAAGGGCGGCATCATCGTGGATCCCTCGACGCTCTCCGTCACCGAGAAGGAGAGGCTCTGCCGCGGCTGGGTCGACCAGATGTGGAAGAACATCGGCCCGCGGACCGACGTGCCGGCGCCGGACGTCGGCACCACGCCGCAGATGATGGGGTGGATGATGGACGAGTACTCGAAGCTGCGCGGCGAGTACACCCCGGGCGTCATCACCGGCAAGCCGCTCGGCGGCGGCGGCTCGCTCGGCCGCACCGAGGCCACCGGGTACGGCGTCATCTACACGGTCCGCGAGGCGCTCAAGAAGCTGGGCATCGACCCCAAGGGCAAGAAGGCCTCGATCCACGGCTTCGGCAACGTCGCGCAGTACGCGGCGATCGGCTTCATCGAGATGCTCGGCGGCGTCGTCGTCTGCGTCGGCTGCTACGACCGCCACGACAAGAAGGCGTACACGTTCAGCAAGGACACCGGCATCGACCCGCACTTCCTGATGTCGATCACGGACCAGTACGGCACGATCGACAAGGAGAAGGCCAAGGGCGCCGGCTACGCGATCGAGGACGCCAACGCCTGGATCAGCAAGGACGTCGACGTCCTCATGCCGTGCGCCATCGAGGGCGTCCTGACGGCCGAGACCGTCGGCATGATCAAGCCGTCGGTCAAGCTGATCGCCGAGGGCGCCAACGGTCCGACCACGCCCGAGGCCGACGCCGAGATCAAGAAGCGCGGGATCTTCCTGGTCCCCGACTTCCTGTGCAACTCCGGCGGCGTCACCTGCTCGTACTTCGAGAGCGTGCAGAACGACATGAACTTCTACTGGTCGAAGGACGAGGTCGTCAAGCGCCTCGACGACAAGATGACCGTCGCGTTCCACGCCGTCCTCGACATGTCGGAGAAGAAGAAGGTGTACATGCGCAACGCGGCGTACATGGTCGCGATCGAGCGCGTCGCCACCGCGATGAAGCTGCGCGGCTGGGTGTAGAGGCAGGGAACGGCAACAACGTGGTCCGTGGTCAGTGGAGACGGGACACCGGTCACAGAGGGCGACGCCGCAGCAGCTGAGAAGTGATCAGGGGGCCCTTCAGGGCCCCCTTTGAATTTCGGCCTCGCGGCGGGCCGATGCGTGCCTTGGTCGCGCTCGGACCACGGACCACGCCCCTTCCGTCATTTGTCGTCTTCGGACCACGGACCACTGACCACGGACCACGCCTCTTCCGTCATTTGTCGTCCTCGGACCACGGACCACGGACCACGGACCACGCCTCTTCCGTCATTTGTCGTCCTCGGACCACGGACCACGGACCACGGACCACGCCTCTTCCGTCATTTGTCGTCGGACCACGGACCACTGACCACGGACCACGCCTCTTCCGTCATTTGTCGTCGGACCACGGACCACTGACCACGGACCACGCCTCTTCCGTCATTTGTCGTCTTCGGACCACGGACCACTGACCACGGACCACGCCTCTTCTGTTTCCCCGCGGGTCGTCCTGCTACGATCGTCGCAGTGGGAATCGGGACCGCCGCCGCGTTGCTGCTCGCCGGGCTCGTCCTGTCGGCGTTCTTCTCGGGCGTCGAGACGGCGCTCACCGCGCTGCCGTACTCGCGGGTCTCCGCGCTCGCCAAGCGCGGCGGCCGCGCCACGCGGTGGGCGTGGCGGCGCTGGGCCGGGCGACCCCAGCGGATCCTGACCGCGATTTTGGCCGGCAACACGCTGGTCAACGTCGGCATTTCCGCCGTCGCCACCGACGTCGCGGTCAACATCTTCGGGAACAAGGGGATCGGGCTCGCGATCGGGGTCACGACGCTGACCGTGCTGCTGTTCGGGGAGGTCACCCCCAAGACGCTGGCGCGGGCCGGCCCCGAGTCCCTCGCCCGCCGGACGATCGTCAGCGTCGCGGTCCTGGAGTGGCTGCTGACCCCGCTGGTCGTCCCCTTCCTCGCGCTCGCCCAGCTCGTCGCCCGCCTCCGGCGCGTCGACTTGGAGCGTGCCCCGACCCCCGCCCGTCCGGAGGATGTCCGCTTCCTCCTCGCGATCGCCCGCCAGGAGGGCCACGTCTCCGAGCAGCAGCACGCCATGCTCGAGGCGGTGCTCCGGTTCGAGGGGGCGCTGGTTCGCGAGGTGCAGATCCCGCGCACCGACGTGGTCTTCCTCCCGGACACGCTCTCGATCGAGGAGGTCCGCACCCGCGTGCTGCGGCACGGATATTCGCGCTACCCGGTCTTCCACGGCCGCGACGACAACGTGACCGGCATCCTGCTCGCCAAGGACCTGATGCGCCCCGAGGCGCGGCAGGGCGCGTGGACCTCGTTCCTGCAGCCCGCCCTGTTCGTGCCCGAGAGCAAGCGCGTGGTGGACCTGCTGCGCGAGATGCGCGAGCGGCGCAGCCACATCGCCCTCTCGGTCGACGAGTACGGCAACCTGGCCGGTCTCGTAACCCTCGAAGACCTCCTCGAGATGATCGTCGGCGACATCCAGGACGAGTTCGACACCAAGGAGCCGCCGGTTCGCCTCGAGGGACCGGGGCGCTGGCTGGTGCGCGGGTCGCTGCCGCTCGACCGGCTCGCGCGCCTCACCGGCCGGCCGATCGAGCGCGCCACCGACTACACCTCGGTGGCCGGGCTCGTGCTCGCGCTGGCCGGGCGCGTGCCGGAGGTCGGGAGCCGCTTCGAGGTGGACGGGCTGGCGTTCGAGGTCGCGGAGGCTTCGGCCCGCCGCGTCCACCAGGTGCGCGTCACGATCGCGGCGTCGGGGCCGCCGCGTCCGTGACGCCGGCGCGGCCCCGGCGCCCGAACACCCGTCGCAGCAGGAAGTACTCGTTGGTCGGACGGTCGTCGGAGAGCGCCGCGACCCCGGGCGCGTAGCGGAGAATGTCGGTCAAGGGGACCTCGCGAGCGAGAACGAGGTCGAACTCCGCCGCGGCGGTGGACGCCGGCCCCCACTCGAGCAGGTCGCGCACGGCCGCGGGCGGCATCCGCGCCGCCAGCTCCGCTCCCGACGCCGGGGGGATCGGCTCCATGCTGGCGAGGAAGTGCAAGCCCCAACCTTCCATCGAGCCGAAGACGCGGACGTAGGGGAACGAGACGCGGATGGCCTGGGCGAACGCGGCCAGCGTCGTCGCCCCTCCCCCCGGGACCCATTGCTGCACGATGCCGCCCGGCCGCAGGTGCTTCTTCACGGTGGCGTAGAACTCCCTGGAGTAGAGGAGGCTCGAGCCGGCCGCCTCGGGGGGTGGCGGAGGATCGACGATGACGACGTCGTACGTCTCGCTCGTGCGCTCGAGGTAGCGGCGCCCGTCGTCGATGACGACCCGGGCGCGGGGCGACGTCAGGAGCTCCGGCCCGTCGGGATGGAAGTACCAGAAAAGCGACGGCACGCTCGGCACCAGCTCGACGGCGCGCGACTCGATCCCCCAGGAGAGCTCCGAGCGGAAGGTCGTCCCCATCCCGAAGCAGATCGTCAGGGCGGACGTCGGCGGCTCCCGCCGGATGGCGAGCGGCAGGTGCGCCATCATCTTCGTGATCGGGGTCAGGCTCGTCATGCCGATGCCGTTCACCAGCAGGTGCTTGTTCATGCCCTCGCCGCAGGCGATCACGGTCGCCGTCGAGTCGGTGCGGACCACCGCATTGGGGATGCTCTGGTCGAAATCGGCGGTGGCGAGCGCCAGCGCCACCGCGAGCGCGGCCGCGAGGCCCGGGGCCCACCGACTGCGCCCCGGCCGCCGCTCGCCGGCCGGAACCGGCAGCGGCGAACGCAGCGTGGCGACGAGGAGCACCGTGAGCGCGAGCGCCGTCATCGCCGCGCGTTCGCCGACGGCGGGGAGCAGGACGAACCCCGCCGCCAGGGGGCCGAGGATGCAGCCCACGACGTTGACGGCGTAGCCGGACCCGGCCCGCTCGGGGTCGCCGCGCGAGAAGCGATCCACGAGCAGCGGCGTGACGAAGCCGAGCACGGCGCAAAACGGACCGATGCCTGCCGCCACGCGCAGCAGCCCACCGCCCATCCCCGCCGGGAACGGCACGCGGTAGTCGGCCGCCAACAGCGGCATCACGCCCAACACGCCGAGGGCGGAGAACAGCGGCGCGCCGGGGGCGCGGACCGCGCCCCCGAAGGTCGAGTGCAACCGCCGGCGGTACAGCTGCGAACCGGCGAAGGTGGCCACGAAGTAGAAGGCCAGGATCGCAGCGAAGCTGTAGACGACGGTACCGACGTACGGGGTGAACTGGCGCACCCAGATCACCTCCATCGCCATGCTCACGAAGCCGGTGGTGAAGAGCGCCGCCAGCGTTCGCCCCCGCTCGCGCGGCTCCGCGGCCGCGGCCGCCGCGGGCCGCGCGTCCGCCTCCGGCTGCCCGGGCCGCGAGGCCCAGCGCAGGCTCAGGGCGAGGGCCGCCGTCCCCAGGAGCGCGTTCAACCCCGCCGCGAACGCCAGCGTTCCCGCAAAGCCGAAGAGCTCGATCAGGACGAACGCCGAGGCCAGCGTCCCCAACGTCGCCCCGGCGACGTTGGCGAGGTACAGGTAGCCGAACGGCAGGTGCGCCTCCTCGCCGGGGACGAGGCGGCGGATGGCCCCGATCGCGAGCGGAAACGTGGCTCCCATCCCGAAGCAGAACGGCAGCAGCGCGGCGCCGATCCAGGCTCCGGACGCCAGGTAGTACGCGCCCGACCCCCACGCGCCACCGCCGCCCCCCGCCAGTGCTGCCCGCCCGTACGCGAGGGCGGCGGGTACGGCGACGCCGGACGACGCGATCAGCAGCTCGGCCATGCCGTAGAGCCGGATCAGGGTGGTGCGGCGGCTGCCGCCCAGGCGGCGGGCGAGCCGGCCCGCCGCCCAGCTCCCCGCGGCCAGCCCCGCCATGAACACCGAGAGGACGATCGACACGGTGGGCGTCGTGACCCCGAAGCCCGCCATGGCCAGGCGCAGCCAGACGACCTCGTACACCAGGCTGCAGAAGCCGGAGACCAGGAAGAAAGCGAAGAAGCAGGGCATCACGCCGCGCGGCGGCGGTTGGCCCGTACGGGCGCCCGAGGGTGCGCCGTCAGCCACGGGCCCCGACCCCGGGGGATCCCGCGACGCGGCGCCGCAACCGCCCGGAGCGCGTCACGATCGCGGCACCAGCGGCTTCACGGCCGGCGTGAGCGGGGGCTTCCCCGCGAGGACCGCCAGCACGTTGTCCACCACCAGCTCGGCCATCACCGCCCGCGCTTCCCGGGTGCCCGAGCCGAGGTGCGGCAACAGCACGACGTCCATGCGTCCGAGCAAGCCGTGGTGCACCTCGGGCTCGCGCTCGTAGACGTCGAGGCCCGCCCCGCCGAGGACGCCGCTTTCGAGCACCCGCACCAGCGCCTCCTCGTCCACGACCTCGCCGCGGCTCGTGTTCACGACGATGGCGCCGCGGGGCAGCAGGCGCAGGCGGCGCTCGTCGATCAGCCGCCGCGTCTGCGGCGTCAGCGGGCAGTGCAGCGACAGCACGTCGGCGCGCGCCAGCAGCGCGTCGAGGTCGGGCACGAACTCCGCTTCGACCCCCGCGACCGCCCGCGGGGCGCGGCCGTGGTACGCGATGCGCATCCCGAACCCGACGGCGCGCCGGGCCACGGCCGCCCCGATCCGGCCCATGCCGACGATCCCGAGCGTCTTGCCCTGCAGGCTCGTCCCCAGCAGCAGGTCGGGCTTCCAACCCGTGAACCCGCCGCTGCGCACCAGCCCGTCCCCTTCCCCCACGCGGCGGGCGACCGCGAGGATCAGCGCCCAGGCGAGGTCCGCGGTGGCGTCGGTCAGGACGTCGGGGGTGTTCGTCACCCACACGCCGGAGGTGCGCGCCGCCTCGAGGTCCACGTTGTTCACGCCGACCGCGTAGTTGGCGACAACCTTGAGCCGCGGGCAGAGGGCGAACACCTCGGCGGCCACCCGGTCGGCGAGCAGACAGATCAGCGCGTCCGCCGCGCCGACGAACTCCACCATGTCGCGGCCGCCGAGCGCGGGTCCCGACGCCCGCACCCGCACCTGATGGCCCCCGTCGAGGCGCGCGAGGGCGTCCCCCGGCAGCGGCGCGGTGACGGCGATTTCAGCCACCCGGGACCTCCCACCCCTCGATCGGGGCCAGGATGCGCGCGAGGTCCTCCTCGATCCGGCCGGACTTCGGCGTCTCGACGATCCGTCCGACCTCGGCGCCGCCCGCGGTCACCACGATCGTGGGCACCAGCTCCACCGGCCCGAACGGGAACAACGCCGGGTCCGCCGCCTTGCCGCGGTCCACGCCGACGAGGCGAGGCGCGTCGAACGGCGAGCCCGTTCCCAGCGCCGCCCGCACGGCCTCGAGGCGCGGGATCTGCTCGCGCGAGTCGGGGCACCAGGTGCCCATCGCCACCGTGAGGCCGTAGCGGAGCTTCGCCGAGCGCAGCAGCTCGAGCCACTTCTCCTGCGGCCGGTAGCCGGCGACCTCGTCGTGCCAGCCCGGGATCTCGCGGTCGAGGCGCGCGGGGTCGAGGACCCCGTACCAGACCGGGACGTAGGTCGGCCGCGGGCCCTCACCCGCCCGCGCCCGGAGGATGCGGTCGCCGACCCGCAGGCGGGAGGCGACCTCGAAGCCGGCCGCGACGGTGCCGACGTGCGGGTAGCGCCCGAGCAGGTGCGGGCGGGGCGTCAGCGTGACGAACAGCTGCGAGCCGCCGGTGTCCGGACCGTCGAGCGCGATCCCGACCGCCCCGGCCGCGAACGGCGCCAGCGACAGCTCGTCGCGCATCACGAACCCCGGCCCTCCCCACCCGTCGCCGCGCGGGTCGCCGCCCTGCACCACGAAGTCGGGCTCGACGCGGTGAAAGGTGAGCCCGTCGAAGAACTTCTTGTCCGCGAGGGCGGCCAGCCGGAAGCAAGCGAGGGGCGCGCTCGCGGTGTCGAGCGCGATCTGCATCGTCCCGCGCACGGTCACGACCTCGAGCCAGCGCGGCGAGCCGGCCCAGCGGACCACCTCGCCGTAGAACCCGGGGCCCTCGCCGGTCCTCACTTCCGGCAGCGGCCACGGCACGCCGTGCGCGACCAGGCCCTGCCACGCCGCCCGCGCCACGACCGCGTCCGGCGAGCCGGCCAACCCCTCCAGCGCCGCGCGCGTGCCGTCGGACAACGTCTTCCCCGCCGCCAGCGCGCCGATCAGGGCCACGGCCGCGTCCGGCGCCGCCGCCCCGCGCTCGCGCGAGAGCAGCCGCAGCAGCTCCGGCTCCGGCGGCGCCGCCTTCCGCCCCGCGAGCGCCGCCACCGCGGCCGCCCGCACGATCGGGTCCCCGTCCGCCAGGCGCTGCGTGATGGCCGTCGCGACC
>SCRJ01000095.1 GCA_004298115.1 Acidobacteriota bacterium
GTACCCGAGGCCGGACATCGACACGCTCTTCCCGGGGTTGGGGAACAGCGGGCAGGGGGTGGGGTACTCGGTGATCGACACGACGAGGCTGGCGAACGGTGTGCACACGATCGTGTGGGGGGTGACGGACAACCTGGGCCGCGCCGAGGGCCTCGGCTCCCGCTACTTCTGGGTGCTCAACTAGAGCGGGCGGCGCCTCGCCGGCCACACTCAGGCCGGGACCGGGTACGCCTGATCGGGGTGGCGCGGGCTTGCCCTGGCCGCACCCCGGGACCGGTGACCTATCACTTGTGCATGCAATTGTTTGAAGTGGAACGCAACGGTCCCCTTCGGTTCGGCGACGGCACGGCCGTGGCCGCGCATCCCGAATTGTGATGCACGTCACCAACTCAACCGCGAGCTTGCCCCCATAGTGGTACTCGGGCGTGGACAGGACGCACAATCCTGTTGCTGATCGTGTCATCGTGGTCCTTTAGGAGCGCAAAATGAAGTGCACGCAGTCCACGCCGGCCTTTTTCCTTAGGAGCCTTGTCTCACACGTCTTGCCGCCCGGAGCGATTCTCGCGGTCAGTCTGCTGCTCGTTGGCGTTGTCCCGGGAGCCACCGCCGCGGTCACGGTCACGGCGCCGTCCACGGTTGATTCGGTCGCCGGCGCGTTGGACTACGCCACCCAGGCGTTCCAGGACCCCTGGGACATGCGGCAGCTCACGGACTTCGGCTGGTTCCTCTACAGCGCCGACTCTCCGGCCTCGAGTCTCTCGAACCTCTCGTTCAACGGCGGGATCTTCTCGGCCACGACCACGAGCACGGAGTCGCTGCTCTTCCTCCTCGATTCCCCGATCCCAGGCACCGCGCCGATCGGGAAGACGGGCGCCAACTTCCCGATTGACGCGGACGAGTACACCGTCCTTGCGTTCCGAATGAGCGTCGGCGCCAGCTCGGCGGCGCAGCTCTTCTGGAGCAAGGTCAACATGTTCACGGACGCCGTCAACGGGGGGGATGTGACGTGCGCGGGGAACATTCCGGTCTCGCCGGGCTGGCGAGTCTACGTCGTCAAGATCCCGACGTTGACCCGCTTCTACGGTGTGGGTACGGGCCCCTACCCCTGGGCCGGCCTGATGCGGATGTTGCGCTTCGACCCCACGATCGTCTCCGGGGATACGGTCCAGTTGAACTGGATGCGGCTCGTCAACGACGACGCGACCCAGTATCGGACCATCGCGTGGTCGGGCGCGAGCCCGGTTGACATCTACCTCGACAACGACAGCGTCGCGGCCAACGGCAACCTGGGCGCGGTCGCCACCGGGGTGAGCGGGACCTCGTACAGCTTCTACGTCGGCGCCCTTCCGGCCGGCGATTACTGGGTTTCGGTCGTCCCGGCCGGGGCCAATCCGGCGACCAGCTCGTCGTATTCGACGGGCCACTACCATGTGGACGGGACCCCGACCATCGCCTTCACCGCTCCGAGCGAGGAGGGGAGCGCCGACGACTTCGCCACGGCGCAGCTCGGCGATCCCTGGGAGATGGATTCCCTCGTCGACATCGATCACTACGAGGGGGTCTCCTCTCTGTTCACGGCGTCGGTCGCGGCGCAGAACGAGGCCGGAGCGAGTCTCGGAAACGTGGGCGTGATCCAGGGTGTGAGTTCGCCGGCGCTGCCGGGCTCGGTTGGGGACCCCCGGCTGTGGCCGTTGTTCTGGATGAACCGGGGGGCGACGAAGCGGATCGACCCGGACCGGTATCGAATCCTCACGCTCGAATGGGGCGTGCCGGGGGCGCGGGACCTCGTCAACGGGTCGATCGCCCGGGTGATCTGGCGCGTCGCCGGTGAGCTCGTCGAGAACGTGAGCGAGGACATCATCGTGAACTCGAAGGCGGGTTCCTCGGTCACCATCGACAAGGTCATCACCGACATGAAGACGCTGCCTCTCGAGACCGACCCGGGCGGCAGCCCTTCGACCACCGGTTGGAGCAAGGGGACATCCGCAAGCCCCGGGATCGACGGGTTCCGCGTCGACCCGCACGAGTTCTCCAACCCGACCGATTTCTACATCAAACGGGTGAAGCTGGCGGCACTTGAAAGCATGGGAAACACCTACCAGGTGGGCTGGACGTACACGCCGGCGGGGAGCGCGACGACGCTGTCGCTCTACTACGACCAAACCGGGCAGGGCTTCGCCGGGACGCAGGTCGTCGCCGGCCTCGATCCGGCCAATGTCGACGCGACTCACGGCGCGTACGTGTGGGACACGAGCTCGCTCGCCCCCGGGAGCTA
This sequence comes from Acidobacteriota bacterium, assembly GCA_004298115.1. Lineage (GTDB taxonomy): Bacteria > Acidobacteriota > Thermoanaerobaculia > Thermoanaerobaculales > Thermoanaerobaculaceae > RBG-13-68-16. The sequence continues at coordinate 2,276 of SCRJ01000095.1, forward strand.
CTACGTCTACGCGACCGTGGTGCGCGGCGGGTCGGTGATCAACAAGGCGTACGCGCGATGGCCCCTGGTCAAGGCGGCGGTCACGGCGCCGGTAGTGACCGGCGTCGGTCCGGCGGCCGGGTCAACGGACGGCGGGACGCCGGTCACGGTCTCGGGCGCCGGTTTTCAGTCTGGGGCGGTGGTGAAGGTTGGGGGTGTGTTGGCGACGGGTGTGGTGGTGGCGGGGGTGGGGACGATCACGGCGACGACGCCGGCGCACGCGGCCGGGGTG
>SCRJ01000096.1 GCA_004298115.1 Acidobacteriota bacterium
CCGACCACGCCCTCTCTCGCCAAGCTGGTGCTCGCGACGGGAGCGGCCGTTGTCCCGCTCTTCTCCTACCCGGACGGGACCGGCTACCGCTTCCGGCTCGACCCGCCGCTGGGCATCGAGCCCGGCGACACCGTCGTCTCCCTCACCCAGCGGTACAACGACTGCGTGTCGCGGGAGATCCTGGCGCGCCCGCACCTCTGGTTCTGGTTCCACGACCGCTGGACGCCCCGCAAGCGCCGCGGCGCGGGGCGCTGACGGCTACGGGCGCCGGCGGCCGGCGGTCAGCCGTCCCAGCGTGAGGTAGAGAACCAGGCAGACGAGGAAGTCGCCGCCGAGCCCGGCGTCGATGGCGAACGGCCGGTGGCCCAGCGACGCGGGCAAGGTGGGGGCGAGGAGGAGGAAGTACAGCGCGTTGCCCGCCACAACCGCGGCCAGCGCCCGCACCCACGTCGCCAACACCGACGTCCCCGGTCCTCGCCTCAGGCGAACTGGTCCTTCTTGAGCACCACCTGCTCGAAGAAGTCGATCCCCGCCGCGGAGAGGCGCACGGCCGCCGGCGCCTCCGGCTCGCCGGGCCGGGGCGTGAGGACGAGCCCTCCGAGCTCCGCGAGGTACTGCACCTCGGGCACGACGCTGGGTCCGTCCGCCTGTGCCCCGAGGGCGCGCTCCAGTTCGTCGAGACCGACCGGCCGGAACCCCTGCTCCTGCCAGCGCCGATAGAGCTCGGCGAAGATCGCGCGCCGCCGCGACGTGTCGAACGACGGCCGCCGGGCGGCGGCAAAGAGCGGTCCCGCGATCGGGAAGACGACCCTCCCTGCGGTCGGATTGACCAGGAGCGCGAACGCGATCCACAGCGACAGGACCCCGAGGCCCACCGTGAACACCGCGATCGGGAGGTCGAACGCCCTCGTGCCAAAGATGGCGTTGGCGAGCTTGCACACGTACAGGAGGTCGATGTCCGCGAGGAACGCGAACAGCAGCGTGCTGTAGAAGCCGAAGCCGTAGGTGATGACGAGGAAGACGACCAGCGAGGCGGCCTCGACGGCGTGGACGACGACCGCGTCCGGGACGAACCCCCGCGCCAGCGAGTTGAGCGCCCACCAGTTGAGCGTCCAGTTGAACGCGAACGCGGTGAACAGGGTGCCGCCGTAGAGGTTCTTGTTGGCGAAGCTCATCAGGCCGGCGAGGAGCTGGCAGCCGGCGCCGAACAGCAGGCAGATCACGGCCGCGGTCGAGAGTCCCGCGGGCGTGAGCCGGAAGCCGAAGGCGATCGGCGTCAGCGCGGCGCACCCGAGCGCGAGGCCGATCAGGCCGAGGGGCGTCGGCTCGGCGAAGACCTCGCGGTGCACGGCAGGTCCGAACTCGATCTTGCTGATCATGGCGTGGGTTCCTCCGTCCTCTCGCCGAGGATACGGCATCGCGGCGACCGCCGTCGGCAAGGCGTCCGCGCCGCGGCGCCCGGCCGGGGCGCGCCGACCGGCGCTACCGTGCCGGCGGCCAGCCCAGCCCCAGGCGGTCGAAGTTGAGGATGGCGTTGGTGACGAGCCCGTACGTTCCCTGTGTGCTCGCCCGCCACATCGGGTTGCAGGCGAAGAGAAGGACGTGGCCGCGGCCGCGCGGAGCGTCGACCACGACCGCCTTGCCGGCGATCTCGTCGCCCCCGTCCAGCATCCCGGAGAGCAGGATCGAATCGGCGTTCTTGGGGAATGAGGCGATCACCCGCGGGCGGTCGGCCGGGCGCGGGCGATAGGCCTCGGCGAACGCCCGGTAGTCATCGGGGGCCTGGAACCCCTCCTCGCCCGGAGCCGGCGCCGGGCGCTCGGGCGGGGCGACGTACGGCCTCCCCTGCGGCACGTCGGGGTCGGCCGGTCCGCCCCGCCCGCTCGGCCGCTTCGACTCGCGCGCGTCGCGATCGGCGGTGCCGACCTGGAACACGGGCGCGCCGTCGAAGTACACGGGGACGGACTCGTCGTACCCCCAGGCGACCGGGCTGCCGGGGTCGGTCACCACGGCCTTGAGGAGCGATCCGGCCGCTTTGAGTTTGGGCGTCTCCACCACCTTGATCCAGCGAACGAGGCCGAACTCGATGGCCAGGCGCGCGGTGTCCTGCGCCGTGATCAGCAGGCCGCCGCGCTCGACGAACTCCGCGAGGTGCGCGACCCCGGCGATGCCGAGGCCCGGCCGCATGTCGTCGGTCGAGTCGACGCCCAGGTTGGGCGTGAGAGCGGTCTTCTTCCACGGCAGCGGCGGGCCGGGCGGCATGCCGTCGACGATCTCCTGCGGCGAGGCGTCGGCGGGGGGGAAGACGATCACATCGTATCTGGCCCGCAGATTCGGCTCGGTCGCGACTCGCTGGGTGGAGATGTAGTCGTAGGGGAGGCCGAGGTCCTCGAACGCGAGGCGGAACCATCCCTCCTGCCGGGTGGACAACCAGGTGTGCAGCAGCGCGATCCGCGGCACGGTCCACTCGCGGGTCGCCACGGCGGGCATCGCCGCGAGCGCTTGGGTCCGCAGATTGAGGTGGGCCAGGGCCCCGGCGATCGCGGCCGTATCGGCGCCCGCGAGGGGAACGATCACGGTCCCCGCCGGCCACGGCTGCGGCCCGTCGGTCGCCGCGAGGGTGACGAGCATGCGCACGCCCGGCAGCGCGGTGCGCATGCGGACCAGGTCGGTGTCGGCGGTGCCGGCGACGGCCAGCGCGGCGCCCTTGATCACGGCGGGGGCGCCGCCCTCGCGCCACGCGTGCATCGGCACGGCAAGGACGTCGGGGTTGACGATCCGCCGGCAGTCGAGGTTCCTGGCGAAGGCGAGCGTCCAACCGCTGTCGTCGTACACGCGGTCGTCCCCGCGCACGTACTGGGTGTCGAGCAGGGTGTCGGCCAGGCGCGAGAACGGCTGGTCCATGCGAACGATGAGGCTGCCGGCGGCGAAACGGATCGGTTCCGTGCCGGTCGGCTGGCGTTGCTGGGCCGACGTCTCGCCTCCGGCGCCGGTGCGATCAACCCCGTGATCGGCCCGCGGCGGCGGCCACAGCGGCGCGACCGTGAACGCTCCCTCCGCCACTTGCACCTCGATGCCGTTGGCCAGCAGCAGGCGCGCGAGGTCGCGCAGCTGCCCTTGCCGCCTTTGCGCCCCGTCGAACACATAGGCGGCGGGCCCTTCGGTGCGCGCCTTGGCGACCGAGCGCTTGCCGAGCGTCCAGTACTGCTCGAGGAAGTGGGCGCGGTTGGCGGCCATGTCGTCGAGGGCGAGCAGGGCGCCGCTCTCCTGGTAGTTGACGTTGTCGCGCAGCGACCAGCGCACGGCGGGAAGCGGCGGGTTGGGGCGGAACCAGGCGCGCTCGCTCCAGCCGCGGACGACGCGGTCCTCGGTCGCGGGCACGAGGTTGCCGAACGTCTCGTAGAAACGGCCGATCGCGTTGTGGCCCATGCCGACCCAGAACATGTAGTTGGGCGACCAGCCGTCGTAGAAGCCGTGGGTCCAGACGCCGGGCAGGCCCATGGCCGTCAGCTGCTGCACTTCGATGTCCGCCATCCGCGAGAACTCCGCGACGGTGAGCGGGTCGAGCCAGGCGTTGTACGGTCCGGTGCCGGTCGAGATGTACAGGAACGGGATCGACTCGTGCAGGTCGTGCAGCACCTGCGGGTGCCAGGCGAAGAAGGTGCGCATGACGTTCCGGGTGAGAGCGAGCGCCAGCCCCAGCGTGTCGCGGTTGTTGTCGTGGCCGACGTAGTGTCCCCAGTAGGCGAGCGGCGGCATCGGCGAGGCCGGGTTGGCCTGGTGCCAGCGCACGAGGTCGACCATGCGGTCGCGCCCGTCCACCTCGAGCACCGGCGTGATCAGCGTGATCAGGTTGGCGCGGATCGCGCGGATCATCGGCGTGTCTTCGACGGCGAGCCGGTAGGCGAGCTCCATCAGCATCTCGGGGCTGCCGGTCTCCGGCGAGTGAATGGCCCCGGTCAGCCAGTAGATCGGCTTCCCTTCCGCGATCAAGGCCTGCGCCGCGGCGTCGCTCAGCCGGCGCGGGTCGGAGAGCCGCTGCGTGATCTCCCGGTAGCGGTCGATGGTGGCGATCGTGGCCTCGTCCGCGATCGCGACCGCGAGCATTTCGCGCCCTTCTTCGCTGCGGCCGACCGAGAACACCTTGACGCGCGGCGAGGCGGCCGCGAGGGCGCGCAGGTACGCGTGAACGTCCTCCGCGTAGGTCAAACGATCGGGGGCGCCGGCGATGTGGCCGAGGAACGCGAGCGGCGTCGGCACGGTCGCAGAGGCGGGAAGGTGATCCACCAGGGCGGTCGAGAACTCGGGGCCGGTCGTGGCCTGGCGGATCAGCTCGGTGTACCTGGCGTCCCACTCGGGGTGGTGCGCGACGGGCTCGGCGGCGGCGCTGGTCGCGGCTGCCTGGGCCGGGAGCGGCGGCGGGCCGGCGGCAAGCACGGCGGGTAGGAGGAACAGCGGCAGCACGCGGGCGAGGGGGGTGTCCATGGGGTCGAACCTTAGACCGCGTGAGGGGACGATTCAAGGCGGCGGGGGCTCCGCGGCGGGGGTTGCCGACGCGGCGGCGGCGGTCGCGGCGGGCGCGGTGGCGAGCACGGCCCGCGTGAGCCTCACGGTCAGGTGGCCGATGTAATCGGCGCGGCCGGAGAAGGCGATAGGGATGCCGGTACCGACCTCGACGAACAGCGTCAGGGCGCCGCGCATGCCGAGAAACCCGAGGTCGACGTCGTCCGCGCTCGCGGCGGCGCCGACGGCGCGAGCCGCGCCCCGAACGGTTCGGACGAGGACGTCGCCGTTGCGCCGCCGGGCGCCGCCGGGCCACGACTCCTCGAAGTCGGCGCGGACGTAGGAGAGACCGCCGGCGGCGAAGGCGATCTCGACGTAGCGGTCGCCGCTGAGCAGGACGAGCGGGAGGGAGCCGTCCTTGCGGTCGAGGCGGGCGGCGGAGACGAGGTAGAGGAGCGCGTACGGGTCGGCGACCGGCATCCCCGGTGGCGGCCCCAGCGCCGGCGCGGTGAGGTAGTGCGAGCGGTTCGTCCAATCCTCAGGCGGCAGCGACCGCTCGCGCTCGCCTCGGGGCGAGCTGCGCCAGGTGTACAGGCCCGCCTGCGTGAAACGCATGAACTTGTGATAGGCGCTGCCGCCGAGCATCGTCTTCTCGCCGCCGAGCGCGGCGCCGCTGGCGGGGTCGAGCCAGAGCGTGACCCGCTCGTCGCGGCCGAACGGGAGCTCGCTCGCCAGCGAGACTGCCACCGCCCCGTCGGCGGGCGCCGCGACCGGGCGGCCCTTTTCGGGCGGCCGCAGGAGCACTGCCAACTCCGCGGCGGGGACCGATGCCGCCCGGATCGTCGTCGTGGCCGAGAGGAAGAGCTTGTGGGCGGCGTACCGCAGCTCGGTCCAGGCGACCGCCGGAGGCGGCTCGGCGACCCCATGCGCGGTGGGCGACGGCTCGGGGGTAGGCGCGGGCGGAGGTTGGGAAGGCGCGGGCGGGGTCGCCGTCGGCGCCGGGTCCGGGTGCCCGCCGCGGGCGGCCGGCGCCGCCGCGCAGAAAGCCGCCAGCACGATCGCCGCCGCACCCCAGCGCCGCGCCGGTCGCGCCGCGCCGCCGTCTTGCACCGCATGAACCATCGGCGACGATGGTAGCAGGCGTCGCCGGCGGCCGGGTCACGCGCCGTCGTGACCCGGGGCGCGCTCGTGGTGGCCGAGCACGAGGACCTCCCGGGAGACTTCCTCCACCGACTTGCCGGTCGCGTCGATCTGGCGCCAACCCTGCTCCCGGCACAGCGCGTCCGAGCACCGCAGCTCGTCCCGGACCGCCGCGAGCGACGCGTAGGTTTCGCCCGGGATGCCGAGATGGGCCGCCCGGGCCCGACGCAGCTCCGCCAGGCGCGGCGCGCTCATCGTGAGGCCGAAGACCAGCTCGTGCGGCAAGGCGAGCAGCGCGGGGTCGGCCGGGATGCCGGGGACGATCGGCACGTTGGCGGCGAACCAGCCGTGATAGGCGAGGTACAGCGTGGTCGGCGTCTTCATCGTGCGCGAAACGCCGACGAGGACGATCTCGGCGCGCTCGAGCTCATCCACGCGCTGGCCGTCGTCGTGGCGGAACGCGAACTCGACCGCCTCGATCCGCCGCGAGGTCGCTTCCACCAGCTGCGAGAAGAGGCCGGGCTTCTCCTGCGGCGAGACGCCCAGGTGGGTGGCGAGCCGGTCGAGCACGGGGCCGAGCAGGTCCATGGCGTCCACCCCGTGGATGCGGGCCTCGCGCAGGATCGCGGTGCGGAGCTGGTCGGAGACCAGGGTGTGAAGGATCAGCGAATCCCGCAACGCCGCCTCCGCCACGACGGCGCGGACCTGCTCGGCGGTGCGGATCCCACCGCAGCGCACGATCGCGACGGGTGCGCTCCCGAACTGGGTGAGGGCGGACCGCACGACGCGCTCCGCCGTCTCGCCGGTCGCGTCGGAGACCACGTAGACCCTGAGGATGGCCATCGTCCCCCTTCCCGCCGCAACTTCGATCACCTATAGCACCAACCTGAGGCACGGCCAAGTGGCGGGTGCGACGGGGCGGGTATGATCGTGAGGCGGTAGGGGGCGGGAGGGATACCGAGATGCAACTGCGCATCAACCCGAACGTGGCGAGGCTGGTGTGCTCGAACTCCGGCAAGGAAGTCCCGGCGCGCGGGTTTGCCTCGCCGGTCGGCCTGTGCCCGTGCTGCCCCAGTCCGGGCAAGCCCGTGGTCGTCGAGTACGCTCTCGACCAGGTGCGCGCCGAGCTGGCGTCGGCGCCGCTGGGAGGACGGGACGGCCGCGGCATCTGGCGGTTCGCGCCGCTGCTGCCGGTGCTCGACGTCCCCGAGGAATACGCCGCGGACGTCGGGGGCACGCCGGTCGTTCGCCACCGGCGGCTGAGCGCCGACCTCGGCGTCGAGGTGCTCCTCAAGAACGAGGGGACCAACCCGTCGGGGAGCTTCAAGGACCGCGGTCTGGCGGTGGCCGCGGCGCTCGGGCGGGCGTGCGGGGCGCGGCGGTTCTGCCTGCCGACCCAGGGGAACGCGGGGGTTGCGGCGTGCCTGTTCTCCGCCCGCCTCGGCATGCCGGGCTGCCTGGTCTACATGCCCGAGTCGTACCGCGGCTGCGTCTACCACCGGGCGTGCGAGTTCTTCGGCGGTGAGGTGCGCTTCGTCGGCGCCAACATCGCGGCCGCCGGACGGGCGATGCGCGAGGACCTCGCGGGCGAACTCGCCAGCGGTGCGGCCGTGGACATGTCGACGTTCTTCGAGCCCGGGCGTCTCGAGGGCAAGAAGACGATGGGCTTGGAGATCGCCTCCGACCTCGGCGCCGGGGCGTTGCCGGACGTGATCATCTACCCCACGGGAGGAGGCACCGGTCTGGTCGGGATCTGGAAGGCGTTCGAGGAGCTCTCGGGCCTGGGGATACTCGACGCCGCCCGGACGGGCTTGCCGCGCATGGTGGCGGTGCAGTCGGCCAACTGTGCCCCCGTCGTGGAGGCGTTCGAGAAGGGACTCGCGGACGTCGCTCCGGTGACCTCGCGGGGGACCGTGGCCGACGGCCTCGACGTGCCCGGCGCGATCATGGGCCACGGGATCCTGCGGGTGCTGCGCGCCTCGGGCGGCGCCGCCGTGGCGGTATCCGACGCCGCGATCGAGGCGGCGTTCGCACGCTACGGCGCCCTCGGCGTCAACGCCGGCCTCGAGAGCGCCACGACCCTCGCCGCGCTCGAAGCGCTGCTCGCCGTCGGCGACGTGCGCTCCGGCGAGCGCGTGCTCCTGCTCAACACCGGCACTCACCTCATCCCGCTCGCCAAACCCCAACCGTCAAAAGGGTAACTTTGGGGGTACCTGGTACCACAAAATTACTCTTTCGACCAGGCGGGCAGGCGTCCCGGGGTCCACGGCGCGCCGGCGGCGTCGAGGGCGGCGTCGAGCTTGACGAGGTCGCCGTCCAGGATCGACCGCAACTCGGCGAGCACCGGCGCGAACGCGGCGCACGCGTCGTCGTACGACCTCCGCATGGTGGCGGTCGGCGCCTGGGTGGTCGCCCACTGCGCGGCCACGATTCCCTGGACGCGGCCGACGATCGAGGGCGGCACCGGCTCGTTGTACCGCTCCATCACCTTGTCGCCGGAGAGCGCCCGCTGGATGCCGGCGAGCCGCCCGTCGAGGGAACGCGCCTGCTCGGCGAGCGCTGCGACGGGGGCCGGGGTCGCGGTCAGGGCCACCTCGATGCGGGCGAGGCGCCCGCGCGCCTCCTTCGCGGTCTCGACCGCGCCGAGGACCGCGCGCTGCAGGTGGGCGGTCTTCTCCTCGAAGGAGAAGACGGCGGCGCGGTCGCCGGCCTCGAGGGTTGCCAAGCCGAGGGGGACGACGCGGAACTGCAGCGGCCCCTCCGCCTCGGTGGTCACCCCGTTGACGCGGGTGGCGAGCCGCACGGCGTAGACCCCGGGAACGGCCATCGGTCCGCGGTCGGGGGCGTCCCAGGGGTCCGGTTCCTTCTTTTCGGACGGGAGCTCGGCCGGCGTCGACGGCGGGAAGCGAAGGTCCCACGCGACGCGGTGGAAGCCCTCTTCGGCCGGCCCCTCGATGCGGCGGACCACGTTTCCGCCGCTGTCGGTCACGGTCAGCACGACGGCGGGCTTCGCTTCGCGGGCCTCCGCGCGCAGCTGCTCCGGCGTGGGGTAGGGAGGCGCCACGCCCTTGCCCGCCGCCGCCTTCTCCGCCTCGTGGCGGAGCTCGCGGGCGGTCTTGGGGGTGCTCTTGAGGTAATAGGTGAACAGCGCCCCGAACGGAGGGTTGGGGGCGGTGAAGTAGGCGTCGCCCTGGAACGACTTGCCCCGTCCCCCGAGCGGCGAACGCTCGATGTACGCGGCGGCGTCCCGCACCGGGAAGAGGGCCGCGGGTCGCTCGAGCGCGGCGCGGGTGAGGCCGCGCAGCGGCGTGATGTCGTCGAGGATGTAGAAGCCGCGACCGAACGTGGCGAGCACGAGGTCGCCGTCACGCTGCTGCACCGTCAGGTCGCGGACCGCGATCGTCGGCAAGCCTCCGTTCAGCTTCGTCCAGTGCCCGCCCGCGTCGTTGGAGAGATAGACGCCGAACTCGCAACCGGCGAACAGCAGCGCAGGGTCCACGGGGTCCTCGGTCACCGCGTAGACCACCTCGCCGGCCGGGAGGTCGGATGCGATCGAGGTCCAGGTGCGGCCGCGGTCGTTGCTGCGCAGGAGGTACGGCTTGAAGTCTCCGTCCTTGTGGTCGTCGAACGCGGCGTACACCGTGTCGGCGGCGTGCTTCGAGGCCTCGACGCGGCTGACCCAGCTCCGCGACGGCACCCCGGGGAACGCCTCCACCCTCCGCCAGGAGGTACCGCCGTCCTCGCTGACATCGATGAGGCCGTCGTCGGTGCCGACGTAGAGGAGCCCCTCCACCTTGGGCGACTCGGAGATCGCAGTGGCGTTGCCGTAGAACGAGGTCGACGCGTTCTTCGCCACCGCGTCGACCGGCCACACCCGGCCCATGACCGGCAGCGTGTTGCGGTCGATGCCGCGGGAGAGCTCGCCCGAGACGATCTTCCACGTGTCTCCCCGGTCGTCGCTGCGGAACAGCTTGTCGGCCGCGAAGTACAGGCGAGTGTGCGAATGGGGCGAGATGATCAGCGGGGAATCCCAGTTCCAGCGGTACGGCGCCTCGCCGTTGCCCTCCTGCGGCTTGATGTCGACCTCCTCGCCGCTCTTGCGGTCGTAGCGGACGAGACCGCCGTACTGCGACTCGGCGTACACGATCGCCGGGTCGGCGGGATCGATCCGGCTGACGAACCCGTCGCCGCCGGTCGTCACGAACCAGTCGGCGTTGGTGATGCCGTTGACCGACGTGGTGCGGGACGGCCCGCCGAGGGAGAAGTTGTCCTGAGTGCCGCCGTAGACGTTGTAGAACGGCCGCGCGTCGTCCACCGCGACGCGGTAGAACTGCGTCACCGGCAGGTTGGACTTGAACTCCCAGGTCGCGCCGCGGTCGCGCGTCTCGTAGATCCCGCCGTCGCAACCGACGAGGAGGTGGTCCGTGTCGGCGGGGTCGATCCACATCGCGTGGTTGTCCACGTGCTTGGTCTTCTCGCCGACCTTGACGAAGGTCTTGCCGCCGTCCTCGGTGACGTGGAGCCAGGTGTCCATCGCGTACACACGCTCGGGGTTGGCGGGGTCGCAGACAAGCTCGTTGTAGTACTGCGGCGAGCTCGTCATGTAGGAGCTGCGCTTCTCCCATGACTCGCCGCGGTCGGTCGAGCGGAACACCCCTCCCTTGCCCTCGGCCGCCTCGACGATCGCATACACGACGTCCGGCGCGGAGGGCGCCACAGCGAGGCCGATGCGGCCGAGGTCGACGTCCTTGGGCAGCCCGCTCGTCAGCTTGCGCCACGTCTTGCCCGCGTCGGTGGACTTGTAGAGCGCGGACTCCGGGCCGCCGTCGATGATGGTCCAGGCGTGCCGGCGGCGCTGGTAGGCCGCGGCGTAGACCATGTCCGGGTCGCGCGGGTCGAGCGCGACGTCGCTGACGCCCGTGTTCTCCGAGATCTTCAGGACGGCGGTCCACGTCGCGCCGCCGTCGCTCGTCTTGTACAGGCCGCGGTCGCCGCCGGGCGCCCACAGCGGTCCCTGCGCGGCCACGTAGACGACCCGCGAGTCGCGGGGGTCGATCACGATCTTCCCGATGTGCTCGGAGCGCTTCAGCCCGACATTGCGCCAGCTCTTGCCGCCGTCGTCGGAGCGGTAGACGCCGTCGCCCCACGACACCGAGCGCTGGCTGTTGTTCTCCCCGGTTCCGACCCAGACGGAGTTCGGGTTGCGGGGGTCCAGGGTCACGCACCCGATCGAATAGGAGCCCTCGCGGTCGAACACCGGCGTCCACGTCGTGCCGGCGTTCTCGGTCTTCCAGACGCCGCCCGACGCCACGGCGACGAAGTAGCGCTCGGGGCGCGCCGGGTCGACGGCGAAATCGCCGATGCGTCCCGAGGTGAGCGCCGGGCCGATGCCGCGGAACGTGAGACCGGAGAACGTCGCGGCGGACATGACGTCCGCCTTGGGGGCGTCGACCGCGGCCGGTTTCCGGCCCGTCTCGGCGGCGACGCACGGCGCCGCCAACGCCAACGTGACGACCATCGCGAGTTCGCAGCTCCTCATGGTGATCCTCCCTGCGATCGTGCCGCGCGAACCCTACCTCCACCGGCGCCCGGGGCGCAACCGGCGCGGGCGCACGGACGAGTCGGCGGCGCGCCGCCCTCCCGGTCGGCGCACGCCCGGTCCGCGTCAGGATGAGCGGCGCAGGAAGTCGGCCAGGCCCTCGGCGGGAAGGTCGATCGAGAGGTACCAACCCTGGCCGTACGGGCACTGCAGCGCGGCGAGCGCGTCGGCTTGGGCCTGGTGCTCGATCCCCTCGGCGATCACCTCGATGTTGAGGCCGCGGCCGAGGCGGACGATCGCCTGCACCAGCGCGCCTGCCCCCTTGTCGGTCGTGATCCCGTCCACGAAGACCCGGTCGATCTTCACGATGTCCACCGGGAAGCGCCGCAGGTGGGACAGGGACGAGTAGCCGGTCCCGAAATCGTCGAGGGCGACCTTGACGCCGAGCGCCTTGATCCGGTTGAGGTGGACGGCGGTCTTCTCCGAGTCGAGAAGGATCGCCCCTTCGGTGATCTCGAGCACGAGCCGGCCCGGCTCGATGCCGGTGTCCCTGAGAACCTGTGCCACCTCGTCCACGAGAGCGGCGTCCTGGAGGTGGGTTGGAGAGATGTTCACGCTCAACAGAAAGCCGGTCGGGAGCTCCACGTCCGAGCGCAGCGCCTGCAGCGTCTCGCAGGCGCGGCGCAGCACCCAGCGGTCGATCTGGACCATGAGGCCCGCCTGCTCGGCGAGGGGCAAGAACGCCGACGCGGGCAGAAGCCCGCGGGCGGGGTGCTCCCAGCGCACGAGCGCCTCGACGCCGATGGCGCGCCCGTGGGCGAGGGAGAACATCGGCTGGTAGTGCACCGCGAGCTGCCCGTGCTCGAGGGCGTGCTGCAGCTCGCCCTCGAACTCGAGGCGCTGCAGGGCGTCGGCGTGCATCGTCTCCTCGAACGTCACGATCCGCCCCTTGCCCTGTGTCTTGGCGACGTTCTTGGCGGTGTCGGCGTTGCGCAGCAGCGCCTCGGCGCTCGAAGCGCCGAGCCCCTCCACCGCGATGCCGATGCTCGCGCGCAGCCACATCCGTCGCTCGCCGACGCTGAAAGGCTCCGCGAAGAGCGCGAGGATGCGCTCGGCGGTCGCCGCCGCGTCCTCCGCCGAGGTGACGTCCTCGATCAGGACCGCGAACTCGTCGCCGCCGAAGCGGGCCATCGCGTCCCCGGAGCGCACGCAGGTCCGCAGGCGGTCCGCGAAACCGATCAGCACCTCGTCGCCGGCGGCGTGGCCCAGGCTGTCGTTGATGAGCTTGAAGTCGTCGAGGTCGAGGAACAGGATGGCGACGAGCTGCCCGGGCAGTCTCCGGCGCGACAGGGCGTGGTTGACGCGGTCGAGGAAGAGGGCGCGGTTGGGGAGGTTCGTCAGAAGGTCGTGGAGGGCCTGGTACACGTTCTGGGATGCCAGCAGCCGTTGTTCCTCGTACAGGCGGGCGTTGGCGATCGCGGCCGCCGCCTGTTCGCCGAAGAGACTGAGCGCGCGGAGCTGATGGCGCGTGTAGGCGCGGCCCGGCGCGGCGTTGACGTTGAGCACGCCCAAGAGCACGTCGCGGTAGACGAGGGGGACCGACATCGAGCTCGTCGGCGGCTGCGCCGCCCCGGATCCCGCGGGCCACTTTTCAGGTTCGAGGACGCCGGTGACGAGCACCGGCTCGCGCGTCTGGGCGACCTGGCCGGCGACGCCTTCGCCGAACTTGAGGCGGGCCCCGCGCGCCCCGCTGCTGCCCGAGACGCTCACGGTGCGCAGTTCGCCGTCGCCGTGGACCAGCATGATCGAGCCGTCGTGGGTGTCGAGGAGCTCGTTGGCGCACTCGAGGATCGTCCGCAGCACCTCCTCGAGGTCGAGGACCAGGTTCATCGCCTTGGCGGCCTCGAGCAGCGTGCTCACCTCCCGCAGGCGGTTGGTGAGAGCCGCGGTGAGCACCCGCTCGTCGATCAGGAGCTTGGTGAGACGCCGGAGCTGGAGTTCCTTCTCGATGGCGTACGCGCAGAAGAGGATGACCGTCGCCAGGAGACCGCCCCGCAGGACGATCGGCGGCACCCATGCCGGCGGGCGGACGTCGTGCCAGGCCGTGACGGTGACCAGCGCCACGACCGCCGCGAAGAGGAGCGAGAGGGTCAACAGCCAGAGCTGCAGGCGGCGGTGCTCGACGGCCTCGAGCGTGGGTGTCTCGAAGCTGCGCAGACCGGCGATGCGTGCGGCTCGCTCGGTCAGGTTTCGGCTGGCGTCGAACCCGGACGAGGTCACGGCCGCGACACGCCCCTTCGCCATGCGCTGCGGCCGCGGGGCGTCCGGCGAGTGCACGCCAGCGGCGTGCCACCTGCCGGCCACGGTCGGGCGAATTCGATCATGCGCGATCATGCTACTACGATGCGGGAGCAAGCGTCCACAGCGCCGCGAGCGCCCGCGTCCGCCGCGTCGGCGCCGCGCCTACTCGAACAGCAGATAGCGGGCGAGCGCGCTGACGCGTGCCGGGTCGGCGAACAGCGCCGGCATGTCCGATTTGTAGCGCGAGGCCAGGGTCGCCAGCCGCGGGTCCGCCAGCTTGAATGCGACCGGTTGGTGCAGGAACCGCGCGAGCGTGTCCTCGTCCCAGTGCGCTCGCAGCCCGTGCAGCGCCGGGCCGGTGTTGGTCCCCTCGCGACCGTGGCCGTGGCAGGTCGGGCACGGTTCGGCGAGATAGACGAGCCGGCCGGGCGACGGGGTCGCGGCTGCGGCGGCCGGGCCGGGCGCGTCGCCGGACGGCGAGCACGCGGCCGCAATCGAACCGGCGGCCAGCACCGCGGCGCGCACGAGAAATCCCCAGGCCACGAGCGTCATGGTACCGCGCGCGCCGTCGTCCCTAGCGGCGGTCCTTCATCGCGGCCGCGGCTTCGCGGTCGAGGGTGCGGCGCTTGAGCGTCTCGCGCTTGTCGTGCAGTTTCTTGCCGCGAACCAGGGCGAGTTCGACCTTGATCCAGTTGCCCTCGACCGCGATCGCCAGCGGCACGACGGTGAGGCCTTTCTCCGCCACCTTGCTCGCGAGGCGGATGATGTCGCGCTTGGCGAGGAGCAGCTTGCGGCGGCGGGTGGGGTCGTGCGTGGCGTACCCCGCGTTCTCATACGGAGGGACGTGAACGTCGGCGAGGAACGCCTCGCCGGCCTCGAACGCGACCCAGCCCTCCTGGATCTTGGCGTGGCTCTCCCGAATCGACTTGACCTCGCCGCCGGTGAGGACGATGCCGGCCGTGACCCGCTCGAGGATCTCGTACTCGAAGCAGGCCTTGCGGTTCGAGGCCAACACCTTCATGAGCGGATGGCCTCGGCCAGCGCCGGCACGAGCTCGGGGTCGAACTGGCGGCCGGCCTCGGCGCCGATCACGTCGAGGGCGGCATCGCGCGGCAGCTGGCGGCGGTAGGAGGCCGGCGAGGTGAGCACGTCGTAGACCTCCGCCAGGTGGATGATGCGGCTCGCGAGCGGAATGGAGCGTCCTGCGAGGTGCTGCGGGTAGCCGCCGCCGTCCCAGCGCTCGTGATGGTGGCGGATGGCGCCCGCGAGGTCGCCGGGAAACTCGGAGGCCTCCACGATGCGAGCGCCCACCACCGGGTGCCGATGGTAGAGCCGCTGCTCCGGCTCGCCGGGGCGTTCGAGGCGGTACACGCGGGCGTAGTCGAGCTCACGCATGCCGACGTCGTGGAGGTACGCCGCAACGGTGATCAGCTCGTCCTGGTCCTCGGGAAGACGCAGGACGGCGGCCATCCGCTGCGAGATCTCCGAGGTGGCCTGCGAGTGCTGCCGGAGATGCGGAAAAGCGGTCTCGCCCGGCTCGAGCAGGACGCGGGCAAGGTTGCGGGCGGCCCGGCGGTAGTCGCGCAGCAACCGCGCGAGCTCGAGGTCATGGGCCGCTGCCGCGAAGACCGGGCCGGCGGACGTCGCCCCGGCGGGGGTGACGAGCGAAAGGGCGACCGCGACGGGCGGGCCGGCCATCAGCACCTCGGTCCGGATCTCCTCGGCGCGCGTCGCGCGTCCGCCGCTGGGCTGGCTGTCCCATCCCCACGTCTCCGCCGGAGGCGCCTTCACGCCGGACGCGAGGAAGGCGCGCGCCTGGTGCGCGGCGACCGCGCCCTGGTGCTGCGGGTCGAGCGCCGTCGCGTGCAGCGCGAGGGCGCGGGCGCTGCGCCCGTCGGTGATGGTGAGCACGGCGGCAGCAACCTCGGGAAGGCGGGCCAACGAGCGCACGAGGGCGGTGAGGTCCTCGACGATCCAACGGTGAGGGAGGGCGGCGGCGGGCGGCGCAACCGGCGGCAGGCCCAAGTCCTCCAGGGGACCGCCGGCCGTCAGGAGCGCGCCCCCGCGTTCCGCCACGAAGCGTTCGAGCGCCCCGGCGATGCCGCGCGCCACGGACACATCCCCGGGAGCGAACGCCGCCCGCCGGGACTTGTCGCGGGCGTCGACGAGGCCCACCATGCGGCCCGCAAGCGTGAGCGGGATCGTCATCAGGCGCGAGGTGAGGGCGCCCTCGAGCAGCGGCTGCAGCGCGGGGAACTCCTGCGGCGTGTTGACGTACGCCGGCCCGGTCCGGTTGCGGCGGGCCCAGTCCAGGAGCGGGTGCCCGAGAGGCAGCGCCGCTGCCAGCGCGTCCCGGCGCCCGAACCCGTAGCTGGTGGCGAGCTCGAACGTGCCCTCGCTCCCCTCGAGGTAGAGCGCGGCCTTGGTCGCCTGGAGCTCCTCCATGCATCGGTAAAGGATCTCCTTGGCGCGCTTTTCGCACTCGCTGTCCCAGGACGGCAGCATGATGGCTCCCGTGGCGAAGTCTAGCACCGCGATGTGTGGCTGCCGAGCCACACATTGCGGTTTCGACGCCACAGGGGGGCGGCCCAACGCCGCCCCCGAGCCTGGCACGCTCCTCGCTTGGCAGAGCACCGGAGGCGAGCGATGGCCTGGCAGAGCACGATCCTTCGAACCGCGAGCGCCAGCGGGGTCGGTATCCACGGCGGTGAGCAGGTGGCGCTGCGCCTGCGCCCGGCCCCGCCGGGTACGGGCGTCGTGTTCGTGCGCACCGACCTCGGGATCGCGATCCCGGCGCGGGCCGAGAACGCCCGCGACCTCGCCTACGCGACGACGCTGCGCCTGCGGGGGGCCGAAGCGCGCACCGTCGAGCATCTGCTGGCGGCGGTGTCCGGAACCGGCGTCACCAACCTCTTCGTCGACCTCTCCGGGGCGGAAGTGCCGATCCTGGACGGCTCGGCGCTCCCGTTCGTCGAAATGGTGCGCCGCGCCGGGGTCGAGGAACAGAGGGTCAGCCTGCCGGAGATGCGCGTCCGCCGGGTCGTGCGGGTGGGCGACGACGAACGCTGGATCGAGTTGCGTCCCGGCGACGATCTCGCGGTCGACTATCAGGTGAGCTACGACTCGCCGGCGGTGGGGCGGCAGCGCTTCACCGGCGCGATCACGCCGCAACTCTTCGCCTCCGCCATCGCGCCGGCGCGCACGTTCGGCTTCCTCGAGGAGGTGGCGGCGCTCCGGGAGCGCGGGCTCGGCCTCGGCGGCTCGCTCGAGAACTGCATCGTGGTCGACCAGGGGAGGGTCCTCTCCGGCGCGCTGCGCTTCCCCGACGAGTTCGTCCGCCACAAGGTGCTCGACCTGATCGGCGACCTGGCGCTGCTCGAGTACCCGCTGCGGGCGCACGTCGTGGCGCACAAGGCCGGTCACGCGCTGCACGTCGCGGCCGTCAGCGAGCTGCTCGCCAACCCCGAGGCGTGGGAGCTCGTCGAGCCGGATCGGATCGCACCGCTCAGCGTGCGCCCCTACACCGGCGAGGTGGAGACCGAAGCCGCCCTGGCGGGCTGACCGGCGACCCGGACGCAGGCTCGGTGGCCCGGGCGTCAGGGCGCCACGGCTGCGGCGGGGCCTGCGTTTGCCGGCGCCCACCGGGGTCGGTGTGGTATGATTGCCACACCATGTTTTTGGCCGCGATCCTGCTGGCCGCGGCGGCGGCGCCCGACCTCGATGTGCTCCTGACGCCGGCCCCGGGCCGCCTGGCGGTGCAGGTCGTCGTCGGCAGGACGCTCCCCACCGAGTGGACCGAGGCTCTGGCCGCCGGGGCCCCGGTCAGCATCACGTACCGGTTTCGCCTCTACCGCAACCGTCACTGGCTCTGGGACCAGCGGGTCGCCGGTCACGAGCTCGTCGTCAAGGCGCAGCGCGATCCTCTGACGGGCGTCTTCTCCCTGGTCGCCGAGCTCGACGGCGAGATCCTCGCCTCGGGTCAGGTCGGCACCCTCGACGAGGCGGTGCGCTGGGTGACACACCCGCCGCCGTCCGAACTCGCGGTGCCGCTGCGCCGCGAACCGCTGCTGCTGTTCGTGCGTGCCGAGTTCTTGACCCGGTACAAGCTGCTCGTGATCCCGACGACCGTCGGGACGGACTGGGTCCAGCTCTCGGTGCCGGAGCTGCCTTGAAGGAGTGGCGGCGGCGCTGGCAGCGCTATCGCCGGCAGAACCGGTTCCTGGCCGCGGTCTACCTGGGCCTTCTGGTGCTCGCCGGCGGGGCGTACGCGCTGTTCTCGCGTATGGCGGGGCTCCCGGCCGAACAGTTCACCAACCGGCTGCTGACCTTCCTCCTCTGGTGGTTCGACCTGACGCTGATTGCGATCCTGCTCTTCATCCTGTTGCGGAATTTCCTCAAGCTCGCCCTCGAGCGGCACTACGGGATCCTCGGCTCGCGGTTCCGGACGAAGCTGCTGCTCTCCTACCTCGGGCTGATCCTGGTCCCGACGTCGCTGCTGTTCCTGCTCTCGGCCGCGCTCCTCTCCGGGGCGGCCAAGGCATGGTTCTCCGAACCCGTCGAGCGCATGGCGCACGCCGGCGTCGAGTTGGCGGACGGGATGCGGGCCGAGGCCGAGGCGCGCGCGGAACGCGCCGCCGGCGTGATCGCGCAGCGCGTGCGGGGGATCGCCTCGGAACCCGCGCGCCTGGCCGAGATCGAGCGGCTGCACGCCGAACTCGGCGATCACCTCACCGGCCTGCTGCGCGACGGCATCCCGGTCGTCGAGTTCGCCGATCCGCGGCAGCGCATCCTGCAGAGGCTGCCGCCGCTCCCCGCGGAGGCGTTCAAGAGCGACGGCGTGCGCGGCGAGCGCTTCGGCGGGACGCTGGTGGTGCGCGCCTGGCGGCGGTTGCCGGACGGCTCCGCCGTCCTCGTCGGCGAGGCGCTTCCGGCCGACCTGGCGAAGGCGCAGGCCCGCCTCGCGGCCGGCGGCGTCGCTTACGAGCGGCTCAAGATCGAACGCCCCACGATCACGGCGACGGTGGTCCTGGGGTTCGGAGGGCTCGCCCTGCTCGTGGCGTTCGCGGCGATCTGGCTCGGCCTCTACCTGTCGCGGCGGTTCACGGCGCCGCTGCTCGCGCTGGCCGCAACCACGCAGCGGATCGCCGGCGGCGAGTCGCTGGAACAGGTGCCGCTCCCGGCCGAGGACGAGGTCGGGATGCTCGTCGGGTCGTTCAACTCGATGGTGCAGCGCCTGCGGCAGCGCGACGAGGAGCTCAACGCCACGGTCCGGCGGCTCGACGCGGTTCTCGGCGCGGTGCGCACCGGAGTGCTGACGCTCGACGCCGAGCGCGGCCGCGTGCGCGGGAACCCGGCAGCGGCCGCAATGCTCGGCGTCCCGGAGCTGGCGACCTCCGAGTTGCCCCTGGACGCGCTGCGCACGGCGGGGCTCACGTCCATCGCGGAGACGATCCAGGCCGCGACCGGCGCGGTGCGGGGATCGCTGGCCGTCTACCCGGGCGGCCTGGCGCGACACCTCGAGATGGCGGTCGTGCCGCTGGGTGGGGATGAGCATCCCGAAGGGTGGGTGGTGGCCCTTGAGGACCTCACCCAGCTGCAGCGGGCGCAACGGCTGGCGGCCTGGAGCGAGGTGGCGCGGCGCATCGCGCACCAGATCAAGAACCCCCTCACGCCGATCCGGCTCGCGGCCGAGCGCATGGCGCGTCACGTCCAGCGCGGCAGCCCGGAGATCGGCGAGGTCGTCACCCAGGGAAGCCGGGCGATCGTCGAGCACGTCCAGGCGATGCAGGAGATGGTGGACAGCTTCTCGCGCTACGCCAAGATGCCGCCCCTGGCGCGCCGGCCGGTGAAGCTCGGGGAACTGGCGGGCCAGGCCGTCGCGCTCTACCAGGGCGTCCGCGAAGGCCTCCGGGTGGAGCTCCGCGACGGCTCCGGCGGCCAGGAGGTCGTCCTCGACCCCGACCAGTTCCGCCAGGCGCTCACCAACCTCATCGACAACGCCGTGGAGGCCTCGCCGGCCGGCGGCGCCGTGACCGTCGGGGTCGAGCGCGAGGGGGACGAGGTCGTGGTGACGGTCGCCGACCAGGGATCGGGCCTCAAGGTGGACGATCCGGACCTCCTGTTCCAGCCGTTCTACTCGACGAAAGGGCGGGGCTCCGGCGTCGGGCTCGCGATGGTGCAGCGGATCGTCACGGACCACGGCGGCACGGTGAGGCTCGAGGCCAATCGGCCGTGCGGCGTGCGTGCGGTCGTACGCCTCCCAGGGAGCACGGCGTGAGCCACGCGCACATTCTCGTGGTGGACGACGAGCGCGGGATCCTCGATCAGCTCGGCGGGATCCTGCGCGACGAGGGGTTCGCCGTCACGACGGTGGGGTCCGGCGAGGAGGCGATCGAGGCGACCGCGCGGGAGCTTTACGACCTCGTTCTCCTCGACGTCGCGCTGCCCGGGATCGACGGCATCGAAGCGCTGCGCCGGATGCGCGCGGCCGGGCACGCGGCGCCGGTCGTGATGATCTCGGGGCACTCCGGCGCCGAGCAGGCGGTGAGGGCGTTGCGCGAGGGCGCCATCGATTTCCTGGACAAACCGCTCGGTCTCGAGCGCGTACTCGTCACGGTGAACAACGCGCTGGCACGGGCGCGTCTGGTCGAGCGGCTCGCCGCCGAACGCGAGGAGGAGGAACCGGTCCTGACGGGCGTCTCGCCGGCGGTCGCCGAGCTCAAGCGTCAGATCGCGCTCGCCGCGCCCACGGACTCGCGTGTCCTGATCTCGGGCCCGAACGGGGCGGGGAAGGAGGTCGTGGCGCGCCTGCTGCACCGCAACTCCAGGCGGGCGGGGAACCCGTTCGTGGCGGTGAACTGCGCCGCGATCCCGGGCGAACTGATCGAGAGCGAGTTGTTCGGTCACCTCAAGGGGGCGTTCACGGGAGCCGTGGAGAACAAGCGCGGCAAGTTCGAGCTGGCGGACGGCGGCACTCTCTTCCTCGACGAGGTCGGGGACATGAGCCTGCTGACCCAGGCCAAGGTGTTGCGGGTGCTGCAGGAGTCGCGCTTCACGCGCCTCGGGGGTTCGCAGGAAGTCGGAGTGGATGTTCGCGTGGTCGCGGCCACCAACAAGAACCTCGAGGACGAGATCGCCGCCGGCCGCTTCCGCCAGGACCTCCTGTTCCGCCTCAACGTCATCCCGATCCGCGTGCCGGGTCTCGGCGAGCGCCGCGAGGACGTCCCGCTGCTGGTCGAGGAGTTCATGCGCCAGTACGCCCAGCGCACCGGGGTCAAGCCGAAGCGCGTGAGCCCGAAGGCGATGGAGATCATGCAGGCGTACTCGTGGCCGGGTAACGTGCGGGAGGTCAAGAACGTGGTCGAGCGCCTCATGATCATGGTCGCCGAGGACTCGATCGCGCCGGCGGCGCTCGACCTTTCCTCCGGCGCCGTCTTCGTCGATCACGAGGGCGGGTTCACCACGCTCAAGGAGGCCCGCGAGCGTTTCGAGCGCCGCTACCTCGAGCGGGTGGTGGCGGCGTGCGGCGGCAACATGTCGCGCGCCGCACGGGTGCTGGGGCTCGAGCGCTCCCACCTCTACCGCAAGCGGCGTTCCCTGGCGCAGCACTCGCGTTGACCGTGACCCGCCCGGGCGGTAGCATGAACGGATGGGGTACCCAGGCGACGCGAACCTCGATCAGGCCGTGCAGCAGCGCATCCTCACCGCCTTCAAGGAAGCCGTCCGCCTCTACCGTGACGGGCATGGCGAGGAGGCGCGCACCATCCTGCGCTCGATTACCGACGTCGACCCGCGCTTCACGCCGGCGCAGCGCCTCGAGCAGGCGATCGCGGCCGGCGCTCCGGTGGATCTCGGCCAGCTCATCGGGGAAGTCACGGCGCAGGGCGGCATGGATGCCGCGGCGGCGATGGCCAAGGCCGACCAGGCGTACGCCGGGCGCGACTTCCAGGGGGCGCTGACACTCGCGCAGTCGGTCCTGCGCGACATGCCCGGGCACCAGCAGGCGCGCCAGTTGGCGTTCGACGCGCAGAACCGGCTGCGGGCCGCGGGAGAGATCCAGACCCACCTGGCCCGCGTTCGGCAAGCCCTCGATGCGGGCCTCCCCGATGACGCCAGGGGGTTCCTCCAGGTCGCGAAGGCGCTCGACCCTGGCCACCCCGACGTGGCGCCGCTCGAGCGCCGGCTGCAGCTCGCCGCCAAGCCGCTGGCGACCGAGGCCGAACCCGAGTTCGAGTTCGAGGTGTTCGACCAGCCCCCCGAGCTGCCCCCGGTCCCGCCGCAACCGGTCTCGGCGCAACCGTTCGCGGTCCCGGCCGCGCCTCCGCCGCCGGCGCCGCGACCGGAGGCCGCGCCCGCACCTCCGCCCGCGCCGGCCCGGCCGGTTCCTGTACCGGCTGCCGCGCCTCCGGCCGTCCCGGTTGCGCCGCGGCCGCCCGCAGCGCCCCCGCCTGCCGCCGCATTCGCCTTCGACGAGCCCGCCGGCGGCGGCGAGGTCGAATTCCACGCCGGCTCGGGCGCCGCGTTCTCCGCCGGCACGGCTCCACCCGCGGCCGGGGAGGGCGCCGGCGCCCGCGTCCAGACCCTGCTCGACCAGGGCCAGCAGGAGTTCGACCGCGGCGACTTCCAGTCCGCGGTCGACACCTGGTCACGGATCTACCTGGTCGACGTCTCGAACGCCGAGGCCGATCGCCGCATCGAGCAGGCGCGCCGGCGACGCGAGGAAGTCGAACGGCTCGCCGAGCAGAACTTCTACGAGGCGCACGAGGCGTTCGAGCAGAAGCGCTTCGACGACGCCCGCCTGCTGTGTCAACAGGTGTTGAAGCTGGTGCCACAGCACCTGGAGGCTCACGACCTGTTGCAGCGGCTCGAGACCCCGGCGGCGCCGCCCCCGCCCCCACCGGCGCCGGCGCCGAGCCTCGCCCAGGAAGAGGATCTGTTCCGCGACGAGTTCGTCCCTGCGACGATCTCCTCCTCGGGCGCGACCCCGGCCCTCCGCGGGCCGGCGGCGTCCGGCCCCGAGAAGACCCCCGGCGGGGGGCGCGCCACCGGCGCCGCGCCCGCTCCGGGCAAGCGGCTGGCGTCATTGCCGCTGACGTGGATCGGTGTCGCGGTCGGCGTGCTGGCGATCGCCGGCGGTGCGGCGTTCTTGCTCCGCGGCAAGGTGTTCTCCGGTTCGGGAACGGCGGTGGCCGAGGCGCTCACCGAGTCGGAACAGCTTGCGCAACAGGGCCGGCTGCAGGCCGCGATCCAGATCCTCCAGAGCCTCCAGGGACAGATCGAGGGCGAGCAGGCCAACCGCGTGAACCAGCGTGTCCTCGAGTACCAGCGCAGGCTCAAGGCGAAGGCGGCGCCCGCGGCCGTTACCGACACCAAGGCCATTCGCGACGCTCTCGCGGCGGGGCTTCGGGTCAAGGCGATGGGTCTCGTCAGGGAGGGGCTCGCCAAAGTCCCCGGCGATCCGGAGCTGGCGGATCTGCAGTCGCAGATCATGGCGTACGCGCCCGCGATCTCGCCGCTTGCCGACGCGGTCGCGAACAAGAACTGGGATGCGATCCGCTCGCTGGCCGAGCAGGTGCTCAATGGCCACCCGGACGACGCCGAAGCGCTCCACCTCTGGTCGGTCGCCACCTTCAACCTGGCCGTGCTCGAACTGCGCAAGTACCAGGTCGCCGATGGACACGAGCTTCTGGTCGCGCTCTCCAAGCGCGCCCCCGACCCGGACGTCGAGCGCCTGCGGGAGCTGGCCAAGAGCTACCTTTCGCGGCCGGTCGATCCCAGGTACCAGATCTTCGTCAGCAACGTGGAGCTGCGGCAGACCCAATGACGGCGCCCCGAACGCCTCAGACCGGACAGCTCGACATCCCGCTGGTTTGGGAGACGGGACCGGCCGCGGCGGACCGTGGCGCGCCCGCGCCGGGGCCGGAGCCGAAGGGCGACCTGGCACCCCTCGCCGGCGCGATGAGGTTGTGGCTCGCGGCGCTGGTGGATGCCGGCGTCGCCGTGGTCGCGCTGGGGACGTTCTGGGCGGTCGCTGGTGTGATCGTGTCCGGCCTGGCGCCGGCGCAGTTCGCGCTCGCGAGCGCGGCGGGGCTGGAGGGCGCGAGCGTGGTCGCTCTCGGTTGCCTGTGGGGATGGCGCGCGACTCCCGGCATGCTGCTCCTGGGCGTGTGCTTCTCGCACCCGATCCCGTTCGCGCGGGCCTGCAGGTTTTGGTTCTTCTGGCTCGCGTCGCTGCTGGTCCTCGGGCTTCCGCTTCTCGTCCGGCGGCGGGGGGAGAGCGTCGCGGAGACGCTTGCCGGGGGAACGCTCAGCCTGCGTTCGCTTCCCGAGGGCGCTTGAAGACCATGCCGATGTGGTCGGTCGCACCTGTCTTGAAGTTGATCGCGGTGATGCCGACCAACTCCCACCCGTCCTCGCCGAGACGGTTGAGGTCGGATTCCTTCATCGGATCAAGGCGGTAGTTCTCCGAACGGACGTTGATGATACGGTACTCCCAGACGACGCGCGCCATGCCGGCCTCCCCGCCCCCCCGGCGTTCCGTTCTGCTCGGTGGCTGCTCGGCAGTATACCATTCAGCGCCCCGTCGATGAGCGGCCAAGTCAATCTTTCCGTGGTAGTTCCCGCGTACAACGAGGAACGCCGTCTGCCCGCGACACTCGAGCGCATCGCCGGCTACCTCGGGGCGCGCCCGTCGTTGCTGCCGGCCGAGATCATCGTCGTGGACGACGGCTCGAGCGACCGAACCGCCGCCGTGGCCGAGGCAAGTCCAGCGACGCCCGGCGTGGCCGTGCGGGTGCTCCGGCTCGGCCGTAACCGGGGGAAGGGCGCGGGCGTGCGGGCCGGACTCGCGGCGAGCAGGGGCGGTTGGGTCCTGATCTCGGACGCCGACCTCGCGACGCCGGTCGAGGAGGTCGAGGCGTTGCTGGCGAGCGGCGCCGACCTTGCCGTCGGCTCGCGGGCCCTGCGGCGCGAGCTGATCGCGCGCCGCCAGCCGGCCGCCCGCGATGCCATGGGCCGCGTCTTCAACCTCACGCTGCGGGCGCTCGGGCTGACCCGTCTGTCGGACACCCAGTGCGGCTTCAAGCTCGTCGAGGGTTCCCTGGCACGCCGGCTGGCGGCGACGATGCGACTCGACGGCTTTGCCTTCGACGTGGAGCTGCTCGCCCGGGCGGCCCGCGCCGGCGCCACCATCGCCGAGGTGCCGGTGCGCTGGCGCCACGTGGAGGCGTCGCGGGTGCGTCCGTTGCGCCACGGCGCGCAGATGCTGCGCGATGCCATCCGCATCCGCCTCTGGCTCTGGTGCGGCCGCTGACCGGGGCGGCGCCTGTCATAATCACGCGGCGGTGGTGAAACGACGCGCCCTCGCGGCGCTCGCCTGCGGGTTCGTAATCGCCCAGCCTCCGGCGTGGGCGGACGGCCTCGCCCTACAGCGTGTGGCGTGGCGCGAGCTGCGCTACACCGCGCACAAGATGGGGATGTCGGCCACCGTCGACGTGCGCCTCGAGGACGGCGCCCCCCGGAGCGACCTCGCGGAAGGTGCGACGGCGCCGGTGCCGGGCGACGGTCTTCTCCTCGAGAGCACGACCCGCCTGCCCGGGAGGGTCTTCCTCGCCCGCGAGCGGATCGATCCGGCGCAGGCGAGGGTGCGGCGGATCGTGGACACGGAAACCGGCGCCAAGTACCACCGCAAGACGTACACGCTGACCAGCCACGGGTTCCTCCTGGATGTGCTGGAGCCGGCCTCCCGAGCGGAGTCGAAGCTGGCGCCCGAGCGCTGGACGCGCGCGGCCCGCTCGTTCACGCCATACCCCCGGGAACTCGCGGAAGGGGTTCCGATCACCGGCCCGATCGGGCTGCTCTACGCGGCGTCGGCCGCGTCCCTGACGTCGCCCGGAGACGAGCTCACGGTCCTCGTTCTCGTGCAGACCCACGTGGAGCGGGTGACGCTGCGGGTCGAAAGCGTCGAGACGGTGGCGCTCCAGTTCGAGGAGCGCTCCGGAAGCGTGGTGACCGAGGTGCACGAGGAGCGCTCGGGCCTGCGGCTGGTGGCGCGCAGCCGGCCCGTGGATCCGTCCTCCACGAGCGCGTTCCGCATCTTCGGCCTGGGGGGCGACGTCGAGCTTCTCTGGGATCCGGTGCGGCGGTTGCCGTTGGAGATCGCCGGCAACGTGACGATGCTCGGCCGCGTTCACGTTCGCCTGGCCGCGGTGACCTTGCGCCCCGGCGGGCGCTCGTGAACCCGCCCCGGTCCGCTACTCGAGCGCCAGCTTGATCCCGCCCGCGAGGCGGGCGGCCAGGTTGTACACCGCCGCTCCCAACGCCCCCGCCACGAACCCGACGGCCGCGTAAACCAGCGGCAGCGCGACGACCGCCAGCACCCCGAGGACGCGGCCACGCAGGAACGGGACCGCGGCCACCGGCAGGACGAGCGACACCACGGCCACGATGACGCCGAGGAGGAGGCCGAACGCGGCGTGGATGACGGCGCTCGTCGCGGCGGCCGAAAGCACCCCGACCCGTCTCACCCGCCAGTACACCGTGCCGGTCGCCACGGCTCCATCGGAGGGCGCGGTGGCGAGGGCTTCCTCGAACGGCGGGGCGCCGGGCTCGCCGGGTCCCGGCGCGCTCGGCTCGGGGAACACCGGCGCCGGGGCGGCGGGCTCCGGCTCGGGTGGCTGCGGCTCGGGAGGGGCGACGCGGAAGGGATGACCGCAGTCGGGACACTTCAGATCGCGGCCCAGGTAGCGTTCCGGGATCGCCAGCGTGCGGCCGCAGCCCGCGCAGGTGGTGGTGATCGTCGTCATCGCGCCCCCTCGTTCATCCCGACCGCCGCAGCAAGGCGATCGGTCGACCCCACCATGGTAGACCAGACCGCCCTGCCGGCCGCCGCGCCGGCGCCCCGGCAAGCGTAGAATGCGACCTGATGTCGATCGGCAACCTCATCGTGATCGCGTTCTTCAGCCTCGTGGGGCTTGCCGCGTTCAGCTACGGCAAGAAGAACGGCGAGGTACGGCCGATGCTGCTCGGGGCCGCGCTCATGGCGTACGGCTACTTCGTCTCGAACGCGTGGATCTCGCTTTTGGTCGGGGTGGCGCTCACCGCCCTGATCTTCGTGCGGGTCTAGGCTCGGCCTGGCCGCCGGGGCGCCGCCGATAGCGGACCATCCGCGGCGTTGCGCTCGCCCCGCTCGCGTCCTCATGTAGCCTCCGGCTACACTCCGGCGCGGCGGGGTTCGCGCGCCTTGCGGCTGGCCCACTCTCGGCGGCGCGGCTGCACGCCCCAAGCTTGGAGGTCCTGCTTATCGTCGAGGTTCTCGTCTTCGAGGGAGGGGCTTGGGGCCGCGCGGCCTGCGGCCGGCGCGGCCGGTTCGGACCACGGACCACGTCTTCTCTGTGCCCGGCCCCCGGTCTCTACGCCTGGCCGTAGAGCGGGAACGCCCGCGACAGCCCCTCGACCTCGCCCTTGACCGTCGCCCAGACGGCCTCGTCGTCGCTCCGGAGCGCGCGGTCGATCAGGCCCGCGATCGTCTTCATTTCGGCCGGGCCCATGCCGCGCGTGGTCACCGCCGGCGTGCCGATGCGGACGCCGGACCCGATGTAGGGTTTGCGCGTATCGAACGGGACGGTGTTTTTGTTGACCGTGATCCCGGCCCGGCCGAGGCGCTCCTCGGCTCTCTTGCCGGAGATCCCGTCGGCGCCGAGGTTGATGAGCATGAGGTGGGTGTCGGTGCCGCCGGAGACCATCCGCCAGCCCAGCGACTGCAGCTCGCCGCACAACGTCCTGGCGTTCTCGATCAGGCGGGCGATGTAGTCGCGGTAGGCCGGGGTGAGCGCCTCCGCGAAGGCCACCGCCTTCGCCGCGATCACGTGCATGAGCGGGCCGCCCTGAACGCCCGGGAACACGGCCTTGTCGAGGGCCTCGGCGAACTCGGCCTTGCACATCACCATGCCGCCGCGCGGGCCGCGCAGCGTCTTGTGCGTCGTGGTGGTGACGAACTCGCAGTGCGGCACCGGCGACGGGTGCATGCCGACCGCGACCATCCCGGCGATATGGGCGATGTCGGCCATCACCATCGCCCCGGACTCGTGGGCGATCTCGGCGATGAGCGCGAAATCGATGATGCGCGGATAGGCGGACGCGCCGCACACGATGAGCTTCGGCTTGTGCGCGCGCGCCAGCTCGCGCAGCGCGTCGTAGTCGATCGTCTCCGTGTCCGGGCGGACGAGGTAGGGCACCACCTTGAACGTCTTGCCCGAGTAGTTGAGCGGGTGGCCGTGCGTGAGGTGGCCGCCGTGCGCGAGGTCGAGGCCGAGGACCGTGTCGCCGGGCTGGCAGGTCGCGAGGTACACCGCCATATTCGCCTGGGCGCCCGAGTGCGGTTGGACGTTGACGTGGTCGCAACCGAAGAGCCGCTTGGCGCGGGCGCGCGCCAGCTCCTCGGCGACGTCCACGCACTCGCACCCGCCGTAGTAGCGCTTGCCGGGGTAGCCTTCGGCGTACTTGTTGGTCATCACCGAACCCATGGCCGCGAGAACCGCGGGGGAGACGAAGTTTTCGGACGCGATCAGCTCGAGTCCGTCGTTCTCGCGGCGGCGCTCGTCGCCGAGGGCGGCCGCGATCTCGGGGTCGCTCTCGCGGACCGCCGCCTCCAGGAAGTTGAAAAAGGCCGTTCGCTCGTGCTGGTTCATGACTCCCGCTCCTTGTCCTCGTTCGGTGGGACGGCGCTCCGTGCCGTGTCGTCCCCGGACCCCGGTCCCCGGACCCCAGGCCCCGGTTTCAATTCGACCTTGTCCACGCGGCGCTGATGCCGGCCGCCCTCGAACGGCGTGGCCAGGAAGATGTCGAGCATCTGGATCGCGACGCCGGGCCCGGTGGTGCGCCCGCCCATGCAGATGATGTTGGCGTCGTTGTGACGGCGCGCGAACTCGGCGGTGAAGGCGTCGTGGCAGAGGGCGGCACGCACGGCGGGGTGGCGGTTCGCAGTGATCGACATGCCGATCCCGGTGCCGCAGATCAGCACGCCGAAGTCGCCGCCGCCGGCCGTCAGCCGGCGCGCGAGCAGGTGCGCGAAGTCGGGGTAGTCGACGCTTTCCGGCGTGGCGGTCCCGAGGTCGAGCACGTCGTGGCCGGCCTCGCGCGCGTGGCCGGCGAGGAGCGCCTTGAGTTCGAAACCGGCGTGGTCGGAGGCGATCAGAATGCGCACGGCGGACCCTCCCGGCCCCGCGAACGCCCGGGGCCGCCTGGCGATAGTACTACGCCGGCGGACCGACGGCGGCCGTCGGGGCCGGCAAGACCGGCGCGGCGCGTGCCGCCGTCACACCCGCGGCTGGTAGAGCGCCTCGTGTTCCTCGATGGCGTAGCTGTCGCTCATGCCGGCGAGATGGTCCACGATCAGGCGGACGAAACGCGCGTCCGAGTGGTAGTACGTCGCGACCTCCGCGGGGATCTTGGGAATCGTCAGGTCCCGCAGGTAGGGCCGCCCGGTCTCCTCGTGGAAGCGGAGCAGCGCGTACGTCGGCAGCGTGAGCGGGTTGGAGTAGAACGCGCGAAAGAGCTCGGTCATCACGAGGTGCGCCCGGTGGTCCTGGCGGTTGACCTCCTGGTGGTTGATGATGAACCGGTAGATGAACGCCTTGAGGTCGGCGAAAAGCGCCGCCACCCGCTTCGACATCGCGACGGTGACCGCCGGGATCTCGCCGGCGATCGCCACCCAGCCGTCGTGGTCCGTGACGCCGTGCCTGGCCGCGATCCTCGCGACGTTGCGGGCGGTGCTCTCGACGGCGTCGGTGACGAACAGGTGGATGAGCCCGCGCTGCAGCAGGGCGGCCTTGCGCCAGCGCCGGCGCTCGCGCGCGTACGCCTCGCCCGAGCGCGCGATCACCGCCGCGGCGGCCGGAAGCCTCTCGACCTCCTCGAGGGAAACGGCCTCGGCGTAGAGGCCGTCCTCGAGGTCGTGGGTCTGCTGCGCGATCTCGTCGGCCAGCGCGACCGCCTGCCCCTCGAGGTGGCACGGCCGGTCGAGCCGCAGCCCCTCCGGGGTCGGCAGCGGGAACGGGAAGTGCGCCTTCCACGTCGTGTGCTTGATGATCCCCTCGCGCACCTGGTCCGTGAGGTTGAGCCCTGGGTAGTCGTAGCGGCGCTCGAGGAGGTCGACGACGCGGAGCGACTGGTAGTTGTGCTTGAAGGTTCCAGCTTCGCTCACCACCTCCTCGGGCAGCGGGCACGCCGGTTCCTCCCCGGCCAGGATCCTGGCGAGCACACGCTCGCCGGAGTGGCCGAACGGCGTGTGTCCGATGTCGTGCGCGAGCCCGATCGCCTCGACGAGGTCCTCGTTGAGGCCGAGGGCGCGCGCCAGGGTGCGGGCGACCTGCGCCACCTCGAGCGTGTGCGTCAGCCGCGTGCGCGGGTGGTCGCCGGTGTACGGCACGTACACCTGCGTCTTGTGCTTGAGCCGGCGGAACGCGCGGGCGTGCAGGATCCGATCGCGGTCGCGCTGGAACTGCGTGCGGTAGTCGAAGTGCCGGCCCTCGCGCGGGAGCGGCAAGCGGCGGGTCGCCTCGCTCGACCGGAAGGCGCAAAAGGCGAGGGCGGTTGCCTCCGCCTGCTCCAGGCGGAGGCGGGTGCGGACCTGAATCCTGGCCGTCTCAGGCATGGGTTCCTCCGATGGCGGCGAGCACCTCGCCCGCCAGGCGCAACGACCCGGTCACCAGCGTGGGCCGGTCGGCGGGCAGCTCGAGCAGCGCCGCCGCGGCGCTGGCGGCGCTGCGGCAACCCGGGAAGGCGGCGGCCAGCGCCGCCGCAGGCGTCGCGCGGGGCGACGCGATCTCGGTCACCGTGACGGTGCGCACGCGCGGGCGCAGCAGGGCGGCCATCTCGTCGAGCGGCTTGTCGTCAAGGCACGAGAACAGCAGGTGGAGCCTGCCGGACAGGCCCAACGCGTCGAGCGCGGCGGTGAGGGCGGCCATCGCTTCGCGGTTGTGGGCTCCGTCCACCAGCAACTCGCGTCCCGAGGCCCGGCACCACTGCAGTCGTCCGGGCCAGGACACGCTTTCGATGCCGCGGCGCGCCGCCTCGGCGTCGAGCGCCGGCGCGAGGCGGTGCTTGGCGAGCGCCGCCGCACCGGCCAGCGCCAGCGTCAGGTTCGCCAGCTGATGCTCGCCCGCCAGAGGCAGGTCCGCCTCGCCGTCCGTCGACCCCGCATGGAACGTGACGCGTTGGCTGAAGGTGGCCGCGGACCAAGCCTGCGAACCGGCGGCGCCTTGGACTCCGTTCCGGCGCCCGCCGCCCGGTGCCCGGGGCCCGCTCACCGACGCCCAGTCGGACGCGAGGGAGATCGGCGTGCCGGGGACCGCGCCGGCGCGGATCACGCCCTCGACCTCCTCGTCCCAGACGCCCACGATCGCCTCGCGGCCGGAGAGCGCGGCCGCTTTCTCCGCCGCGATCGCGGCCCGCGTCGCTCCGAGCCAGCGGGCGTGGTCGGTGCCGACGTTGGTGAGCAGCGCTACGGCGGGCGGCGCCGCCGCGCTCGCATCCCAGCGTCCGCCGAGGCCGGCCTCCATGACCGCGATATCCACCCCCCGCTCGGCGAACTCGAGCAGGGCGGCGCACGTCAGCGCCTCGAAATAGGAGAGGTCGGGAAACCGCGCGAGCGCGGCGACCAGCTCGGCCAGGCGAGGCGGAGCGATCGTGGCAGTGCCGACCCGGATGCGCTCTTCGACCGCCACCAGGTGCGGCGAGGTGTACAGGCCGGCGGTCATGCCGTGCGCCTGCAGGATCGCGGCCAGCAGCGCCGAGGTCGAGCCCTTGCCGTTGGTGCCGAGCACCAACACCGATGGGAACGCGGTTTCGGGGTGGCCGAGAGCGGCGAGCGCGCGCCGCATGCGGTCGAGCCCCGGCAGGATGCGCTGCTCGAGACGCGGCGCCAGCAGCGCCTCGGCGCCTAGGCCATGTGCGCCAGACACCGGGCCAGCGTCTCCTTGAGTTCCTGGCGGGGCACCACCAGGTCGAGCATGCCGTGCTCGAGCAGGAACTCGGCGCGCTGGAACCCCTCGGGGAGCTTCTGCCGGATCGTCTGCTCGATCACCCGTGGGCCGGCGAACCCGATCAGCGCCCCGGGCTCGCCGATGTTGATGTCGCCGAGCATCGCGAACGAGGCCGTGACCCCGCCGGTCGTGGGATCGGTGAGGACCGAAATGTACGGCAGCCGCGCCGCGTGCAGGCGGGCGAGGCCGGCGGAGATCTTGCCCATTTGCATCAGCGACAGGATTCCCTCCTGCATGCGGGCGCCGCCGGAGCAGGCGACCACGACGAGCGGCAGCCGGTTCTTGAGGCAGCGCTCGATCGCGCGGGTGAGCTTTTCCCCGACCGCGGAGCCCATCGAACCGCCCATGAACGAGTACTCCATCGCGGCGATGACGGCGCGGTTGCCGGCGAGGCGGCCCACGCCGACGAGCAGCGCGTCGCAGCGTACGCCCTTCTCGCGCAGATCCTTCAAGCGTTGGGCGTAGGGCTTGGTGTCGGTGAATTCGAGCGGATCGGCGGAGTGGATGTTGCCGAAGAGCTCCTTCCAACTCCCTTCGTCGAAGAGCTGGGCGAGGCGCGTGCGCGAGGATACCCGGTGGTGGTGGCCGCAGCGCGGGCACACGAACAGGCCGCGTTCGAGCTCCTTGCGGTACAGGGTCTCGCGGCAGCCGTCACACTTCACCCACAGTCCCTCGGGGACGCGGCTGGTCGGACGCTCGGCCCCTTCGGGGCGACGGAACCAAACCATAGGGTGCCTATGGTACACCGGTCGGGTCCGGACCCCGGTTCCCGGGGCCCAGTCTCTACCCGTGCGGGACGAGGACCGGCACGCCATCCGGCCGCTCGATGAGTTCGACCTCGACGCCGAAGACCTCACGGAACAGGTCGGGGCGGAGAACCTGGGCGGCCGACCCGGCGGCATGGAGCCAGCCGTGGTGGAGCACGGCGACGCGGTTCGCGACGCGCAGGGCGAAGTTCCAGTCGTGAACGACGACGATCGTTCCCACGCCTTCGCCCGTCAACTCGCGCAGGATCGCCACCAGCTCGAGCTGATGGCCCACGTCGAGCGCGGTGGCGGGCTCGTCGAGCAGCAGCACCCGCGGTTCGCTCGCGAGCGCCCGCGCCAGCAGGACGAGCTGGCGTTCCCCGCCCGAGAGGCGCTGCACGGCCGCGTGCTCCCGCCCCACCAGGCCGACGCGCTCGATCGCGGCGGCGACGGCGGCGTGGTCGCGGGGGGAGGGCGGTCGCCACGGTCCCAGGTGCGGCGCCCGCCCCTGTTGCACCACCTCCGCGACCGTGAGCGGGAACGCGAAGCTCACGCTCTGGGGGACGAAGCCCATGGTCTGCGCTACCTCGCGGCGCCTCCATGAGGCGAGCGGGCGGCCGCGCAGTTCGACCGTGCCCGAGGTCGCGGGGAGGATCCCGGCGAGCAGGCGCAGGAGCGTGCTCTTGCCGGCTCCGTTCGGGCCGAGCACCGCGACGCAGTCGCCCTCCGCGACGTCGAGATCGACCATGCGCACAACCTCGGCGCCGCCGTATCCGCCCGCGAGGGCGCGGGCCGCGAGCAGCATCATGACGCGTGTCCCGGCGCGCCCGCCCGGGCGGTCACGAGGTCCTCCGGAGCAGGACGACGAAGAACGGCACACCGAGCAGCGCGGTCACGACGCCCACCGGCAGCTCGGCCGGCGCCAGCGCCCGGTGGGCCACCAGGTCGCCGAGCACCATGAGCGCGGCCCCGGCGACCGCGGCGCGAGGCAACAGCCGGCGCGTGCTCTGTCCCCAGACCAGGCGGCAGAGGTGGGGTGTGACCAGACCGACGAAGCCGATCACCCCGGCGAACGCGACCGCCCCGCCCGACAGTGCGGCCGCCGCCAGAAACACCCGCCGGCGCACCGTCCCCACCTCGACGCCGAGCGCCGCCGCCGACTCCTCGCCGGTGGCGAGCAGCCCGAGATCTCGCCCGTGCAGGAGGAGCACGAATGCGGGAACGACCAGGTAGGGCGCGAGCCACGCGACCGCGGCGCCGGAAGCCGACGCGAGCGAGCCCATCGTCACCGCCAGGGCGCCGGGCAGGCGCGGCGACGGCGCGATCGACAGGATCGTCAGGATCGCCGCCGAGGCCGCCGCGTTGACGGCGACGCCGGCGAGGATCATGCGTGTCGAAGAGGGCCCGAGGGGGCCGCGCGCCATCCACCAGACCAGGGCGGTCGCGCCCGCGGCTCCGGCCATCGCCGCCGCGGGCACGAGGCCGAGCGCCGCCGCGGGAAGGAGCACGAACGCGGCCGTCGCGGCGGCGGCGCCCCCCCCCGAGATGCCGAGGAGGAACGGATCGCCGAGCGGGTTGCCCAGGAGCGACTGCAGCGCCGCCCCGGCGAGTGCGAGCGCGGCGCCGACGCCGATCCCGAGGAGGAGCCGCGGGAGCCGCAGGCCGACGACGACGGCGTGCGCCTCCGGCGAGCCGCCGCCGGCGAGGGCCGCGAGCGCTTCGGCGGGGGTCGCAGCGGGTCCTCCGGCGAGCAGCGCCGCCGCGCTCGCGAGCAGCAACACGAGTACGAGCGTGGCGTCGGCCGCGCGTCTCACTGCGCCCCCTCTCCGCCCTGCGCCCCGTGTCCTGTGCCCTGTCGTTCCATCCGCTCCCGCGCCGCCACCAGCGCCTCCAGCGCCGCCGGGAGCCTCGGGCCGGGGCGGCTCGCGGGGTCGGCCGGCAGCCAGATCACCCGGACATCGCCGCCGGCGATTCTCGCTCCGGCCGGCGCGGTCTCGGTGCGGGCGAAGCCGGAGCGCAGGTCGGGCTCGTCGGCGGCGACGATGACCTGGAGGCGGGGGTCGAGCAGGAGCTCGGGGTCCACCCGGGGGTACCGCCCGGCGCCCGGCGGCGCCAGGTTCGCCAGCGCGGCGCGGTGCAGCAGGTCGTCGTGGAACGTCCCCGGACCCGCCACGATCAGCGGCTCCCACCACACCACGTAGAGCGCGCCGCGACGCGGCAGGGGCGCCGCGGCGGCGCCGGCTCGGGCGCAGCAGGCCTCCACGCCGGCGGCGAGGCGCTCGCCTTGCGCGCTCCGACCGAGGATACGGCCCACCTCGCGGCACGCCGCGGCAAGGCGGTCGAACGACGTGACGTCCACCGTGAAGACGCGGATCCCGAGTTCGCGCAGGCGCGCGATGGCGCGCGGGTCGCTGCCGGCGGTGGTGGCGAGCACGAGGTCGGGACGCAATGCGACGATCGCTTCGAGGTCGGAAGGCGCGAAGCGGGGGAGCCGTTCGACCTCGGAAGGGAAGTCGGCCGCGGTCGGCGCCGCCACGACCGAGCGTCCCGCGCCGAGGGCGAACGCCAGCTCGGTGACATCGGGGGCCAGAGGTACGAGCCGCCGGACGGCTCCCTGGCCGACCGCGGCTCCGGTCTGGTCGACGGCGCCCGGCGCCTGCGGCCGGGCGCAGGCGAGCGGCAGGAGGAGAGCAAAGAACCCACACCAGAAGGTGTGGGTCCTCCGATGAGCGACGGCGCGCGAACGCAGGCTACTCGGTTCCCTGCTCTTCCAGGTCGTTGGGGACCCCCAGGCGCTGGCACGCCGCGTCGTACATCTGGCGCGCCGCTTTCTGCGCCGCCTGCAGCTCGGCGATCCGCTGCTTGACGCGCTGCAACTCCTCCTGGATCTGGTTCTCGAGTTCGCCGATCTCCTGCTTCGTCACCTTCCGCGTGTCCTCGTAGAACTTGCGCTGCTGGTCTGTGAGAACCGACATGAGTGCCTCCTCCATCGTCAGAACCGGAACGTAATCGCTTGTGTGATCCGCACCTTGACCCGCACGCCGTCCTTGGTCGCCGGCTTGTACCTCCACGTGCGTGCGGCGGCAACCGCGGCGGCGCTGAGGCCGAGGTCGGGCGTGATTGGGCGCAGCACCTGAACGTCCCGAACGGAGCCGTTCTCGTCCACCAGGACGGCGAGCAACACCGTGCCGCTGATGCGCTGCCGCTCGGCGAGCGGGGGATATGCGGGCTTCGGGCTGTAGATGGGTTCCGGCGGGACGACGTCGCTGCCCATCTCCACGAGGTCGCCGACCTTGACGGCCGGCTGAGCCGCCACCAGCGGCGCGTGG
The DNA here is from genome assembly GCA_004298115.1 of Acidobacteriota bacterium. Lineage (GTDB taxonomy): Bacteria > Acidobacteriota > Thermoanaerobaculia > Thermoanaerobaculales > Thermoanaerobaculaceae > RBG-13-68-16. The sequence goes on from SCRJ01000096.1 coordinate 35,600, forward strand.
GTGGGAGCGACCGTCGGCGTGGCCGGGACCGGCGTCGGCGGCGCCTCGGTCGGTGGGGCCGCCGCCGGTGCGGGCGTCGCCGCCTCGGTCGGGACCGGTGACGGCTGGGCCGGCACCGGGGAGGGCACCGGAGCCTGGGCGGCGGGCGCCTGCCGAGTTCGCGGCGCGGGCGGGGCCTTGTCGACCGGCGTCGTGGCCGGCGGCGCGCCGGCGGCCGGCGTCAGGATCTCGCCGGCGAGGCGCTCCCGCATCGCCTGCGTCTGCTTGGCGACCTCTTGCTGCGCGACCTGGCGAGCCATCTCGACCGTCTCGGGCGCCGGCGTCGCCTGGGCCGCCGGGCCGGGCGCCGGGCTCTTGGAGCGCGTGAAGAGCATGACGGCGGCCACGATGACGATGACGCCGGCGGCGACGGCCGCGATCGGGGCGAGACGGGGTCTGGCCGGCGGTTTGAATTCCTCGGACGCCGGCGCCGCCACGGGCTCCATCACCGGGATGCGGGGGGCCGGCGCGGGCTTCGCCGGCTCGCTCGGCGGCGGCGCGACGGCCGGACGCGGGGCCGGAGCGGCGGCCGAGCTGACCGGCCGGTCGCGGCCCACCAGGTCGGCCAGGAACGAGCCCAGCTCGGACGCCCCCGGCGCCGGCCTGATGACCTGCAGGATGTTGCCCAACTCGGAGGCGAAATCCGCGGCGGTCTGGTAGCGCTGCTCGCAGTCCTCCTTGAGCGCCTTCATGACGACGCGCTCGACCTCCGGAGGGATCGCTGGGTCGACTTCGCGCGGGGGTACGAGCTGCGGCGCCCGCACCTGCTCGAGGATCGAGAGCTCCGAGTCGCCGGCGAACCCCTTGCGGCCGGTCAGCATCTCGTAGAGCACGAGCCCGAGGGAGAAGATGTCGGAGCGGCGGTCGATATCCCTGCCCCACGCCTGTTCGGGCGACATGTACTGGAGCTTGCCCTTGAGCGCGCCGGCGCGGGTGTGCGACGCCTTCGACGCCGCCTTGGCGATGCCGAAATCGCACAACTTGATGTCGCCGTCGAAGGAGATCAACACGTTCTGCGGCGACACGTCGCGGTGCACCAGCGCCATCGCGTGTCCCTGCAGGTCCTTCTTGCGGTGGGCGTAGTCGAGGGCGGCGGCGAGGCGGGAAGCGATGAACAGGGTGAGACCGAGCGGGAGCCGCGACTTCTTCTCGTCGAGCGTGCGCAGGATCGAGCGCAGATCCTTGCCGTCGATGTACTCCATCGCGATGTAGTACGAACGCTCGATCTTGCCGAGGTCGTAGATGTGGATGATGTTGGGATGCTGGAGCTGCGCCGCCAGCTTCGCCTCGTCGACGAACATGGTGACGAACTCGTCGTTGTCGGTCAGGTGCGGCAGGATGCGCTTGATGGCGACGATCTTCTGGAAGCCCTCGACGCCCCGCATGCGGGCGCGGTAGACCTCGGCCATGCCGCCGGTGGCGATCGGCTCGATCAGCTCGTACTGGCCGAACGGGGTTCCCCCGGGGAGCGGAGCGACCGCCGCGGTCGGCGCGGGCGTGCCCGGCGCCGACCCGCGAGGCTGCGGCTCGGCCGCGGCCGGGGCGGCGGGCGCGCCCTCCGGCGCCGGTGCGGGCCG
>SCRJ01000097.1 GCA_004298115.1 Acidobacteriota bacterium
TGCTCGCGGCCGAGCCGGTGGAAGACCAGCACCTCGTCCACGCGGTTGAGGAACTCCGGCCGGAAGTGCGCCTTGAGCTCGCGCTGGACCAGCTCGAGCATGCGCGCGCGATCGCCCTCGGTGAGCTGGGCGATCACGTCCGAGGCGATGTTGGACGTCATGATCACGACGGTGTTCCTGAAGCTGACCGTCCGCCCCTTGCCGTCGGTGAGACGGCCGTCGTCGAGCAGCTGCAGCAGGACGTTGAACACGTCCGGGTGCGCCTTTTCGACCTCGTCGAGCAGGACGACCGCATACGGGCGCCGGCGCACCGCCTCGGTGAGCTGGCCGCCCTCGTCGTGGCCGACGTACCCGGGCGGGGCGCCGATCATCCGCGCCACCGCGTGCTTCTCCATGTACTCCGACATGTCGAGGCGGACCATCGCGCGTTCGTCGTCGAAGAGGAACTCGGCGAGGGCGCGCGCGAGCTCGGTCTTGCCGACGCCCGTCGGCCCGAGGAAGAGGAACGAGCCGACCGGCCGGTTGGGGTCCTTGAGGCCGGCGCGGGCGCGCCGCACCGCGGTCGCGACCGCGGCGACCGCCTCGTCCTGCCCGACGACCCTCGCCTTGATCCGTTCCTCCATCTCGAGCAGCTTGGCCTTGTCGCCCTCGAGCAGCTTCGCGACCGGGATCCCGGTCCAGCGACCGACGACCTCGGCGATCGCCTCCTCGGTGACCTCTTCGGCGAGCAGCGTGCCGTGCGCCGCCTGGTGCGCCTTGAGCGCGTTCGATGCGTCCTCCAACTCCGTGTTGAGGCGGACGAGCTCCCCGTAGCGCAGCTGCGCGGCGCGCTCGAGGTTGCCGTCGCGCTCGGCCCGCTCGGCGGCTTCCCGAGCGGCCTCGGTCTCCTCCTTCGCCTTGCGGATGCGCGCGATGAGCTCCTTCTCGCGCTGCCACGTCGCCTTCATCCCGGCGACGCGCTCCTTGCGCTCGGCGAGTTCCCCGTCGATCTCCGCGAGGCGCTCCGCCGAGGCCGCGTCCTTCTCCCTGGCGAGGGCGCGCTTCTCGATCTCGAGCCGGACGGTCGCGCGCTCGAGCTCGTCGATCTCGGTGGGGAGCGAGTCGATCTCGATGCGCAGCTTCGACGCCGCCTCGTCCACGAGGTCGATCGCCTTGTCGGGGAGGAAGCGGTCGGTGATGTAGCGCTGCGACAGCGTGGCCGCGGCCACGATGGCGCCGTCGGTGATGCGGACGCCGTGGTGCACCTCGTACTTCTCCTTCAGCCCGCGCAGGATCGCGATCGTCTCCTCGACCGAGGGCTCGCCGACCAACACCGGCTGGAAGCGGCGCTCGAGGGCGGCGTCCTTCTCGATGTACTTGCGGTACTCGGACAGGGTCGTGGCGCCGATGCAGCGCAGCTCGCCCCGGGCGAGCGCGGGCTTGAGCAGGTTGGCGGCGTCGATCGCGCCCTCGGCGGCGCCCGCTCCGACCAGGGTGTGGATCTCGTCGATGAAGAGCACGACCTCGCCGTCCGAGTCGACGACCTCCTTGATCACGGCCTTGAGGCGGTCCTCGAACTCGCCGCGGTACTTGGTGCCGGCGATGAGCGCGCCCATGTCGAGGGCCACGATCCGCCGGCGCTTGAGCAGCTCGGGCACGTCGCCGGAGGCGACGCGCTGCGCCATCCCTTCGGCGACGGCGGTCTTGCCGACGCCCGGCTCGCCGATCAGCACCGGGTTGTTCTTGGTGCGGCGGGTGAGCACCTGCATTACGCGGCGGATCTCGTCGTCGCGGCCGATCACCGGGTCGAGCTTGCCGGCTCGCGCCAGCTCGGTGAGGTCGCGGCCGTACTTCTTGAGCGCTTCGAACTTGTCCTCGGGGTTGGCGTCGGTGACGCGGTGGGAGCCGCGCACCTCCTGGATCGCGCGCAGCAGGACGTCGCGGCCGACGCCGTGGCGCGCCAGGATCTCGGACGCGGTCCCGGGCACGGTTGCGGCCGCGAGCAGGAGGTGCTCGACCGACACGTACTCGTCCTGGAACTGGGGAGCGAGCTTCGCGGCCGCGTCGAGCAGCTTGCGCAGGTCGCGCGAGGACTGCGCCTCGGCGCCGCCGCGCGCCGACGGCAGGCGGTCGAGCGCCGCGGCGAGGTCGTCGCGCAGCCGCTCGGCCGGGACGCCCACTTTGTCGAGCAGGCGCGGCGCCAGACCGTCCTCCTCGGCGAGCAGCGCCGCCAGCATGTGAACCGGGGTCGCCTCCGGGTTGCCGCGCTCGCTCGCCATCCGCAGCGCGCCCTGCACGGCCTCCGCGGCCTTGATCGTGAAGTTGCTGTCAGACGCCATCTTCGCACCTCGCCCCGGGCCGGTTCCTCGGCTCCGATCAGGTACAAGATAGGATATGAGTCAGATATTGTCAAGCTCGCGAGAACAGAATATTAGCGTGCCGAGATCATATTTCCCAACCTGGACCGGGCAACCGCCGGGTCGGTCTCGCTCCGTCCCCGTGCGGCCGATGCAGCACAAGCGTTGCGGCGCAAGCTTTTCGGTCATCCCCGTGTAGAATGCCGCAAATTGCCACCCAGCATCCGCCGGCCATGGCGGTGCGTGGCGACCTTGCGGAGGACGAACGCCATGAGCGACCAGCGGTTCACCCCCTATGTGCCCGCCGACTCCACGATGCGCGAGTTCACGGTGCGGGCGCTCATCCTGGGCCTTTTCATGTGCGTGATCCTGGGCGCGGCCAACGCCTACCTCGGCCTGAAGGCCGGCATGACGATCGCCGCGACCTACCCGGCCGCGGTGATCGGCATGGCGGTCCTGCGCATGATGAAGGGCTCGCTCCTGGAGGAGAACTTCGCCCGGACCGTCGGCTCGATCGGCGAGTCGGTGGCGGCCGGCGCCATCTTCACGATCCCGGCGTTCGTCATCTTGAAGATCTGGAAGTTCGAGTCCGGCCACCTGTTGCAGGACTACCTGACGGCTTCCGCGCTGATGATGCTCGGCGGCGTGCTCGGCATCATGTTCGTGACCGTGCTGCGCCGGGTGATGGTCGAGGACCCGGGGCTGCCGTTCCCGGAGTCGGTGGCGGCCTCCGAGATCCACAAGGCCGGCCAGCGCGGCGCCGAGGCGGCGCTGCAGCTGTTCCGGGCGATGGGGGTCGGAGCCCTCATCAAGCTCCTCGACGGCCTGGGGATCTTCCGCTCTTCCAACGATTTCCCGCTCGCGGTCGGGAAGGTCAACGAGAGCGTCGTGCGGCTCGGCCTCGACAAGGACGCCAAGACGATCGCGGCCGGCGGCGTGACCACGCTCTCGGCGCCGGCGGCGACGCCCGCGTACATCGGCGTCGGCTACATCATCGGCCCCGAGCTCGGCGCCCTCAACTTCGCCGGCGGCCTGCTGGCGTGGGGTCTGTTCGTGCCGCTGCTGGTGTACTTCCTCGGTCCGAGCATGATCGGCCAGTACACGACCAACGGCGTGGCCGATTGGGCGCTCCTGACGACCCGCCTCTATCAGTTCGTGGTCAAGCCGATCGCCGTCGGCGGGATGCTCGTCGGCGCCTGCTACACCCTGTGGAAGATGCGCAAGAACCTGATCCTCGGCATCAGCCGCGGGGTTGCCGACGTCCGCAAGTCGGCGGCGGCGGCGGCGGCGACCAAGCGCACCGAGCGCGACCTCAGCTTCAAGGTCGTGCTCTTCGGCATCGCCCTGATCTTCATCCTGATGATCGCCCTGTACGCGTTCTTCACCAAGGCGATCGGGGCCGCGCTGTTGGCCGCCATCGTCATGCTGATCACCGGGTTCTTCTTCGCCGCGGTCTCCGGCAACCTCGTCGGCATGATCGGGTCGTCCAACAACCCGATCTCGGGCCTGACGCTGGCAACGACCGTGGTCGCCGCGCTCACGATGGTCATTGTCGGCGCCAAGGGAACGCAGGGCGTCGCGGCGGTCCTCGGCGTGGCGGCGATCGGGTGCGTCTCGGCCGCCGTCGCCGGCGAGATGCTCCAGGACCTCAAGGTCGGGCACATCCTCGGCGGCACGCCGTGGAAGATGCAGATCGGCGACATCATCGGGGTGGTCGTGGCCTCCCTCGTGATGTTCTTCCCGCTCTACGTCCTGCACGTCTCCGACCTCGCCGCCAACCCCGCCGTCGGAGGCTTCGGCGGCAAGAACCTTCCCGCACCGCAGGCGGGCCTGATGGCCGCGCTCTCGCAGGGGATCGTCGGCGGCCAGATGGCGTGGCCGCTGGTATTGGTCGGCATCGCCATGGGGGTCTCGCTCATCCTCATCAAGGTGAGGAGCCCGATGCTGTTCTCCGTCGGCATGTACCTGCCGCTCGAGACGACGTTCGCGATCTTCGTCGGCGGCCTCATCCGCGGCGTCGTCGACCGGATGCGCGAGAAGCGCGGGTTCAACGACGCGCAGAAGGCGCGCGTCGAGAACGCCGGCATCCTGGCCGCGTCCGGACTGATCGCCGGCGAGGCACTGATGGGGCTGTTCATCGCGACCGTGGTGTTCATCCGCGACCGCATGCATCAGCCGGCGCAGTTCTGGACCGTCCCGGGGTTCTCCGGCATCGCGCCCTGGCTCGCCATCCCCGTGTTCGTCATCTTGGCCGCATACCTGGTGTTCGTGCCGCTCCGCAAGGCCGGGGCTCCCGACGAGCCGGCGCCTCCGACGGCGGTGATGTAGGCGGACCGAAGCTCGTGACGCGCTGAGACGGCGGGCCGCAGGGCGCTCCCCGCGGCCCGCCCGCACTCGGAGTCGGCGGCAATGGAAACGCTCACCATCGTCGAGGCACTCGAGAAGACCGGTTTCGCGACCGGCTCGGTGGTGCAGATGTTCGAGGCCGCCGCCGGCCTCGCCGCCCGCGGGCACAAGGTCGTCGTGGTCACCCGCCCCAGCTCGGAGATGGCCGCGCGCTGCGCCGCCGCCGGCATCGAGCACGCGTCCCTCGCCCTCCGTCACGAGTTCGACCTCCCGTCGATCGTCCGCTTCGCCCGCCTGGCGCGGGAGCACAAGGTCGATCTCGTCCATGTCCACAAGGGGATCGCGCACGCCGTCGCCTGGGGGGCCACCTTTCTCGGCGCCCGGTACGGCCTCGTCGTCAACCGCGGCGTTTCGTTCCCGATCGACGCGTGGAGCGCGCTCAAGTACCGCTCGCGGCGGGTGGGACGGATCGTCACGGTGGCCGAGAGCATCCGGCAGGTGGTGATCGCGACCGGCCGCATCCGGCCCGAGAAGGTCAGCGTGGTGTACGCCGGCGTCGACGTCGCCCGCTTCGACCCGGCCAGGACCGATCCGAACGCGGTCCGCAACGAGCTCGGCATCCCGCCCGAGGCGCGCGTCGTCGGACACGTCGGGATGCGCGACTGGAAGGGGTGGAAGGAACTCGTCCGGGCGTTCCCCGCCATCCGCGCCGACCACCCGGACGCCCACCTCCTGCTCGTCGCCTGCACCTCTCCGGCGCAACGCGAGGGGGTGCTCGAGCTGGCGCGCGACATGGGACTCGCCGGTGCGGTCACCGCCACGCTGGCGCGCACCGACATGCCGGACGTGCTGGCGGCCTGCCACGTCGTCGTCGACCCCTCCTGGGCGGGGACCGGCATCACCGGCACGATTCGGGAGGCGATGGCGCTGGGCCGGCCGGTCGTGGTCACCGCGGTCGCGGGCAACCCCGAACTCGTCGAGGACGGCTCGTCCGGGATCGTGGTGCCGCCGAGGGACGTGGCGATGCTCGCGGCCGCGGTCTCGCGCCTGCTGCGCGACCCGGAGCTGGCCGCCCAGCTCGCCGCCGCAGGCCAGGAACGGGTGCGAGCCCACTTCTCCACCGCGGCCAGGGTGGCGCGGCTGGAGGCGCTCTACCTGCGCGTCGTCCACGACCGGCGCACCGGGGCGAGGTGACCGGCCGCGGCCGCTCACGCCCGCAGGCAGGTGACCCAGAGCTCGCGCTTCCGCGGGGCTTCCTGGCGGGGGGTCCCGCGGCCGCTCCGCCCACCCATCCGGCCGCTCTTGACCCCCCGTGCCCCATAGGCGCTAACTTTTGGGTGCGAGTTTTGGGATGGGCCGGCGTTTGCGCCTGCGCGGGGGGTCGGTGAGGTGGCGGAGGAGGCCGGGGATGGCACGGGTGAGGAGAGA
>SCRJ01000098.1 GCA_004298115.1 Acidobacteriota bacterium
CTCCACGCTTCCTCCGGACACTCCCTCGCGGTCATGCCCTTGCGCTTCGCTCAGGTCGGTGCGACCTCCTCCCTCCCGGACTTACACCAGGTAGCCGATGCCCATGCTGGGCGCACAGACGAAGAAGCGCGCCCGGCGGGCGCGCCCCACATTAGAGCGAACGACGCCGACAAGCAGGGCGTCCAAGCTTGGGGCGTGTAGCCGCGCCGCCGAGAGTGGGCCGGATGCAAGGCGCCCGAGGCGGACGCGGCGGAGTGTGGCCGGAGGCCACATGAGCACGCGAGCCGCCGAAGGGCAACGCCGCAGACGGTCCGCTATCGGCGGCGCTTCTCAGGTGCCGTAGAGGCGGTCGCCGAAGTCGCCGAGGCCCGGCAGGATGTACTTCCGCGCGTCGAGTTGCCGGTCCACCGCCGCCGTATAGATCTCGACGCCGGGGGCTGCGAGCTGCAGCCGGTCGACGCCCTCGGGCGCGGCGACGATCGAAACCAGGCGCACGCGGCGCGCGCCCATCCCCTCGAGCCCCTCGACCGCCATCGCGGCGGAGCCGCCGGTCGCGAGCATCGGGTCGAGCAGGAACACGACCGCGCTGCCGAGGTCGGCCGGGACCTTCTCGTAGTAGCGACGGGCCACGGCGGTCGTCTCGTCGCGCTCCAGCCCGAAGTACCCGACCTCGGCCGACGGCACGAGATCGAGGAACGCCTCCAGCATCCCGAGGCCGGCGCGCAGCACCGGCACCGCGACGACGCGGGCCGCGACCCGCTGCGCCGCGGTCGTCTCGAGCGGGGTCTCGACCGTGCCGACCACCGTCGGGATGTCGCGGGTGGCCTCGGCGACCAGGAGGAGCGAGATGCGGTGCGCGAGGATCCGGAACTCCTCGCAGCTGGTCGTGCGGTCGCGCAGGCGGGCCAGGATGTCCTGCAGCACAGGGTGGTCGACGACGTGCAAGGCCATGATGCGAAAACGATAGCACGCCGCGGCATGGGTGCGCACCGGCGCCGGCGCCGGGTGGAGGCGGAATTCCGGGTTGCCCGGGCGGGTAGTATGCGACCGGGGGGACAGGCGCGATGGACGATCACAGGGCGGGAGGGGGCGGCGCTCCGGTTGCGGACGGGAGGAAGTTCCTCGGCATCGACCCGGTGTGCGGCATGAAGGTGTTCGAGAAGCCGAACCCCGTCACCCGCGAGCACGACGGGGCGACCTACTTCTTCTGCTGCGCCGGATGCGCCGCGAAGTTCGACGCGGACCCCGGGCACTTCCTCGCCAACCCGGGCAGCGTCCCCATGAAGGCGCCCATGACTCCGATGATGCCGACGATGCCCTCAGCCGCGAAGCCCGCACCCGCCGGCAAGCTCCTCGGCCTCGACCCGGTGTGCGGCATGAAGGTGTTCGAGAAGCCCGACGTCGTTTCCCGCGAGCACGCCGGGACCACGTATTACTTCTGCGGGCCGCGCTGCGCCGAGCGCTTCGACGCCGACCCCGCCGCCATCCTCGCCGCGCCCGGCACGCACGGGATGCACCGGCCGCACGCGCCGGCGGCGGCCGCGGCGGCCGCCCCCGCCCCTGCCGCCGGTGCCATCGAGTACATCTGCCCGATGGACCCCGAGGTCCACGAGGCGGCTCCCGGCGCCTGCCCGGTGTGTGGCATGGCGCTCGAGCCGGCCTCGCCGCTTTCGGCCTCCCGCACCGAGTACGTCTGCCCGATGCACCCCGAGATCGTGCGGCCGGCGCCGGGCGAGTGCCCGATCTGCGGGATGGCACTGGAGCCCCGCACCGTCGCGATCGAGGAGGCGCCGAACCCGGAACTCGTGGACATGACGCGGCGGTTCTGGGTCAGCGCGGCGCTCGCGCTGCCGCTCCTCCTCGTCGCGATGGGCGAGATGGTCCCCGCGCTCAGGCACGCCCTCGAAGCGCCGTGGCTGCCGTGGGCGCAGCTCGCGGTCGCGACGCCGGTGGTGCTGTGGGGCGGGGCGCCGTTCTTCGCCCGCGGCTGGCGCTCGATCGTCACCTGGCACCTGAACATGTTCACGCTGATCGCGATCGGGACCGGGACGGCGTTCGCCTACAGCGTCGTCGCCACCGTCGCACCCAGCCTCTTCCCCGACTCGTTCCGCGCGCACGGCCGCGTCGCGGTGTACTTCGAGGCGGCGGCGGTCATCGTGGCGCTCGTCCTCCTCGGCCAGGTGCTCGAGCTGCGCGCCCGCGCCCGCACCGGGCACGCGATCCGGGCGCTCCTCGGCCTCGCCCCCAAGACCGCGCGCAAGGTGCTGGCGGACGGGACCGAGGCCGACGTCCCGCTCGAGACGGTGCGGCCCGGCGACCGCCTGCGCGTGCGCCCCGGCGAGAAGGTGCCGGTGGACGGCACCGTCGAGGAGGGCTCGTCGTCGGTGGACGAATCGATGCTGACCGGCGAGCCGATCCCGGTCGAGAAGTCGGCCGGGGTCAAGGTCACCGGCGCCACGGTCAACGGCACCGGGACGTTCGTGATGCGCGCCGAGCGCGTCGGCGCCGACACCATGCTCGCGCACATCGTGACGATGGTCTCGGAGGCGCAGCGCTCGCGCGCGCCGATCCAGGGGCTCGCGGATCGCGTCGCCGCCGTGTTCGTGCCGGCCGTGGTCACGGTGGCGGCCGTCACCTTCGCCGCCTGGGCGCTGTTCGGCCCCGAGCCGCGCCTCGCGCACGCCCTCGTCAACGCGGTGGCGGTGCTGATCATCGCGTGCCCGTGCGCGCTCGGCCTCGCGACGCCGATGTCGATCATGGTCGGCGTCGGCCGCGGCGCGCGAGCCGGCGTGCTCATCCGCAACGCTGAGGCGCTCGAGGCGTTCGCCGCCGTGGACACGCTCGTGGTGGACAAGACCGGCACGCTCACCGTGGGGAAGCCGCGCGTCACTGAGGTCGTGTGCGCGCCGGGCGTCGCCGAGGACGAGCTGCTGCGCCTCGCCGCGAGCCTCGAGAAGGGGTCCGAGCACCCGCTCGCGGGGGCGGTGCTCGCCGCCGCCGCGGAGCGCGGCGTGACGCCCTCCTCGTCCGAGGGGTTCCGCTCCCTGCCGGGGAAGGGCGTGACGGCGACCGTCTCGGGGCGGCCCGCCGCGCTCGGCAACGACAAGCTCCTCGCGGAGATCGGCCTCGCCTCCGGCGCGCTCGCGGGGCGGGCCGAGGCGCTCCGCGGTCAGGGGCGCACGGTCGTGTTCGTGGCGGCGGACGGTCAGGTCCAGGGGCTGCTCGGGGTGGCCGACGAGGTCAAGCCGACGACGCCGGCCGCGATCGACGCCCTGCACGCCGCCGGCGTGCGCATCGTGATGCTCACCGGCGACAGCCGCGCCGCGGCGGAGGCCACGGCGCGCGCCCTCGGCATCGACGAGGTCGAGGCCGAGGTCTCGCCCGAGGGCAAGGGCGCCGTCGTCAAGCGCCTGCAGGGGGAGGGCCGCAAGGTCGCGATGGCCGGCGACGGTATCAACGACGCGCCGGCGCTCGCCGCCGCCGACGTCGGCGTCGCGATGGGCACCGGCACCGACGTCGCCATGGAGTCGGCCGGGATCACGCTGGTCAAGGGCGACCTCATGGGCCTGGCCCGCGCCCGCACGCTCTCCCGCGCGACGATGCGCAACATCCGGCAGAACCTCCTCTGGGCGTTCGGCTACAACTCGGTCGGCGTGCCGGTTGCCGCGGGCGTGCTCTACCCGGTCTTCGGCCTGCTGCTCTCGCCGATGCTCGCCGCCGCCGCGATGAGCTTCTCCTCGGTCTCGGTGATCACCAACGCCCTGCGCCTGCGCAAGCTCCGCCTCTAGGTCAGCTCCGACTGAGGTGGCGACGCGGCGGCCGGTGAGGGACTCGCGCCGGGGCCGAGAACCCGGAGGTGGCGCCGGAGGGATCCGTCGCGGTCGCTGTCACGTTCGGGCCGGTCAAGGTGAGGGGAAGAGCGTTGACCGCGAAGGCACCGTCCGTTCCGGCGACTGCGGTTCCCTCGAAGACCCGCCCCTGCTCGCCCTGATCGGAGAAGACCTCGACGACGCACGCCGCGCACGCGGTCCCCGTAACCCGCTGCGCTGTCACGGCTGCGATCACCGGAGCAGCGGGTGGACCCGACGCCACCAGGGAAATGCCGCCGATGCGATTGGAGAAGATGGCGTTGCGGCGGAAGCGGACCGCCGTTGCCGGGCCCTCGACGATGCCCAATCCGCTGTTGCCGGCGATGGTGTTCCCCTGGACGAAAGCGGCTTCGACGTCGCTGAGGTTCAGGCCGGTTCCCGCATTGCCGAGCAGGGAGGCCCGGGTCGCATCGGCGCCGATCAGGTTGCCGAGAACGAAGGTGCTGCGCACCCCGGGGCCGGTGACGCTCAGGCCGGTGCCGTTGTTGCCGCTGACCACATTGGCTTCGTCGGGTGCCGCCCCGCCGAACATCGTCCGCACCGCGGCCCCGGTCTGGGTGCCGGCGCCGAGGACAACGCCGCCCCCCAGGAACTCGGTACCGTTGGGACGGGGTGCCAGACCGGCCGGATCGGTGCCGATCCGGTTGCCGACGACGACGGACTCCTGGCCCGCGACCGACAGACCCCACCTTGGGTTGCACGCGAGCACGTTGTCGGCGACCAGGTTCGGGCCGTCGGTCAGACCCACCGCCTCCATCGCGGACTCCCCTGAGACGGCGATGCACTCCCCGTCCCGGCCGACACCGACGCGATTGCCGACGACCAGGTTGAACCTGCTCCCGACGTCCCAGATGCCGATCCCGAACATGCTGGCCACGACCACGTTGCCGGCGATCACGTTGTCCGCCATCGGCCCGGACCCGATGCCGACGTTGCCTTCGCCGACGCGGGCGCGACCGGTCGGGTCGGTCCCGATGAGGTTGCCGATCACGCGTGCGGCGCGAGTGTTCTGCAGGAACACCTCCGTCGCGCTGCCGCTCACGACGTTGGCCTCCCAGGACTGCCAACCTCCTACGACGTTGCCGGTCCCCGCGTTGTGCAGCCAGATGCCGAGCATCTGGCCACCCGGGCTGCGCGTGCCTGTCGAATCGGTCCCGACGAGGTTGCCGATCACCCGGTTGCCGGCCGCGTTCGCGCCGTCCAACCCGATGCCGGTGTTGGCATTGCGGTTGACGACGTTGCCCTGGCCGCTCGGCCCGCGGCCGACCGATCGATCGCCGCCGATCGTGTTCCCCGCGCCGGAGATCAGCAACCCGGCCGAGAAGCCGGTGATCTGCAGGCCCATGACACGGTTGCCGTTGGTCCCGAGGCCCAGGCCCTGGCTGACGGGGCCACCGGCAAACTCGCTGCCGTCCAGGATCACACCGGCGTTGGAGGCATCGATCGTGACCCGGTCGCGGCACGGACAGGGCAAGTTGCTCTTGACCATGATCGCCGCCGGCGCGTCCGGCGGGAAGACCGCCGGGTCGAAGGTGATCGTGTCCGCTTCCACGGCTGCCGTGAGGGCCTCCCGGAACGAACCCGGCCCGCTGTCCGCGGCGCTCGTCACCGTCAACGTCCTGCCCTCCCCGGTCGACGCGGTTCCAGGGGCCGGCAACGCCATGGGTGCGCTCGGTGAGCCCGCGATCCGAGGGGACGGAAGGGAGCCTCGGATCCGGGTCAACCAACTCTCGCGCGCTCGTTCGGAGGACGGGCTAGGCCACGGCGTCTCGTCGAGGGGGGGGCCCCCCGACGCCGCGGTCGGACTCTGAGTGAGCGCGGGCGGGATCCCGGACGGCTCCAGGATCACGAGGCCACCGTCCCCCGCTGCCAGCACGACCCGGTCGCCCGCGCGCGCCACGCCCGACGACAGGCCGGGCGTGCGGTAGGTGCTGGCGATGCGCGGCGACGTCGGCGTGGAGACGTCGATCTCGATGAAGCCGAGCGTGCCGGCCGCGACGAGCAGGGTCGTGCCCTCGAGGCGCACCCATTCCGGCATGGCCGGGAGGGCGAGGGCGGCGATCTCACGAGGGTGCGCGGCATCGGCCAGGCTGACGACACGGAGCCCGCCGGGATGCGTGAGGATGAAGGCGTGCTCGCTGTCCGCCGCAACGGCCACCGGGAAGAACGAATCTCCCGGAACGTAGGTCGAGATCAGCGCGGGGTGCCGCGGGTCGGCGAGGTCCACGATCCAGGCGCCGTTGGCCGCCCCGGTCACGATGGCGCGCGTTCCACTCGCCGCGACGGCGTTGGTCGCCCCGCTCAAGGGATCCTCGAGGTCTCGGTAGGTCACCGAGGCCACGACTTCGGGGTTCGATGGGTTCGCGGCGTCGACGACTTGCAGCCCGATCTCCTCGGCGACGAGGAGCAACGAACCCATCGCTGCAATATCCCGCATCCCTCGCAGCGCCACCGCGCCGACCTCGCGTGGAGCGGCCGGCACGGTCGGATCGACGATCGATATTCGGCCGCCTAGCGGGGAGCCGATTCCGACCGCGAGCAGAGGGCCGAAGGCGACGACGCGACTCGAGAATCCCGCAAGCTCGAGCCTTCCGACCTCGTGGGGTTGCGCTCCCAAGGCGGCCACCCTCAGCCCCTGCGTGGTCGCCGCAACGTACGCGGCGTCGCCGAGCACGGTGACGGACCAGGCCGTGGCCAGCGGGTCCGCCACCGAGAGGCCGACCGGCAGTCCTGGCGATGCGAGGTCGACCACATGCAGTCCGGCTTCGCGGACCGCCACGTACGCGCGCCCGTCGGCCACTGCGACGCCGGACGTGTGGTGCAACCACGTCACCTCGTAGGCGCCGACCTCGACCGGGTGCCTCGGGTCGGTCAGGTCCACGGTGCGCAACCCCTGCGAGCCATCGGCAACCACCAGGGTCGTGCCCGAGAGTCCCACCCCGAACGCCCAGCTCGGCAACGCCAGCGACGCCAGTTCGACGGGATGCGCCGGTTCGGCGATGTTGACCGTACGCACCCCGCCCCAGGCGTCGGCAAGGCAGAGCAGCGATCCCTCGATCGCCACGTCCCGGGCATGACCGGGCGTGTCCAGGGCGGCGACCTCCCGGGGGTGAAGCGGATCGCTGACGTCGGCGACGAGCAGACCGGAACCGGCGCCGGCGATGAAGGCAAAACCGTTCTGCACGGCCACGTCGAACGCAAAGCTCATATCGAACGCGGATCCCTCGGGCACCGGGCTGGCGGGGTCCGAGACCTCGACGATGCGCAGGCCAAACGGACCATCGGCCAGGTACGCCCTGGCCCCGGCCACCGCGACCCCTTCCGCCGATCCCGGCGAGTCCCACCGGCCCAAGACCGTCAGGTTCGAGGGGTCGGTGATGTCGATGATGACGAGACCGGCCGTGCCGACCGCGAGGTAAGCTCGGGTCCCGGCAACCGCGAGGTTGAGGACCCGATCGGAAAACGGCACGGTCGCGCCGACCTCGCGCGGTGCGTTCGGCTGCGAAACGTCGTAGGCGACCAGCCGGAACCCGACGCCGACGAACGCCACCGTCCCCCGCACCGCGACGGCCGTCGTCGGCCCGCCGACCTGCCCGACCACGGCCCACTTCGACGTCTGGCCTTGCGCCTCGCCGCTGGGGGCCCACGCGCCGAGGAGCAGGAGGGCCCCCGTCACAACCGCGCGCCTGGGACGGCACCGTGCTCGTTCCATCCTCGACCCTCCGGATTCGCTTCCCCGTTGACGGCGCCGAGCCTTCGAGAAATTGTAGCCCCGGCCGATCGCCGGTGAGCGGGCGGTGGTGACCGGCAGTATGATCCTCCGGAAATGGGGACCGCGTGCTCCACATCTTCGTCGACGCCGACGCCTGCCCGGTGAAGGGCGAGGTCTACCGGGTGGCCGCGCGATACGGCCTCGACGTCACGCTGGTGGCGGGGTCGTGGATGCGCCGGCCCGACAACCCGCGGATCGCGCTCGAGGTCGTCGGGGAAGGGATCGACGTCGCCGACGACTGGATCGCCGGGCACGTCGAGGGCGGCGACATCGTGGTCACGGCGGACATCCCCCTCGCCGCCCGCTGCCTCGCCCGCGGCGCCACCGTGATCGGCTACGCGGGCCCGCCGTTTACCGCCGCCAATATCGGCGACGCCCTCGCCACCCGCGGCCTGCTCGCCGAGTTGCGCGACCTCGGCGAGATGACCGGCGGTCCGCCGCCGTTCACGAAGCGAGACCGTTCGTCCTTCCTGCAGCGCCTCGACGAGTCGATCAACGCCATCCGCCGCCGCACCGTTTGAGAGATCGGGGCTCGGGGTTCGGGAAGACTGAAGACGCGGGGGCGAAGCGCAGGCGAACGCTCCTCCGTGGCCTTGGGTCCGAGCTGGGTGCGCCCGCGGCGGCCGCGCGGCTCCGAGCCCCTTCGTCGTCATTCCCGCGCACGCGGGAATCCGGTGACCCGCCGAAGAGGGCTGTGGTCTGGATCCCCGCATTCGCGGGGATGACGACAGGGAGATGACTCGCTCCGGAGCGGGCAGGATGTGGATGCGAGCGGGGCGAGGGCAACGCCCCTCGGGAGACACGAGCGGCCGGGCGGGCGGTGGAGCGGCCGCGGGACCCCCCGCTCGGATCGATGGTCCGCTATCGGCGGCGCCATTAGCGGGCCTTGGCGGAGTTTGGATCGATCATGAGGGAGGACTCGTCCACCGCTTCGAAGTCGCTGCCGTGGACCTGGTTCAGCAGGTGCAGCTCGTCGTTGTTCCAGCGCTCGTCCGGGGCGCCCGAGACGTACCAGTTGCTGCCGTTGTCCGCCACGATCATGCCGTAGCGCTTGAGCGCCGCCAGGATCACCTGCACGCTCGCCGGGAAGCGCGCGTCGTCGAACCCCGCCTTGAGCCGGAACCGTTGCCCCATCGGCGGGTACGCCGGGTTGGCGCTGCTCGAGGCCTGGTGGCGCGCCGGCCAGACGAACTGGTTGCGGGTGCGGGCGACGGTGAAGCGCAGCGCGTGGCGGATCGCCCCGGCGGCCACCTCGTCGTAGCGGACGAGGCCGGGCAGGATCGGCAGGCCCGCGGCGTCGGCCGAGGTCCAGCCGGCGGGCCGCAGCGCGTCGCCGCGCAGATCGAAGACCGCGCCCGAGCCGGCGCGCCAGCTCCCGTCCGCCTGCGGGTAGGCGGCGTAGAGCTCGTAAAGTGTGCAGCTTCCGGAATCCACCAGCAGGACGTGACGGTCGCCGGAGCTCGCCGGCCCGCCCTCGATCGGCGCGTCCGCGGGGACCGGGTACGGCCCCGGGTCGCTCTCGTCCGCGTAGTCGAAGGTCACGGACACGGGCGGCTGGCCGCCGGGCACGACCACGTAGGGGATGCCGATCGGCCCGCCGTCCCAGGTGCCGGAGCCGAAGTCGGGGTGGAGGCCGGTGTCCGGCCCGATCGTGGCGATGTAGTCGGCGGAGCGCGGGTCCACCGGCAACAGGTCGACGCGGGCGTTCCAGACGTTGTCGGCGGGGAAGATCGGACAGCCGGCGATCGCCGGGCCATCGGCGGTGGCGACGCCGCGCAGCAGGTGGCGGCGGACCCGAGGGTGTCCGGCCGGAGCGTCTGCCTGCGCGGCGACCCGCGCCACGCCGCAGGCCAGCGCGAGCGCGGCGGCCGAAACGACGCGGCGGGTCCGATCGAACCCGATCCTGGACATGGCGTGGCTCCCATCCGGTTCTAGCACCGCCGCCGGCGCGACGGTGTGCGCCCGCTCACCGGCCTGGCCCAACGCCGGCCGGGCGGCGCCACGGGTCGCGCCGGAACGGACCCCAGCCGTCCGGGAAGCAGCGTCCGGCCGACTGACAACAGCGTATTCAATTTATATTCAACAGCTTACGATAGACTCCCACCTTGTGCGGGAATTTTAGTGAGCAACGCTCAAGTTGTTGAGGATGCGCCGGTCCAGGTGGCGGCCGGCGCGCGGCGTACCAGGCGCACGCCACCCAGGGAGCGACACCGTGACGAAGACCCTTGCTCTACCCGTGATTCCTCTGCGCCAAGCCGTGCTCTTCCCCGGCGTGACCGTCCCGATCGGGGCCGGTAGGCCCGCGACGCTGGCGGCGATCGAGGCGGCGCTCGCCGACTCCGAGCGCCTGGCGTTCGTCTCGACGCAGCGCGAGGACGCCGACGCCGCGACCCCGGAGATCCTGCACACGATCGGCACGATCGCGCGGATCGTGCAGGTGCAGCGCGGCCCGTCAGGGATGCAGCTGGTCCTCCACGGCGAGCGTCGCGCGATCGCGCTGCGCATCGCGGAGCACGACGACTACCTCGTCGCGACCGTGCGCGACGCGGAGGAGATGCCGCCGCTCGACGTCCAGGCGCCGACGTACGTGGCGCTGCTGCGCGAGGTGCGGGAGCGGGCCGCCGAGCTCGGCACCAAGATGGGGCTCCCGCGCGAGGTGGTCAACCGCTTCCTCGCCGAGGTCGAGGACCCGGGCCAGTTCGCCGACGCCGTCGCCACCAACCTGGACATGTCGCTCGCCGACCGGCAGGCGCTGCTCGAGACGCTGTCGGTCGAGGAGCGCCTGCGGCGAGTGCTCCTGTTCGTCCAGCGCCAGCTCGCGGTCGTCGACGCCCAGGAGGAGATCAAGTCGAAGGTCCAGGAAGAGCTGGGCGGCCGGCAGCGGGAGTTCTACCTGCGCGAGCAGCTCAAGGCGATCCAGAAGGAGCTCGGCGAGGGCGACAAGGCGAACGACACCGACGCGCTGCGCGAGAAGCTCGCCGCGCTCCCTCTGCCCGAGGCGGCGCGCAAGGAGGTCGACCGGGAGCTGTCGCGCCTCGACCGCGCGTCGGGCGAGTCGATGGAGGGGCAGGTGATCCGCACCTACCTCGAGACGATCGCGGAGCTGCCGTGGGGGAAGCGCAGCGAGGAGAAGCTCGACCTCGCGCACGCCTCTGAGGTGCTCGAGCGCGACCACTACGGCCTCGGCGACATCAAGGACCGCATCCTCGAGTTCCTCGCCGTGCGCGGGCTCCGCGCCAAGGGGCAGGCGGCGCAGGAGGAGGTCGCCGGCACCCGGCACGAGGCGACCAGGGGGCGGGCGCCGATCTTGCTCTTCGCCGGCCCGCCGGGGGTGGGCAAGACGTCGGTGGCGCGCTCGATCGCGGCCGCCATGGGGCGCGAGTACGTGCGCATCTCGCTCGGCGGCGTGCGCGACGAGGCCGACATCCGCGGCCACCGGCGCACCTACGTCGGCGCCATGCCCGGCCGCATCATCCAGGGGATGAAGCAGGCCGGCACGGCCAACCCGGTGTTCCTCCTCGACGAGGTGGACAAGCTCGGCGTCTCCTACCAGGGCGACCCGTCGGCCGCGCTGCTCGAGGTGCTCGACCCGGCGCAGAACGACACCTTCACCGACCACTACCTCGGCGTGCCGTTCGACCTCTCCGAGGTGCTCTTCATCGCCACCGCGAACTTCATCCAGAACATCCCCGGCCCGCTCCTCGACCGCATGGAGGTGGTCGAGTTCTCGGGGTACACCGAGGGCGAGAAGCTGGTGATCGCGCGGCGGTTCCTGCTGCCGCGGCAGCTCGCCGAGGCGGGCATGGCGGACGGCCAGCTCACGGTGACCGACGACGCGCTCGCAGCCACTACCACCGGGTACACCCGCGAGGCCGGCGTGCGCCAGCTCGAGCGCGAAATCGGCCGCCTGGCGCGCAAGGTGGCGCGTCGCATCGCGACCGGGGAGATCGACCGCGCCACCCTGGACGCGGCCGAGGTGGGCCGCCTGCTGGGCCGGCCCAAGGTCCACCCGGAGCACGCCGCGGCCGCGGACCAGGTCGGCGTCGCCACCGGGATGTACTACACGCCGATGGGCGGCGACATCATGTTCGTCGAGGCGTCCACGATGCGCGGCAAGGGCGAGCTCGTGCTCACCGGCCAGCTCGGCGACGTCATGAAGGAATCGGCGCGCGCCGCGTGGAGCTACGCGCGCGCCCACGCCGACGAGCTCGGCATCGACGAGGCGGCGTTCGAGCGCGACGTGCACGTCCACATCCCGGCCGGCGCCATCCCCAAGGACGGGCCGTCCGCCGGCGTGACGATGTCGGTCGCCCTCGTTTCGGCGCTCGCCGGACGGCCGTCCCGGTTCGACCTCGCCATGACCGGCGAGATCACGCTCTCGGGGCGCGTGCTGCCGATCGGGGGCGTCAAGGAGAAGGTGCTCGGCGCCGTTCGCGCGGGGATCACCACGATCCTGCTGCCGCGGGCCAACGAGGCCGACCTCGAGGACCTCCCGGCCGAGGTGCGACAGCGGCTCACGGTGCTCACGGTGGACCACCTCGACGAGGTCCTGGCGATCGCGCTGCGCGGCGCCTCGTTGCGCGAGGGGCGCCTCACGTTCGCCGAGACCGCACTCCCGGCCGCCGGCGCCGCGCACTGACGGGCCGCCCCAAGCGCCCGCCGGAGTCGGGCCGGTGCACGAAGCCGCCTTCGCGCGTCACTGGGTCTATCCTTGGCCGTGAGGCGCCCTCGGCACCGGGCGCCGCGGAGGCAGACCCGTGATTGCGTTCCAGACGCTGTTCCTCGGCCTCGTGTTCGGGTTCGGGCCCGTGCGGGTGATGGTGAGCCCGCCCGTGGTCTCGGCCGAGGTCTTCCTCGACGGCGTCTCGCTCGGGACGGTGAGTGCGGCGCCGTGGGAGGTCGGCTGCAGCTTCGGCAATTCGCCGCTCCCCCACGAGCTGGTCGCCGTCGGCCGCGACGCCAAGGGGAACGAGGTCGCCCGGGCTCGCCAGTGGATCAACTTGCCGCGGCCGGCCGCCGAGGCCCGCATCCTGCTCGAGCAAGACAAAGGCGGGGCGCCGGCGTTCGCGCGCCTCGCCTGGCACACGATCGACAACGCCAAACCGAAGCGTTTCGACGCCACGTTCGACAGCCGGGAGCTGCCGGTCAAGGACCCCCAGCGGATCCCGCTCCCCGGCGTCGACTTCAAGCGGCCGCACTTCCTCGCCGTCGAGGTCGTCTTCCCCAAGGGCGTCGTGGCGCGCGCCGAGACCAGCCTCGGCGGCGACGTCGCGGCCAACGCCGCAACCGCGCTGACCGCGATCGCCGTCGTCGTGCGCCCGGGCAAGACGCTGCCCCCGATCGACGCGATGCAGGGGTGGTTCACGAGCGGCGGGCGGCCGCTGCGCGTCGTCGGCGTCGAGGAAGGCCATACCGACGCCGTCGTCGTCTTCGATCAGGACAGCTCCGGGCGGTTTCGCGGCATCACGCCGCCGAACCCGTTCTCCGGCGCCCTCACGACGGAGATTCCGATCCAGGCGAGCAAGGGCGGCAACCGCCTCTACGGGCTCTGGGCGGTGCCGCAGCGTCCGCAGGGCGGCGGCGCCGGCGCGCCCGGACTGTTCCCGTTCTCGATCCCCCTCGACACCGATGTCGACGACGTGCGGACGCTGATCTTCCGTTTCAACTTCCCGGCCGCCGCTCCGCCGCAGCAGCAGCTCGCCAACGCGGTGGCGACCGCGGGGATGCAGGCCGCCGCCCTCAACCGCCGCCGCGCCGTGGTGCTGATCGTCGGCGAGGCGCCCGCCGACGCGAGCACGATCTCCGTCATGGCGGCGCGTGCCTACCTCGAGAGCCTCAACGTCCCGCTCTTCGTCTGGACGCCGGAGCGGCGGATCGCGGGGCTCTCCCTGCCCGGGTGGGGCGTCCCCGACGACATCTCGACCGACCTCCAGCTCCAGGGTGGCGTCACCAGACTGCAGAATGCGCTCGCCGCACAGCGCATCGTCTGGCTCGCCGGGAGCTACCTGCCGCAGAGCGTCACCATCGCCCCCGGCGTCACGCAGGTGTTCCTGGCGCGCGGCGTCGTGCGCGA
>SCRJ01000099.1 GCA_004298115.1 Acidobacteriota bacterium
GACCCCGTTTCGGTAAGGGTCGCGGCTCGTCGGCCGATGCGAGCATCGGCCGCTACAGAAACCGGGCTGATTCGGGGCGCGACCGCCAGGCGCGCGGTTGTCCTGGTGGGAGGGCAAGAAGAAGCTCGCGCGGCGTGCGAGCCCCACACTCGAAGCAAGGCGGGATTCTTACGACACCCGCAGCGGGCCACGACGAGGCCCCGCGAGCGGGCGGGGGCACCACCCCACCGCCGGCGCGCACGGTGAGAGGCGATTCGAACCCCCGGAACGCCGTCGGGTGCCGGATCTGCGGGCGGGCTATGATTCGCGCCTGGACACGATGCGGGGGAGACGCGAATGACGGGACGGGAGGCGGCACCGGTGCTCACGTTCTGGGAGAGGACCGCCCGCGACTGGAAGCACTTCGGTCCGCCGCTGCGCCCTTCGGGGCCGGACGTGGCCCGCTTCGAGGCGCTGGCGCGCGGCGAGGCGGAGCGTCGCGGCCGCGCGCTGTCGGCACTGCTCTGCGGCGTCACGCCCGAGATCGCCGGCATGGCCTGGCCCGCCGACACCCGCCTCACCGCGGTAGAGCAGTCGATCGAGATGATCCGGGAGGTATGGCCGGGCGACCGGCCGGGCTTCCGCGTGGCGCGGCAGGGGAACTGGCAGGCGCCGCCGCCGGAGCCGGGCTCGTACGATCTCGTCATCGGCGACGGCTGCTTCATCTCCGTCGGGTTCCCGGAAGGCTGCCGCGAATTCGGAGCGAGCTTGCGCCGCGCGCTCCGGCCCGACGGACTGCTGGTGATGCGTTGCTTCGTTCAGCCCGAGACCAGGGAGCCGGTGGAGAGGGTGTGGGCGGACCTCGAGGCCGGGCGGATCGGTTCGTTCCACGTCTTCAAGTGGCGGCTGTCCATGGCGCTGCAGCCGGCGCCGGAGGCGGGGATCGGGCTGGCGGAGATCTGGGACGCCTGGTCCCGAGGGCCGCTCACTCCGGAGCAGGTGAGGAAGAACACCGGCTGGCCCGAAGCCGCGATCGCGACGATGGACCTTTACCGCGGCCGCGAGCACCGCTTCCACTTCGCGACGGAGGCGGCGCTTCTCCGCGCCCTGCAGGCGACCTTCCGCCTGGAATCCCGTCACGTGCCCCCCTACGAGCTCGGCGAGCGCTGCCCGATCCTGGCGTTCCGGCCTGTCTGAGGCGGCGGCGGCGCCGGCCACGGGGGCTACGATGGGGCGCGCCGACCGGCGCCGGTGCGGCCCTACGCTCGTGCAACGCCTGGCGAGAGCGACCCGTCAACGTCCACTCCGACCGCCTCGGAGACGCTCTTGAAACCGTCACGCCGCAGCAGCCCCGACAGATCGCGGTTGAGGGCGGCCGGCAGGCCGGGGCCCTGGAACACGAGCGCCGTGCACACCGGCACCAGGCTCGCCCCGAGGCGGATCCGCCGGTAGGCGTCCGCCGCGGAGACGACGCCTCCGCCGCCGAAGAGGTGGACGCGTGTCCCCTTCGTCCGCGCGCGCCACGCCGCCAGCGCCGCCTCGAACACTGGTGCCGTGGGGGGGCCCGCGAGCGCTCCGGGCAGCCCCTCGATCGCGGCCGCCGGCGTGCGGAGGCCTGCAGGGCGCTGCCTGGGGAGGTTGAAGGCGAAGCCGAGCAGCGCGGGGAACTCCTCCGCCATTCGCAGAATCGCCTCGATCGCGCGGGGCTCCGCGACCGGCGGCACCTTGAGGAAGAGGGGACGTCCCAGGGATTCCCGGCTCACGGCCTCCACCCAGGCCCGCAGCGTCGCGACCGGCGCCTTGCCGCCTTCCCAGCCGACGTCGGAGACGTTGGGGCAGCTGGTGTTGAGCACGAAGTAGTCGGCGAACTGAGCCAGGAGCCTCGCGGCGCCGGCGAGCTCGGCTACGGCGCCCTCGGTGTCGTCCGCGGTCGATCCGCTCCCAGGCACCAGGCTGACCCCGACGGGCGCGCGGAAGCGCTGCGCCGCGAGCCGGCGCGCCACGGCGGCCGCGCCGCGGCTCGGGTTCCCATAGTGGACGAGCAGGGACCGGTCCTTCGGGAGGCGGAAAAGGCGGGGGCGGGGGTGACCGGCGTTGGGGTCGCGGCAGACGGAGCCCACCTCCACGAAGCCGGTCCCCAGCCGGGACAGCACGCCCGCGATCTCGCCGTTCTTGTCGAGCCCCGCCGAAATGCCCAGGGGACAGGGGAAGAGGAGCGAGCCGACGCGCACGGCGAGAGCCGGATCGGGCGGGACGCGCGGCCCCGCGACGCTGCGGCACGCGGGCAGGAACCACGGGAACGCCCGGATCAGCCCCACGACCAGCCGGTGGGCGGTCTCGGGCTCCAGCGCGAACAGCGCGGGCCTCAGCGTCCGGGCAAACAGCATCGCGCTGCCCCGCATCGTGCGAAGCGCACTACCGCGCCTCCGCCGCGAGCTGGAATCCGCGGTCGATGATGCGCAGCACCTCGATGCCGAAGTGCACGTCGTTCGGGCCCGGCTGCCGCCGGCGGAACGCTTCGAGCGAGCCGCCGAGGGCTCGGGTGAGCGAGTCGTCGGTGAGATCGTGGCTGGCGATCCGTCGGTCGTTTCGGAAAACCTCGACGCCGGCCCGGAGGTCCGGGGTGCTGGCGAACCGGCCCCGGACGCGCGCCCCGTCGGTGCAGTAGACGGTGGCGGTGCGGTGGGTGGCGCCCCGGTGCCGGAATCCATTCAGGGAGGAGAAGTGGCAGGAGGTGACGCCGCCCTCGTGCATGAGGACGATTGCACCCTCGCCGTGGCCAGCGAGCGTGCCGTCGGGCAAGACCATGTCCTCGTCCCAGGCGTCCACGACGTGGCCCACACTGCCGAGCATCCGGTTCGCGACGGCGACCTGATGCGGCATCTCCACCGTAAAGACGTGGGGGACGTAGCCGGGGCTCGTCCCGCGGCCCTTGCTCGAGTCGGGGCGGCGGTCCTTGGAGAACTCGGTGCGCATGAAGAAAGGGCGGCTCCCGAGGCTCTCGAGACACTCCAGCATCGTCGCGGTCACGGCGCTGAACAGGTAGTTCTCCAGCACGTGCACGGTGCCCGAGAGGTCCAGGAACCGGAAGGCCTCCTCCAGGCTGTGCGCCAAGGGCTTCTCCACGATCAGGTGCCGCGCCCCCATCTGGGAGGCGGCCGCGGCGAGGGAATAGTGCAGTCGGGTCGGCACCACCACGTCCACGACCGTCGAGTCGAGGTCGAGGGTGCCGTCGAGATGCTCCAGGTCGGCGACGAGTCGCGAACTGTCCGCGTCGAAGCCGGCCGCCGCGAGGACGGCGCGGCAGTTCGCCCGTCGATCCTCCGCCGGATCTACGACCGCGGCGATGCCGATGCCAAGCTCCTCGCGGAGCTTGCCGTAGCAGGCGAGGTGTCGCACGGCCTGGCGCCCGCCACCGAGCACCACGATCTCCTGTACGGTTTCCATCTCTCCTTCGCCCGGTGGCCCGCCACCTGCAGTGGTGTTTGATTCTATGTTAGTTCTCCCCTGGCAGCCACCTGGCGGAACGGAGCGAACGGCGCGGGACGCGGTCGCCATGTCCGGCAAGATTGCTTCGCCCTGCCCGCTGCGGCGCCGCAGGCAGGGCTCGCAATGACCGCAGGCGTGCCGCTCGTCGGCCGATGCGAGCATCGGCCGCTACGGAAACCGGGCGGGTTCGGGGCGTCACGCAGGGCGGGCGGGGCGCCCGTCCCGCGGGGCCAACGCTGTAGGACGCGGACGCCGGTGGGAGGCTACCGCTTGCGGACGCCGGTGCGCTTGGCGATCGCCTCGTATTCGCTCTTGACGACGTCGGCGCCGTACGTCCGCTCCAGCCGGCGGACGGTGAAATGACCCGCGGCGGCCTTCTGGAAGGTGCTCACGAAGAGCAGGTTGATCGCGGCCCCGGAGGCGGCGCCGATGACCGGCACGGCCTGGGCCGCCACCTTCTCGCCCACAACCACGTCGAAGCGCGCCGCGATCCGGGCGATGAGCCGGATGAGGACCGGCGCGCCTTCGTCGACGACCCCCCTCGTGGTGATGTACTCCGCCGCCTCGGTGAGCGCCTTGGCGAGGCCGATGCGGACGGCGTAGTACGCGGTCTCCGCGGCGTCGTCCGCCGGGGCCGGCCCGCCGAGGGCGAAGACCTGGACGCACGCCAACTGGCCGGCGACGCTGCCGATGTCCTCGCCCTCGCTGCGGGCGATGTCCGCGATCGCGCGCAGCATGATGACGGTGGAGATCGGCAGCTCGACGGCGAGGCCGGGCAGGCCGAAGAACCCGCCCACCCCGCCGCTGCCGGCGGCGGCCGCGCGGTGCAGCCACTTGGAGGGGGCGCGGCGGTGCGTCGCGCCCATGGTCGAGACCGCGGCGACGACGGCCTTGCGGACGGCGACGGTGGTGGCCCTCGAGACGATCGCGCCGGCCCTGGCCGGGAGCAGCTTCGTCGCGGCCTCGATCGGCATGCCGACGAGGTTGACGAGGCGCGCCGCGAAGGTGGGGCTCTCGAGCGCCCCGACCGCGCTTTCCAGGCTCGTGAGGTCAACCGGATCCATAAGCACCTGTGTGGGCCGGCCCGTCCCGTGCGCGCCGCCGCGCCACGATGATGGACGATCCCACCCGAACTGCGCCCACGCTACCACCTTCGTGGCGCGAACGCCTGGCGCGCGGGCATTCCGGTGGGAGGGCAAGAGAAAGCTCGCGCGGCGCGCGAGCCCCACACGAGCAAGACCGGACCCCGCTTCGATGTGGGGCGCGGCCGGCGGGCGCGCGGTCGTTCGGGTGGGAAGGTAAAAGGAAGCTCGCGCGGCGCGCGAGCCCCACACAAGCACCACAGGGCGTCGCTTCGATGTGGGGTGCGATCGGCGGGCGCGGACCTGCGTGGGACGTCCCGCGCTTAGTCCTTGCCGCGCTTCGCGACCCAGTCCCCGTTGCGGTCCTTGCGCCACTTCCGCTTGACCGCGGCCCATGCCGTCGCGAACGCCTTCGCGTCGTCACCGCCGTACTCCTCGAGGGCGCTGTTGACGACCGCGAGGAACATCGTCTGTGCTTCTTTTGGCAGCGACCCCTTCACACTGTCCGGCAGGTCCTTGATCGTCTTGTACGGCATCTCGGCCTCCAGTCATGCGCGCTCGGCGATGGTGTGCGACGACCCCTGCCGCCGGCCGGCTCGCCGCCGTCACGTCCCCGCGTCGCCGGCCGGTTGCAGGGTCTTGACGAGCCGGTTCACGTCGTAGCCCTGGGCGGCGATCTTGTCCAGCAGTTGGTTGTAGAGGGCTTCATCCATGTGCGCTTGGCGACAGAGGATCCAGAGGTAGTTGCGGCCGGGGTGGCCGACCACCGCGTACTGGTAATCCGGATCCAGCTCGATGATCCAGTAGGCCCCGCGAAACGGCCAGAAGAACTGGACCTTCAGCTTGGCGTTGCTGTTCTTGTCCACCACCCAGGCTTTCCCTTTGACGCTCTTCTCCTTACCGTCCAGGGTGAACTTGCGGCAGCGGTTGACCACGCCGATGGCGCCGTCCGGCCGCAACGTATAGGTCGCGGTCACGCCGACGCAGTTCTTCTGGAACTTTGCGGGGATGGTGGCAATCTCGTACCAGGTGCCGAGGTAGCGCTGGAGATCGACGTGGGCCACCGTCCGCAGCGGCTTTTCCGCGGCCAGAAGCGACAGGCCGAGCCCGCCGCAGAGCAGCAGAGCCGAAGCGATCGACATGGTCTTCATCGGGCGGCCTCCGACCGGTTCATCAAGCGCCTCGTGGCTTTTGTGTGTCCGATCGAGAATAGCGTAGCCGACGGCATGTCCAGGCCAACACGATTCTGGGCAACGTTCTGCCCGGGGGTGCGGACGTCGACCTCGGCTCGCCGGCCGATGCGAGCATCGGCCGCGACACAGACCGGGCTGATTCGGGGCGCGGCCGCCGGGCGCGCGGTCGTTGACGTCTGAAACCCTGAGCTCGATCTCCCGAGGGCAAGGAGAAGCGCGCGCGGCGCGCGTCTATGAGTAGGTCGGTCGAGTCAAGTGGGGTCGTGTCGTTGATTGCCTCCTGGATAGGGTCTTGTTTCCGGTCTTGGGTGTTGGGGTGGGAGAGCTCATCCTGCGCATCAG
>SCRJ01000100.1 GCA_004298115.1 Acidobacteriota bacterium
GCCTGGGAAATTCCCGTCGAGTCCGGGTCGGGCTATTCGACGGGGCGGCCGTCCAGCTTGTAGACCGTTCCACCCTTCATCACGAAGCCGACGTCCTGCAGCCTGGCGACGTCGGCCAGCGGATCGCCCGCCACGGCGATGATGTCGGCGTACGCGCCGGCGGCGATGACGCCGATGTTGCCCTGCTGCCGCAGCAGCTCGGCGGCGTGCGTCGTCGCGGCCTGGATCGCGAACAGCGGCGGCATGCCGGCCTGCACCATGAGGGCGAACTCGCGGGCGTTCTCGCCGTGCGGGTAGACGCCGGCGTCGGTGCCGAACGCGATCTTGACCCCGGCGCGGTAGACCCGCCCGGCCGTGGCGAGGATCTTCGGACCGATCGCCGCGGCTTTGGCCGCCACCTGCGGCGGGTAGTACCCGGGCACCGCGGCCTTCTCGGCGACGAACTCGCCGGCGATGATCGTCGGCACGAACCACGTGCCGTGCGCCTTCATCAGGGCGATGTCGGCATCGTCGGCGAACGTCCCGTGCTCGATCGAGTCCACGCCGCCGATGACCGCGCGGCGGATCGCTTCCGCGCCGTGGGCGTGGGCCGCGACGGTGAAGCCGTAGTCGTGCGCGGCGGCCACCACCGCCTCGATCTCGGCCACGGTCATCTGCGGGTTGTCGCCGCTCCTGCTCTCGTCCAGGACCCCGCCGGAAGGCATGATCTTGATCAGGTCGGCGCCGTCCTTGTAGTGCTGGCGGACCGCTTTCCATGCGTCCGCCGGGCTGTCGATGATGCCGGCCATCGGGCCGGGGTCGCCTTCGAGGTCGAGACGGTAGCCGTCGGTGAAGTCGGCGTGGCCGCCGGTCGAGCCGATCGGCCGTCCGGCCGTGAAGATGCGCGGTCCGGGCACGAGGCCGGCGTTGACGGCGTTGCGCAGCGCGATCGACTCGTTGTCGCGGTCGGCCAGGTCGCGCACGGTGGTGAAGCCGGCGAGCAGCGTGCGCCGCGCGTACACCGTGGAGCGGATCGCGTAGTCGGCGGGGTTGAGGCGGAACTGGTCGGTGTAGGAGGTGGGGCCGAACTGCATCGTGAGGTGCGTGTGCGCGTCGATCAGGCCGGGGAGGCACGTCGAGCCCGCCAGGTCCACGTACCGGAACGAGGCTCCCTGCGCCTTCGCCGCCGCCTCGAGGGCCGCGCGGTCGGTACCCCCGGGGCGGACCTCCCGGATGCGGTCGCCCTCGACGACGATCGTGCTCTCGCCGCGCATCGCCCCGGCGGCGGTGTCGAGCAGGCTCCCGCAGTGGATGGCGGTCTCGGCCGGCGGACCGGCTTTCGCTGCCTGGGCTGCGGCCAACGGCAGAGCGGACGTGACGAGCAGGACCGCGGCGACGCGGGACGGCACGGAATGGCGCATGCGATGCTCCCTTCCTCTGATCCGTGTGCAACACCGATTGGCGGAGCGATCTTCCACCCGACGCCTCTGGCCCCTGACGCCGGCCCGAAGGCGCCGGCGTCACGGACGCGGCGGAGCGGCGCAGGACTCCCGGCGGCGGCGGCCGTATCGTGGCCGCGGCGTCGGTGGGGCCGCCCGCTACAATCGTCGTGTGGCCCAGGGCGAGCGCGTCCGCCGCATCCTCCACTGCGACATGGATTGCTATTACGCCGCGGTGCACGTGCGCGACGACCCGTCGCTCGCCGGCCGGCCGGTGGTGGTGGGCGGCGACCCCGAGGGGCGCGGCGTGGTCGCGACGGCCAACTACGAGGCCAGGCGGTTCGGCATCCACTCGGCGATGCCGGCGGCGCGTGCGAAGCGTCTGTGCCCCGAGACCGTGTTCCTCGCCCCCGACTTCCCCGTCTACCGCCGCGAGTCGGAGAAGATCTTCGCGATCTACCGCGAGATCACGCCCATTGTCGAGACCGCCTCGCTCGACGAGGCGTACCTCGACGTCACCGATCACCTCGGGCCGTCGGGGACCGCTTCGGAGGTGGCGAAGGAGATCCGGCGCCGCGTCCGCGCCGAGCGCGGCCTCACCGTGTCAGTGGGCGTCGGCCCCAACTGCCTCGTCGCCAAGATCGCGTCGGACAGCTGCAAGCCTGACGGTCTCCGGGTCGTCCCCCCGGCACGCGTGCGGGCGTTCCTCGACCCGCTTCCGGTGCGCCGGCTGCACGGGGTGGGGGCGGCGACCGAGCGCGCCCTCGCGGCGATGGGGGTAGCGACGGTCGCCCAACTGCGCGTGGTCCCGCTGCCGAACCTGCTCGCGCGCTTTCACAGCCACGGCCGCACCTTGCACGAGTACGCCAGCGGCATCGACGAGCGGCCCGTGCAGCCGTTCCACGAGCGCAAGAGCCTGGGCACCGAGAACACGTACCGCCGGGACTTGACGCGCGTCGAGGCGATGGACGAGCAGCTCGACGCGATGGCCCGCGAGGTGGCCGTCGGCCTCGGCCGACGCGACATCGCGGCGTGCACGGTGACGCTCAAGGTCCGCTACCCCGACTTCACCACCGTGACGCGCTCGCTCACGTTTCGGGTGCCCACGTCCGACCCGGGCAGGATCGGTTCGACCGCCAAAGGCCTGCTCCGCCGTACCGAGGCGGCCCACAGAGGGGTGCGTCTCCTCGGGGTTTCCGTCGCCACCCTGGTACCCGCCACGGTCCGCCAGCTCGAGCTGTTCGACGACGCGTAGCGTGACCGCGTCTTCGTTTTCGCGCGGGGTACCCACGCGCGCCGCCGCCGCTTGTCGGGAGCGCGGCGGACAGGTCCGGCCCCTTGCCCGCTGCGTCCTGCCTCGCCACGGATCGTGCTTTCTCTGGCCACTAATGGAATAAGACTCCATTTACCGAATGTTACGGGCGTCGAGTTTCCATCGGGCGTGGGGCGCGTTGCCGGTCGTCCACCGGTTCACTGCAGCGCCCACGGGAGGCGACACATGCGTTCTCAGGTGGCGTGGTTGGCTGTCGCGCCGTTCGCGGTTGTCGCCGTGGCGGCTTCCCTCCTGTCCGCCGTTCCGGCTCGGGGCCAGATCGCGGGTCAGAACGTCAACATGGTGTCCGGTACGAAGTGGCCGGGGGGGGATCCGTTCCTCCAGCGGCAGAACGAGCCCTCGCTCGCGGTTTCGAGCCGGAACCCGCTGCACCTGCTGGCGGGCGCCAACGACTACCGGAGCGTGGACGTCCCGAACCCCAACAGCCCCGACGAGACGGGGGACGCGTGGCTCGGGGTGTTCAAGTCGTTCGACGGTGGCCGGACGTGGCAGAGCACCCTGCTCCCGGGCTACCCCCAGGATCAGTCGGCGCTGGGCCTGACGTTCCCGTTGAAGGGGTATTCGGCGGCGGCGGACCCCGTGGTCCGCGCCGGGACCAACGGGCTCTTCTACTACAGCGGCATCGCCTTCAACCGCGGGACGAACCTGGGGGCGGTGTTCGTCTCGACGTTCATCGACCTCGACAACAAGGAGAACGGCGACGTCACCCAGGGCCTCGACCCGATCAAGCTCGTCGGCGCGCACGTCATCGACAGCGGGACGGCCGGCCAGTTCCTCGACAAGCCGTGGGTGACCGCGGACCTGCCGCGCGCCGGCGCGGGGCAGTGCACGATCGCGGTCTCCCCGACGCAGACGTTCCCGGCGGGGAACGTCTACCTGGCGTACGCCAAGTTCACCGGCAGCACCAGCACGAAGCTCATGTTCACCCGATCGCTGGACTGCGGCGCGACCTGGGCCACCCCGGTCAAGCTCTCGCAGAGCAACTCGATCAATCAGGGCACCGCGATCGCCGTCGACCCCCTCTCGGGGGCCGTCTACGTCGCGTGGCGGAGGTTCGCGACCAGCAGCCAGGGCGACGCGATCATGGTCGCCAAGTCCACCGACTTCGGCCAAACGTTCACGAAGGGGTTGGTCGCCGCGTCGATCGTTCCGTTCGATCAGGGGATGACGCCCACCTCGATCCGCACGGAGTCGTTGCCGACGATTGCGGTGTCGGTGGACGCGAGCAACACCAGCCGCGTCCACCTCGCGTGGGCGGCGCGGCCCTCCGCCGGCGCCGACGCCCGAATCTACCTCGCCACCTCGCTGGACGGTGTGAGCTGGTCCGACCCGGTGCCGGTGGACAACGGACCGTTGATCGACGACTTCGGGAACAGCTTCACGCGCGGGCATCAGTTCATGCCCCAGCTCAGCTTCGCCGGCGGCCGGCTCATGCTCCTGTACTACGACACGCGCCTGGACCACACGCTCGGGCTGTTCTACCCCAACTATCCTTTCCAGCCGGACTCCGGCGGGAGGTTCTACAGGGAGGACCGCGACCCGAGGGGCGAGCTGCTGACCGACCCGCCGAGCGTCTACACGCCGTACCTGGACGACGCGGGCCTCACGTCGTACCGCCACACGATCGACGTGCGCGTCGCGGAGGCGGTCCCTTCGTCCTCGCCGGCGTTCACGACCGCGCGCGTCTCCCAGCCCAAGTTCGGCACGCGTGGCGACGAGAGCGGCACCGTCCAGTTCCTCCAGCAGCTTCAGGTCGACCCCCCCAACCTGCCGCTCTTCGTCCAGGGCCACGACCCGTTCATGGGCGACTACATCGACATCGCGGGCCCGGTCTTCCTGCCCCCGGCGGCGTCCGGCGGCGCGTGGACCTACAACCTCGCCGCGAGCCAGTCCCCGGTGTTCTACGCGACGTGGACGACCAACCAGGACGTCCGCCCGCCGCTCGACGGCGACTGGACCCACTACACGCCGGTCGGGGGCGGGGGCGCCAGCATCTACGATCCGACGCAGACCACGCCCGCCTGCACCTCGGGCCAAGAGGGGATGCGCAACCAGAACATCTACTGCGCGCGGATCACCGAGGGGTTGGAGGTCTCTTCCCCGCAGAACGCCAAGCCCCTGTCCACCACCCTGACCCGAGCGTTCGTCGTCCTGGTGAGGAACGCCACCACCTCGAGCAGGAGCTTCCGGTTGGCGATCGCCAACCAACCCGCCGGCGGCAAGGCGTCGTTCCTGCTCCACCCCGCGGTCACCGACCCCGACCCCCTGACCACGCTCGACGTGACGATCCCCGCCCGTTCGGGTATCGCACGCTCGGTGTTCGCCACCTCGACGAACCCCGTGGCGAGCATCACGGTCAACGTCACCGAGGTCGACTCGCTCGGGAACGCGATACCCGGCGGCCTGGCCGGCTTCGTGGTCCTCAACCCCGACGGGACGGTAGCCCCGCTCGCGAACCCGGATGGCGTCACCGGTTCCAACACCGACATCAACCTGATCGAGATCTACAACCCGGACGTTTCGAACCCGGACGTCTCCAACCCCAACGCGCCGAACCCGGACGTGTCCAACCCGGATGTGTCCAACCCGGACGTCTCGAACCCGGACGTCTCGAACCCCGACGTCTCCAACCCCGACATCTCCAACCTCACGGTGTCCAGCCCCGACGTGTCGAACTCGAACGTGGCGAACCCCGATGTCTCCAACCCCGATGTCTCGAACCCTGACGTGTCCAACCAGTCCGTCTCGGACGCGACGTACGTGGTCAAGAACACCGGCAACACGTCGGCGTCGTACCACGTCAAGCTGGTGGGCAACGCACCCGCGAACGCGCATCTGCAGCTGATCGTCTCGACGACCTACCAGACGCCGATCGGCGTCGGCTGCCAGCTCTTGCGGCAGCAGCAGAACAGCGTGGTCGCCAACGTCGTCGATCCCGTGATCGAGGATGCCTCCGACCTGACCGACCCGGACATCACGGATCCGAGTGCGTCCAACGCCACCTTCTACCTCCGGCCCGGCGAGACGGCGCTCGTCACGCTGCGCGGCACCGTGGACACGGCGACGATGGAGAGCGTGGTCACCCAGGTCGTCCCGGTCCTGATACCGCACGCCTCGCTCACCTACGCAGCGCCGCTGTTCGTCACGATCACCGCGCTCCCCGACGCCACCTTCGGGAGCCCGTACAGCCAGACCCTGGCCGCGATCGGCGGCACCGCCCCGTACTCCTGGGGGATCGTCTCCGGCTCTCTGCCTGCAGGCCTGAGCCTCGACGCCGGCACCGGCCAGATCAGCGGCACGCCCACCTCACCGGGGAGCTCGAGCTTGACCGTGCAGGTCAGCGACTCCGGATCCCCGACCGGCTCGACGACGAGAAGCCTGACCCTGACCGTCGACAAGGGCCCGACGACCACGGCCGTAGCCCCATCTGCGAACCCGTCGGTCACCGGGCAGCCCGTGACGTTCACGGTGACCGTCGCGGCGACGGCACCGGGGCAAGGGACCCCCACCGCCACGGTGACGCTGTCGGACGGCCCCACCGCGCTCGGCACCGCGACCCTTGGCGGCGGCACCGCCTCGTTCGGGCCGTTCGCGCTGGCCGTCGGGACCCACTCGATCACTGCGAGCTACGGCGGAGATGTCGACTTCCTGAGCGGCGCGTCGCCAGTTTTGAATCAGGTCGTCAACAGGGCCGCCACCGCGACAACGCTCAGAGTGTCGCCCAACCCGTCGGTCGTCGGACAGGCCCTCACCCTGGTTGCGGGCGTGGCCGTGCTCTCGCCCGGATCCGGTACCGCCACCGGCACCGTGACGTTCACGGACGGCGCCACCGTCCTCGGGGCGGCGCAGCTCGCCGCAGGGCAGGCGTCGATCACCGTGGCGGCGCCGACCGCAGGGGCGCAGTCGATCGTCGCGAGCTATAGCGGCGACGCGAGCTTCGCCGGCAGCACCTCCGGCGCGGTCGCCGAAACGGTGAACAAGGCGAGCACGGTAACGGCGCTCGTGGCGTCGTCGAACCCCTCCGCCGCCGGCCAGGCGGTGACGTTCAGCGCGACGGCGAGCGGTGTTCTCCCCGGGGTAGGCACCCCAACGGGAACCGTGACGTTCCTCGACGGGACCACGCCTCTTGCCACGGTTCCATTAGGCAGCGCGCAGGCCTCGTTCACCACCTCCTCGCTGGCGCCCGGAGTCCACTCGATCACCGCGGCGTACGGGGGAGATGCGAACTTCCTTCCCAGCTCCTCAAGCACCGTGGTCGAGGGCGTCACGTACATCTTCATAGGGTTCCTGACGCCGCTGACAACGGCCGGCACGCTCTCGAGCCCGACGTTCTCCGGCTCGGCCAACCTCGGCAACGCGATCCCGATCAAGTGGCAGCTCACCGACGGCGGCGGACACTACATCACGAGCCTCACGAGCATGACGTCGCTGGTGGCGGTGCTGAACGTCGGCTGCCCGGGCACGCCGGGCACCAAGTCGGTCGTGCTCTACGCGCCGACCAGCGGGGCGACCGGCGGCAGCACGTTCCGCTACGACTCGAGCAACAACCAGTTCATCTTCAACTGGGACACCAGCTCGGTCAGCAGCACGGGAACTGGGTGTTACACAATCGTGCTGCAGCTCGCCGACGGGAGCGCGGCCAAGGCAACGATCGTGCAGCTCAACTGAGCGCGCTGCGGCGGGTACGGGCTGGCGCGACAGGCCGCCCCGTTCTCACTTCGAGTGATGGGCGGCACGGCGGAGGGCGTCCGCGACCAGGGGGTCCGCGGCGTCGTGCCCCCGCATCGCCAGGAACGCCTTGAAGGAACCGACGGCGGCGGGGCTCCCGAGCCCTTCCTGGGCGCGGGCGAGGTAGTACTCGGCCGGCGGGAAGTACCTGTAGCTCGGCACGTCGTCGAGGAAGATGGCGGTGGCCTCGCCGCGCCGCTTGACGCAGGCGTCGAGTTCGGCGTCGGCCTCGGGGAAGGCGCCGAGCTCCAAGTACGCCCGGCCCAGGTCCAGGCGCCCGAGCCAGGTATCGGCGATCCCCTTGGCGTCCTCGAACTCCCGGACCGCTTCGCGCGGCTTGCCCTGCTGCAGCTTGAACTCCCCCTGGATCAGGTGGGCGTACGCCTGCGGGTCGGGCTCCAGGCGAGAGGCGAGCTCGTGGGCGATCTCCAGCGCGCGCGACTCGCGGCCCGCCTCCAGGTAGACGCGGGCCGCGGGGACCAGCACGCTCTCCCCCGTGCTCGCGGCCACCGCGCGATCGGCGGTGGCGACCGCCGCCGCGGTCTTGCCGGACGCGAGCTGTGCGCTCGCCAGCGCCGCCATCTTGACGGCCGCGGCCTCAGCTCTCTTGTCCCCGAGGTCGGCCCCGATCCCCTTGGTGAGGACCGGCACCGCGTCCTCGGCTCTGCCCTCGAACAGCGCCAGATCGGCCAGGCCGATCGCCGCCAGGGAGGCGCCGCGGGGGCTCACCGCCTCGAGCTTCTCCCAGGTCGCCGCGGCTTCCCCCGTCTCACCGGCGGCGAGCTGGGAGAGCGCCAGGGCCACGTACGCCTTCGCGTACGAGGGGTTGAGCCCGAGAACCGTGCGGGCCTCCTTGATCGCCGTCGGGAAGTCTCCGGCGTACATGGCGTACAGCGCGACGTTGTTGCGTTGCAGGACGTTCTTCGGGTAGATCCCGATCGCCTTTCGCCCGTCCTCCAGCGCGCTCGCCATCTCCCGCCGGTAGAAGTGCGCGAGGGCGAGGTTTGCGATCCCGGCGGTGTCGGCGGGGAAGAGGCGGACCAGCTGGTGGAACTCGTCGAGGGCTTTGCCCGGCTCGCGCATGACGAGGTAGTAGGCGCCGCGGGTACGGTACTTCTCGCGCTCGCTCATCCCGTCGATGTGCGCCATCGCCTTCTCGAACGCCGTCTTTGCCTCGTCCTTGTTCCCCTCGTTGTTGTACACGACCGCCAGCCCCGCCCAGGCGCGGCCGAGCGAAGGGTCCATCTCGACGGCACGCGAGTAGTGTCGTATGGCATCCTCCCACTTGGCGTCCCACTGGAACTGCTGGGCCATTGCGTACTCGTGGGCGGCATCCAGGGAGTTGGCGGAGAAGGTTTCCGCGGCGGCGATCTGGGTTGACTCCGGCGTGGTGTCGCCGAGGGCGCCGCGCACTCGGGCGGCAAGCGTCGCGGTCGCGGCGAGCGCCTTGTCCTTGCTGTCGAAATGCACCTCGGACGAGGTGATCGCTTGTCCCGTCGCGCCGTCGATCGCCCGCACGGAGACGACGTAGTCGCCTCCCCGGCGGTCGATGGAGCCCACGGTGACGACGTCGATCCCCTCGCGAACCGCGACCAGCCGTGCCAGCCCCTCGGTGAGGCCGGTCGCCCCGGGCCGCAGCTGCGCGGCCACCCTTTCGGCCTGGGAGCGGTTGAAGGTGGTGATGAACGACGCCCCCTCCAGGGAGACGCCGAACGCCGGCTCGAGCGTGCCGTCGAAGACCGGGTCGCCTGTGGTGTTCTCGAAGTCGGCCACCAGCACCGACACCGGCTTGCGCGCCGCGGCCACGGCCGGGGTCCTCGGCCGGGCCACCAACCAGCCGGCCAGTACCAGCAGGCCCGCCGCCGCAGCGACGCCGAGACGGCCAAGCAGTCGGCTCCTCCGTTTCACGACGTAGAGGATGGAGGTGCTGGCCTTGCCCGCCTCGAGGTCGCCGAGGATCTCGCTGACCGACTGGTAGCGGGCCGCGGGGTCCGTGGCCATGCAGCGCTCGAGGATCTTGCGGAGGTGGGGGGGGAAGTCGGGGTTGGTCTCGGAGACCGGGCGCGGCGGCCGATGCAGGCGCTGGATCATGACCTGGTACGCCGTGCCCGTGCTGTACGGCACCGTTCCCGTTGCCATCTCGTAGAGGATGATCCCCAGCGAGTAGATGTCCGAGCGGTGGTCGGCC
Organism: Acidobacteriota bacterium; assembly: GCA_004298115.1. Taxonomy (GTDB): domain Bacteria; phylum Acidobacteriota; class Thermoanaerobaculia; order Thermoanaerobaculales; family Thermoanaerobaculaceae; genus RBG-13-68-16. The sequence continues at coordinate 9,668 of SCRJ01000100.1, forward strand.
TCCTCGCCCCTGACCTGCTCCGGCGACATGTAGAACGGCGTGCCCAGGAGCGCCCCGGTCTGGGTCATCCCGCTCGTCCCCAGCGATTTGGCGAGGCCGAAGTCGGTCAGGTACACATTTCCGCCGCGGTCGAGCATGATGTTCTCGGGTTTCAGATCCCGGTGGACCACGCCCTGCTCGTGGGCGGCCTCGAGCCCCAGACACACCTGGCGAAAGATGCCGACGATCCGCTCGACCGGAAGCCGCCCCGCCCGTTTGATCAGCGAAGCGAGGTCCTCACCGTCCACGAACTGCATGGTGACGAACTTGACCCCTGAGCTTTCCCCGAGGTCGAACACGCGCAGGACGTGCTTGTTCGTGACGACGCTCGAGAGCTGGATCTCCCGTTTGAACCGCTCGAGGGTCGCCGGATCCTCCGCGAACTCCGGGCGGATGACCTTGAGCGCGACGTCGCGGTTCAACTCGCGGTCGTGCACGAGGTAGACGGCTCCCATCCCTCCTCGGCCGAGCAGCCTGAGCACCGCGTACCTCTGTCCAACCTCGAAACCCTCGGGAAGCGTTTGCGACTCGGAGGCCCCGAACTGGGTTCGTCCGGCTCCGGTCTTCGGGTTCGTGCCGCGCCCCGGGGGCATGGTCGGGCCGGGTCCGGGCAGGAGGGTCGCATCAGAGCCGGGCGCTGCAGGCCCGGTGGCGCCGAATCGGCTCGAGCAGGAGAGGCAGACCGCCGCCCCGTCCGGGTTCGGGGTGTGGCAGTTGGGGCAGATCATGGCCTCATGGGCGGGTCGATGCTCGTCTCCGCGCGTGCGACCCGGCGCGCGCCCAGCCGCCCCTCGCCCAGGAGGGCACTCTGCCGGGCGTTGAGTCGCTTGCGTGCCACCCTGGTCAGCCTCCATGCCTGACTAACCAGTCTCAACGTGGGGTTCCTGCAGACAATTCCGAGGCATCCCCCGGGCGGCGGCCTTGGGGCATCGGTCGCCCTCGCCGACGGGCCGCGGCGCCCCGCGCGACGGCTCGAGGGCGGGATGTTCTGGTTCAACTGGAAAGTGAACGCCCCGCCTATGGCCGCTTGATCAGTACCTGGCTCGGCGCCCGGAATGGCGCGCCGACGGGGCGCGGGGAAGTGATCACCGGGAGCTGTTGCATGGTGGCGTAGTTGAGAACGACGCTTTCGTTCGCTCCGCCGTTTCGGAATGAGGAGATGACCACGTCATGAAGCTCGTACTTCATGGCCCTGGTCTCGAGGGTGACCCTGGGGATGTGTCTGCCCGTCGCGCACGCGTTCATCAGCTTCGGTGACGACATGTCCATCCTCTTGGTGATCGTGAGATCGCTGATTGGGGCGGCCGCCGCGCGAGCGCCGCCCATCGCGGCGGCCGGGTGACGAGAGACGCCGAAGCTGAAGCTGAGGACCTCGATCTCGCCCGAATGCCCAACGCCCGTGCTCCCGCCGGCGATCCCGTCGATCTTGAGAAAGTCAGGCCCGGCCGCCAGCACCGTTCCCGCGCCGATCAGTCCCACCCCCAGGACAACCACCGCCAAAGCTGCACCGTGCTTCATGACGACCTCCCTGGCCCTGGATGGCCCCGGTTTCGATCGTGGCCCCGCGATGCCACGTAATCCCGCTGCGCTGAGGTCCACATCCGGCCGCTCTCGTTGGCCTGGAAAACGAGGGGAGGAGGACGACAATTCCCGCTCGGTCCCGCGACAGCGGACCCGCGCCCGGTCGGCAGATCCGGCAACGATCGCCGCAACCCCGCCGGGTTCACTGCGAGCGGCCGGGCTCCGGTCTCCGAAGCGATTCTCCCTGCGACGTGTCGCGTCGGCGCTTCGAACCCTCCGAACGACGCCCCCCGCCTCACGCGCTCCGCTTCGCTGAGCGGCAACCCCTCGACGCCGCTTCCCGTCCCTGGGAAGGCTGCGCCGCCCCGGAGCGTCACCGTGCCGGCGGGACGTTCTGGTTCAACCGGAACATGTTCGTCGGGTCGTACGTCCCCTTGACCTTGGCGAGCCGGTCGTAGTTTCCCCCGAACGTCTCCCGGATGCGCTCGTCGCCCTCCTCCATGAGGAAGTTCACGTACGCGCCTCCCGAGGAGTAGGGGTGGAGCGCGGACCAGTACTCGCGCACCAGCGCCACGTTCTTCGCCGTGTCGGCCGGGTCCGGGTACACGGCAGCGAGGACGTGCACGTACTTGGCGTCACGGTAGAAGAACGCGGTGTCGCCCTTCGGGACGCGGTTGGCCGCGCCGCTCACCGGGTAGATATGAAAGGCGGAGTAAACCGTCGGGACCTCGGCGCCGTACTTGACGTGCGCCTCGATCGCCTCGTCCGAGAGCTCGTCCACGAAGTCCGCCTTCCAGTAGTTCTGCAGCCCCTCGGGGACGAGCGGGTCGAACGCGCTCTGCAGCGCCGGGAAGGGGATGGGGCCGAAGTGGTCCACGGCCGGCGGCCCGAACCCGCGCAGCGGGGCGACCAACTCGCCGGCCTTGGCGTGAGGGCCCACGTACGCCGCCACCACGCCGCACATCGTCGTGCCGTGCAGCTCGACCGGGAACGGCGGTCCCGGAGGCACCTTCAGGAACGCGAAGAACGCACTGAACTCGTCGGGCGCGGAGTTCATGAAGTCCCGGTAGAGACGCAGGGCCTCCCGCGCCTTGGCCACCGGCCAAAGGATCGGCCCGCCGATGACGGTGCTGACCGGATGGAGCCTGAACTCGAACGAGGTCACGACGCCGAAGTTCCCGCCCCCGCCGCGGAGCGCCCAGAACAGATCGGGTTCCGACTGCGCGCTCGCGGTCACGAACCGGCCGTCGGCCAACACGACGTCGGCCGAGATCAGATTGTCGCACGAGAGCCCGTACTTCCGCGTCAGGTGGCCGATCCCGCCGCCGAGCGTCAACCCGGCGATCCCGGTCGTCGAGATGATCCCGCCGGGCGCGGCGAGGCCGAACACATGGGTCGCGTGGTCCAGGTCCCCCCAGGTGCACCCGCCCTCGGCACGGGCCGTCCGCTTCTCGGGATCGACGCGAATCCCCTTCATTGCGGACAGGTCCACCACCACCCCACCGTCGCAGACCGCGTTGCCGGTGACGTTGTGGCTCCCGCCCCGGATCGCGATCGGGAGTCCCTGCTCGCGCGCGAAGTCGACCGCCGCGATCACGTCGGCCACCCCCGCGCAGCGCGCGATCAGCGCCGGCCGCCGGTCGATCATCCCGTTCCAGACCTTGCGCGCCTCGTCGTAGCCGGGCTCGTCCGGCCGGATCAGCCGCCCGCGCAGGCGCGCCCGAAACGTCGCCACGGCCCCCTCGTCGAGGGCCGAACTCCTCGTCGTGTCCCGCATCATGGCATCCATGCGCTACCTCCTTGTGCTTGCGCACTTTGGATACTTCAAACGCCGGCCGACCAGGGGCGTATTCCCGGCGTTCTCCGGCGGACGGGAGGCTGGCGCCCCGTGCGCCAGCGCCGGGGTGAACCGTCAGGCGCGTAGGAGTGGCGAGGGCCATTTCCGTGGCCCGTTCGATGGGCCGCCGGTCGTCAGCGCCGCGCTCTCAGCACGACCGCCATCCCGTCGTGGTCGCCGGTCGTGAGCGCCGGGTCGTCCGCCAACTCGTTGGCGAGCTCCACGAATCCGGCGATCCTGTAGCCGGTCCTCGCGTCGAGCTTGCGGGCGAAGTCGTCGCGCGCCTGGCGGAACGACACGTAGACGTGTTCGGTCCTGGTCAGCGGATTGAACCTCTCGCGTGAGAGCGCGCCGACGAAGAGCCAACCGTCCTTGGTCCGGACAGGACCGAAGATGCGGCCGTGGTTGTTGTGCAGCTCGAACGGCTCGTTCGAGAAGGCATGCCCCGCGGCCGCCGGCAACTGGTGAAAGAGGACGCCGCCGAGGAAGCCCCGGTACCCTCCCGAATGACCCTCGCGGGGCTGATACCCGGCAGCACGGCAGGCCTCCAGGAGCCTCGCCCGCGCCTCGTCCGCCGACGCCGCAACGGAATCCACGAGGACGACGTTGATCGGCTCCCGCAGGGCCTTGCCCTTGAGGCGGGCTCCCAGCCACTCGGCCGGACGGAGGTGCCTGTCGATCATCCATTTGCCGATGGCCGGCCACTCTCCGACCGTGACGACGTCGCCCGGCTGCGGCTGGTAGACGCCTGGCGTGGCCGGAACGGCCGGCGGCGACTGCGGGAGAGCCTTCGCCACCGCCCCGGAAACAAGAGCGATCCCAACCAAGATCTCCATGGCCGTGCCGCGTGGTGGGAACGGGTTTCTCCTCATTTCTTCGTGGGCACGAGCGGGGCAAGCGTGTCATCCGGCTGCAAGACGAATTCGATCCCCACACGAGTATTTGGCAAGGGAGCGGCGCCGAATAGGGGCACGGCCATGGGGATCACGAGGGAGCCGTGAATGGTGGTGCCCGAGGCCGGCAGCGGGCCGGTGCAAAACACCGGCTGGTCTCCGCTGATGTCCGTATTCAGCAGGGTCACCAACCCGTCCCCGCTGATCAGCGGGTTGATGAACTTGGCGCCGAACACCGTCGCGCAAACAAGCTGGTAACCCGGCGTAAGACCGCCGACGTCGAAGGTCGCGCCCGCGTCCAGGATGGCCCCGGTGGGCCTCCATTCCGTCCGTGAATGGTCGTGCTTGTTGACCAGGAAGCTGGTCATGGCGATGGTGCCCGACCGCGCCTTCTCCACATGCCAATGCCCCCAGGCATCCTCCTTGTCGCTCTGCTCCAGAATGAAGCGGGCCGTCGCCGTCATGTCGAGCTTCGCGGTGCAGTCCGCGTCCTCGAAGGCGTCCTTGGCGTGCCAGGTGATGTCGAGCCGCCACGTGGGCACAGACACGAACGTCTTGAGGGAGACAACGGGCACCTTGGGCGCCGGAGCGGACGTGCCGGATGGCGGTGGGAAAACGAGGGCGCACATAGCCACAGCTCCCAGGACCCCGGGCGTCTTCCCATGACGGTGACTCATGAACACCTCCCCGCGCGATGGACAGGAACTTGTTGCTCGCTTGCGTTCAGGATGCGCCCGCCCAACGAATGAGTCAAGGTGGAACGAGGTTGTCTCAAGAGTCGTCCGGACGAGAGACGGCCGCGGGGAAGGGACTGAGACGGCCAGGCCGGCGGACGTCAGAATTCGATGGCGAGGACGGAGACGTCGTCCGCGACGCCGCTCTCGCCGCACCATGCCTCGACGCGGCCCACGAGGGCGTCCACGCTGGCCTGGAGGGGGTCGGCGCGGCTGGCGCAAAGGGCCTCGGTGAGCCGCTCGAAGCCGAACTGCTCGTCCGAGAGGCCGGCGGCTTCGGTGATGCCGTCGGTAAACAGGTAGAGGCGGTCGCCGGGCGCCAGCGTGACCGCGTGGTCCGCGTACCCGGACGCCGCGGTCGGGGCGGGGAGGATCCCGATCGGGCGGCCCGGGTGTTGCAGGCTGACCGGCGAACGGCCCGCGGCCACGTGGACGGGGCCGGGGTGGCCGGCGCACACGTAGCGGAACTCGCCGGTCCGGCCGTCGAGCACCCCGTACACGCAGGTGAAGTACTGCCTGGTCTCGGGATCGAACGGGAACCGGTTCGTCAGCTCCGCCGCAACCTCGGCCGGGGGAACGATCTCGAGCGCGGACGAGCCGTTCGGCCCTCGCCGCACGAGCGGGCAGCCGTCCGTCGTTCGCGAGAGGAGCCTGCTCACGGTCACCGAGAGCAGCGCGGCCGGCACGCCGTGGCCGCTCACGTCGACGACGAAGACCCCGACGTGCCGTTCGTCGAGCGGCACCACGTTCAGCGTGTCACCGGCGAGCTCGTCGCACGGCCGGTAGCGCCAGGCGAAGCGCGCACCGCCGGCGGACGGGGCGGCGGCCGGCAGGAACGTCTGCTGGATCCGGGCGGCCGCCTCGAGGTCGCGCTTCATGCGGGCGTTGGAGGCGGAGAGCCGGCCGTTCGCGGTCTCGAGGTCGCGGTTGCGCGCGGCGAGGTCGGCCTCGAGCCGGCGGATTTCCTGCACGGCGCGGCGCAGCGAGAGCTGCGTCTCGATACGGGCGAGTGCGACCGGCAGGTTGATCGGCTTGGTGACGTAGTCGTTCGCGCCAAGCGTCAGCGCCTGGACGACGTCCTCGCTCTCGCCCTTGGCCGTCGTCATGATCACCGGCAGCTCGGCGACGGAGCGCGTCCGGCGGAGGCGGCGCAGCGTCTCGAGCCCGTCCATCACCGGCATCATGACGTCGAGGAGCACGAGGTCGAACTCCCGGCCGGCGGCAAGTTCCAGCGCCTGCGCCCCGTCTTCCGCTTCGGCGACGTCGTAGCCCCGGCGCCGCAGGCGACGGGCGAGCATGTCCCGGTTCTCGGGATTGTCGTCGACGACGAGAAGCGCGCCGGGCGTGCCGCTCACGGGCGGGCCCGCTCCTCCAGGAGCCGGGCGATCTTCTCGAGCAGCCGCTCGAGCTCCACCGGCTTCGTGTCGTAGTCGTTGCACCCGGCTGCCAACGCCTTGTCGCGGTCGCCCGCCATGGCGTGCGCGGTCAGGGCGATGACCGGGATGTGGGCCGTGCCGGCGCCCGCGCGGATCAGGCGCGTCGCTTCCCAGCCGTCGGTGACGGGAAGGCTCATGTCCATCAGGATGAGGTCCGGGGATTCGTGCTGGGCCGCCGTCACTCCTTCCTTCCCGTCCACTGCGACGACGACCTCGAAGCCGCGCCGCGCCAGGCGCCGGGAGAGCATGTCCCGGTTCATCTCGTTGTCTTCGACGAGGAGGATCTTCGCCATGGCCGCCTCTCTACCCGGCCCCCCCGGGCCGCCGCGTCGCGGCGAGCACCAGGTCGCACGCGTGACGCAACGAGTCCGCGGTGTCGTGGGCCCCTTTCTGGACGATCCGCGTCACCGACCCGGCGAGGCGCTCCCGGTCGGTCGCCGTGAGGTCCTTCGCGGTGAGGACCACAACCGGGATCCACGGGCGGTCCGGCCGGGCGCGGAGCGCCTCGAGGAACTCGAAGCCGTCCATCTCCGGCATCATGAGGTCGAGCAACACCAGCGTGGGTTCGCACTCCTCGATCCGCGCGAGCGCGAGGTTGCCGTTCTCCGCCTCGCGGACGTCCCACCCGTCGCGGGTGAGCGTCCGGCCGAGGACGGCCCGCGCCGCAGCGTCGTCGTCCACGAGCAGCACCGAAGGCCGGGCGCCCGTGCCGCGGTATCTGGCGAGCACCGAGGCCAGCCGCCTCCGATCAACCGGTTTGGAGAGGAACTCGGACGCTCCGAGGGCGAAGGCCTTCTGCTCCGCGTCGAGGATCGTGAGGATGACGACCGGGATGTCCGCGAGCGCGGGGTCGGCCTTGAGCGTGTTGAGGACAGTCCAGCCGTTCATCCCCGCCATCAGCAGGTCGAGGGTGATCGCCGCCGGCCGTAGCTCGGCGGCGAGCCGTAGCCCGTCGGCCCCGCTGGTGGCGGTGACGACGCGGACGTTCTCCTTCTCCAGTGCGCGGCGGATGAGGTCGAGCGCCACGGCGTCGTCGTCGATGGCGAGGAC
>SCRJ01000101.1 GCA_004298115.1 Acidobacteriota bacterium
GGCCGAGGGCGTTCGTGCGCAGGATGATGCCGCACCCCTGGGGCACCTCGAGCTTGTCGGCCTGCTCGCGCATCGCGGCGCGCGTTTCCTCGTCCTCCACCTTGCGGGAGATGCCGCGGGTGTCCTCGAACGGCGTCAGCACGAGGTAGCGGCCGGCAAAGCTCAAGTTCGTGGTGACCGCGGCGCCCTTGGTGCCGATCGGGTCCTTCGTGACCTGGACCAGCACGCTGCGGCCACGCTCGAGGATGCGGTCGATGCGGGGGGCGGCGTCGCCGGCGGGCGCGGCGCGGTGGTACGCCTCCGGCACCACGTCGTGGGCCGCGAGCATCCCGTCGCGTTCGGCGCCGAAATCGACGAACGCCGCGTTCAGGGCGGGGTTGACGTTGGCCACGACCCCGCGGTAGACGTTGCCGCGGGAAAGCCCGGCCTCGGCCACCGCGATCTGATACGTGTCGAGTGTGTCCTTGTTCACGATCGCGACGCGCACTTCCTCGGCGCGCTGCGCGTTGATGAGCATCTTGCGGCTCAAGCGGTCTCCAATCCGCGACCCGCGGTCCTGGCCTCGGCGTCGCTCTCCGGCGCCGAGCCCGGCCGGCCCTGGGGTGGCCGCGGGTCCAGTCTCAAAGGGTAGCATCCCGCGGCGTGCCGCTCACGTCCGGCCGGTCCGCGCCGGGCCGCAGACGCGGTTGCGTCCCCCCCGTTTCGCCCGGTAGAGGGCGTCGTCGGCCGCCTTGACGGCGTCCTCCGGCGCGGTGAGGCGCCCCGCCCGTTCGGCGACCCCGATGCTGATGGTGACCGTGATCTTGGTTTCCGGGGCGCGCTTCGCCGTGGCGCGCTTGGGCTTGCGGGCCGGCCGTTCGGGCGACCGCAGGACGAAGCCGCTTCCGGCCACCGCCGCGCGCAGCGACTCGAGCTCCCCCAGGACATCGCGCGTCCCCCGCTTGGCGAAGACGAGGGCGAACTCCTCGCCGCCGATGCGGTAGGCGCGCGCGCCCCCCCGGACAGCCGCGAGGCGCGCCGCGACCATGCGCAGCACCTGGTCGCCGACGTCGTGGCCGTACTCGTCGTTGACGGCTTTGAAGTGGTCGATGTCCACCATGGCGATGGCGAAGCGGCCGGCGAGCTTGCCGACCGCCTCGTCGAACGCGCGCCGGCTCGGCAACGAGGTGAGGCCGTCGCGAAACGCCATCGCGAGTGTCGTCTCGAGCAGCCCCACCACCAGGATCAGGCTGGCGGTCGCGAGGTACAGGGTCGCGGAGCGCGTGGCGACGACGCCCAGGAACGAGGCGACGAGGGCCCAGACGAAACCGGCGTCGAGCGTGGTGCGGCGCAGCGCCCATGCGAGCGCCCCGGCCGCCAGCGCGACGGTGTAGGCGATCAGCGCGGGGTGGGCGACGCCGCCGTCCGGCGAGGGGCGGCCCGGCAGGAAGCGGCTCTCGAGCAGCGCCACGAGGCCGGGCTGGTACGACAACCACACGAACGCGGCCAGCACCGGCTGCATCGCCAGCACGCCGAGGCGTACGAACCCGCTCGGCGTGAGCGTGCCGCGCTCGCGCACGAGCGCGAACCAGGCGAGGTCGAGCGGGAGCAGGAAGGCCACGGCGTTGAGCGTGTAACGCCCGACCTCGACGCCGGCGGCGGCGGTGCCGAAGCGAGCGAGCAGGCGGTCGGCCGCCGCCAGGGCGAGCAAGGCGAGCACGACCCGACCACGCCGGAACCAGAGTCCGAGAAGCACCCCCGCGGGCGCGACGATCCCCGGGTAGACGCGCAGGAACGCGCCCAACTCTTCCGGGATCCGTCCCGCGGCGTGCGCCGCCAGCGCCGTCAGCGCCAGCAGGCACGCCGGCACGACCACCGTCGGGACCACCCTCACGCTGGCACGTTCGCCTTTCTCGCCGCGACGAGGATACCCCGGCGCGCCCGGCGCCGGAATTTGCTACCGTACGCCGGAGGATGGGGGATACGGCATGCGGAACGGAGTTCACCCGGTGATCATCGTGGCGGCCCTGGCGGTCGCGAACGTGGCGCTGGCGGCGACGCCGACGGCGGCGCTGCCGGCGGGGGCCGAGCAGGCGGCGAAGACCATCGACCGCGCGGCGCTCGCGGGCCCGATACGCTTCCTGGCGGACGACTTGCTGGAGGGGCGGGCGCCTTCGCACCGCGGCGACGCCCTCGCTCGCCTGTACGTCGCGAGCGAGATGGAGTCCCTCGGGCTGCGGCCGGGAGGGCCGGGCGGCGGTTGGGAGCAGCGTTTCCCGCTCGTCGGGATCACGACCAAGGCCCCTGAGAGCTGGACGTTTCGGGCCGGCGGCCACGAGGTCGGGCTGCACTTCTGGAACGAGTTCATCGCCGCGTCCGGCGTCCAGGCGCCGAGCGCGGCGATCGCCGACGCGCCGCTCGTGTTCGTCGGCTACGGCATTCAGGCGCCCGAGTACGACTGGGACGACTTCAAGGGCGCCGACCTCAAAGGCAAGGTCCTGCTGATGATGAACAACGACCCGGACTGGGACCCCGCCCTGTTCGCGGGCTCGCGGCGCCTGTACTACGGGCGCTGGTCGTACAAATACGAGAGCGCCGCCCGCGCCGGGGCGGTCGCCGCGATCATCATCCACACGACGCCTTCGGCCGGGTACGGCTGGAGCGTTGTGCAGAACTCGTGGACCGGTGAGCAGTTCGAGCTGCCGGCCGGCGGCGAGTCCCGCCTGCAGGTGCGCGCCTGGACGACCGAGGACGCCACCCGCCGGCTGCTCGCCGCCGCGGGCTACGACCTCGACCACCTGATCGCGCAGGCGCGCAGCCGCGACTTCAAACCGGTGGACCTCGGCATCCGCACCTCGCTCGCCCTCGCCAACACCCTGAGCCACGGGGAGACGGCCAACGTCCTCGGGCTCATCCCCGGCAGCGACCCGACGCTCGGGGACCAGGTGGTCATCTTCTCGGCCCATCACGACCACCTCGGCATCGGCAAGCCTGACGCGCGCGGGGACGCCATCTACAACGGCGCCGTCGACAACGCGACCGGCGTGGCGCAGGTACTGGCGATCGCGAAGGCGGCGATGGCCCTTCCCGAGCGGCCGCGGCGGTCGCTGCTCTTCGCGATCGTGAGCTGTGAGGAGTCCGGACTGCTCGGATCGGCGTACTACGCGTCCCATCCGACCTTTCCGCCGGAGAAGATCGCCGCCGACATCAATTTCGACGCGGGGAACATCTTCGGCCGGACGCACGACGTGGCGCTCGTCGGTAAGGGCAAGTCCACCCTCGACGCGGTCGCCGCGGCGGTGGCTGCGCTGCAAGGACGCGTCGTCACGGACGAGGCGTTCCCCGACCGCGGCGCCTACTACCGCTCCGACCAGTTCAGCTTCGCGAGGATCGGCGTGCCCGGCCTCTACTTCAAGGGCGGCCTGGATTACGTCGGGCGCGAGCCCGGTTGGGGAAAGCGGGTCAACGAGGCGTGGCTGAAGGCCCATTACCACCAGCCGAGCGACGAGTTCTCCGAGGACTGGAACTTCGACGGGATGATCGAGGACACCCGACTCGGTTTCCTCGCCGGCCTGCTGGTGGCGCAGGCGGACGCGATGCCGGCGTGGCTGCCGGGGGACGAGTTCGCGGGGTTGCGCGCGCCGGCGTCGGCGGTTAGCAGGTAGGCGCCGGGGCGCTACACTCCGGCGTCGCATGAGCAGGAGGGTCGCGATGAACCACGCGATGACCACGACCGCGTTCGAGATCCCGGGCAGCCGGATCGTGCGCAACCTCGGTGTCGTGCGCGGGATCACGGTGCGCTCGCGCTCGATCTTCGGCACGATCGGGGGCTCGCTGCAGACCCTCGTGGGCGGCAACATCTCGCTGTTCACCGAGCTGTGCGAGAAGACCCGGGCCGAGGCGTTCGAGATGATGGTCAAGCACGCGGAGCAGGTCGGCGCCAACGCCGTGATCGGCGTCCGGTACGACGCGACCGAGATGATGCAGGGCGTGACCGAGATGGTCTGCTACGGCACGGCGGTCGTCGTCCAGCCGGCGTGAGCGCCGGCGGAGGAACTGGGAGGAAGCGATGAACCACCGGACGATGAGAAGGACGGGCGCCGCGGCGCTGGCGCTGCTGGTGATGGCGCTGGCGATCGTGGCGACCGCCGGACCGGCCGCCGCCGCCGAGCCCTCGAAAGCCGAAGCGGCACCGATCCAGGCGGTCGTGGACGCCTTCATGGAGGCGCTCGACACCGCCAACATCGAGAAGTTCTCCGCGCTCTTCGCCCCCGACGCGACGGCGTTCTTCCCCCTCGCGCCGCTGTACACGCGCCTCGAGAACAAGGACCAGATCACCAAGGTGTTCACGGTGTTCTTCGAGAGCGTGCGCAAAGGCAAGACCGGCCCGCGGTACATGAACCTCGTGCCGCAGGGCCAGAAGATCCAGCTCTACGGCGACACCGCGGTCGTGACGTTCCACTTCGAAGGGCCCGACCTGATCGCCCGGCGCACGCTCGTGCTCAGGCGCGTCGGCGGCAAGTGGCTGATCGTCCACATGCACGCCTCCGGCCTCGCCGTGCCGAAGGAGTGATCCGGTCCGGACCGAGGGCCTTCCGGACGCCGGACGTCCGACGGGGCGGGTCCGACCTGCGGCGGAGGCGACGATGCGTCGAGACCTCGTGACGATTGGGCTGGTTCTGGGCGCGAGCGCTGCGGTCGTTTTCGGGCAGGCGGTGGCGCCGACGCCGGCCGCGGCGGCCCCGGTGGCCACGCCCGCATCGCCGCTGGATGCCGTGGCCTTCCTGGTGGGCGACTGGCGGGGCGAAGGGAGCGGGCAGCCCGGCTCGGGGAGCGGGGTGACGTCGTTCGCGCCCGACCTCGGAGGCCGGGTCCTCGTACGGCGCAGCCGTTCAGAGTATCCGGCGGCGGCGGGCACGCCGGCCGCCGTCCACGACGACCTCATGGTCATCTACGCGGCGCCCGGCGGCGGCGGGCTGGAGGCCGTGTACTTCGACAACGAGGGGCACGTGATCGAGTACGCGGCCGAGCGATCGCCCGACGGGCGGGGAGTGGTGTTCGTCAGCAAAGCGGAGCCGGCGACGCCGACGTTCCGCCTCACCTACACCAGGGTCCACGAGGGTGTCGTCGATGTCGTGTTCGAGATTGCACCGCCCGGAGCGGCCGGAGCGTTCAAGCCGTACGTGTCCGGCCGGATCCGCCGCACGAGCCGCGGCTCTTAGGCGCCGGCCGACTCGTCCGGGTGCCCTGTGCCGCCGTCACACCCCGGTCCGTGCGAGCAGGCGTGCGACGGCGTCAGGGTCCGGGTCGACAGGGTCGGGGATGCGCACCCGCCGCGAGGCGGCGGCGATGTCCTTGAGCCCGGTGCCGGTGAGCAGGAGCACCGCGCGCTCGTCGCGCGCCACCAGCCCGTCGTCGAGAGCCGCGAGCAGACCGGCCAACGCCGCGGCCGCGGCGGGCTCGCAGAAGATGCCGGTCGCGCCGGCGAGCAACGGGATCGCGTCGAGGATCGCCTCGTCGCTCACGATCACCCCGGCGCCGCCCGAGGCGCGCACCGCAGCAAGCGCCATGATCGCGTTGCGCGGCGCGCCGACCACGAGCGAATCGGCGACGCTCGCGGCGTCCGTAACCGGCGTGATCTCGGCGGCGCCGTCGCGCAGCGCCCGCGCGAGCGCGGCCGAGCCCTCCGGCTGGACGATGATCAGGCGCGGCGGCCGCCGCAGCAGCCGGCAGCGCACGAGGTCGGCGAACCCCTTTGCGATCCCCGCGACGATGACGCCGTCCCCGGCCGGGACGATCACCGCGTCGGGCCACTCGGGGGCCAGGTCGGCCGCGACCTCGAGCGAGGCGGTCTTCTTCCCCTCGATCGTGAACGGGTTGAACGCGGTGTTGCGGTTGTACCAGCCGAAGCGCTCGCAGGCGGCGAGCGAGAGCTCGAACGCGTCGTCGTAGCTCCCCGCCACCGGCACGACGCGCGCGCCGTAGCTCGCCATCTGGACGAGCTTGGCGGGCGGGGCGGCGGCCGGCACGAAGACGACGGCGCGCACGCCGGCGGCGGCGGCGACCGCGGCGAGCGCCGAGGCGGCGTTGCCGGTGGATGCGGTGGCCACCGTGTCGTAGCCGTACTCGACGGCCTTGGCGACGACCAGGAGCGAGGCCCGGTCCTTGGTGGAGCCGGAGGGGTTGCGAGTGTCGTCCTTGGCCCAGAGGCGCGGCATCCCGAGCCGGCGCCGCAGCTGCGGCACGGGCAGGAGCGGCGTGCCTCCGACCCGCAGGGCGGGAAGGGAGACCGGCGACGCGATCGGGAGGAACGCCGTCAGGGCGCCGGGGTCGTGGACGCGCGCAGCGGGCCAGCGCGCCGGCAGCTCGTCGATCTCGACCCGGAGCACGCCGCGCGTCACCCCACCCGGCTGCTGCTGTCTGGCGCAGACGGGGCAGATGTAGCGCACCTCGCCCTCGGGGTAGCGCGCCCCGCACTCGCCGCAGACGAAGGTGAACGAAGCCATAAACCGCGGTCAGTGGTCCGTGGTCAGTGGACGGTGATCCTCGTAGTTTCGGACCACGGACCACGGACGACGGACCACGACTCTCACATCGTCAGCGCCATCAGCGCCTTCTGCACGTGCAGCCGGTTCTCCGCCTCATCGTAGACCACCGACTGCGGCCCGTCGATCACCTCGTCGGTGACCTCGCGGCCGCGGTCGGCCGGGAGCGGGTGCATGTAGATCATGCGCTTGGCGCCGAGCGCCATGTGCGCGGCGTCGCAGCGCCACGCCGGGTACTTCTCGATCAGGGCGAGGCCTTCCTTCTTGTCGGTTGTGTGCATGAGCGGGCCCCACGACTTCGGGATCACGATGTCGGCATTGCGGAACGCCGCGTCGAACTCGTCCACGATCTCGAACTTCGCGCCGGCCGCCGCGGCGTTGGCGCGGGCCTGCTCCTCGATCTCGGGCATGAGCCTGAACTCGGGCGGGCAGGCGAAGGTGACGTCGAGGCCGAAGCGCGGCATCATCAAGATCAGGCTCTGCGGCACCGAGAGCGGGCGGATGTAGTTCGGGGCCGAGGTCCATGCCACGCCGATCTTGAGGCCGCGCGTGTTGGCCCCGAACTTCTCCCGGATCGTCATGTAGTCGGCCATGATCTGGCACGGGTGGTAGACGTCGCACTGCATGTTGATCACGGGCACGCTGGACCAGCGCGCGACCTCGCGCAAGTACGGGTTCCCCTCGCGGAACGCGCAGTGGCGGATCGCGATCCCGTCGCCGTAACGCGACAGCACCGAGGCGGTGTCCTTGGCGTTCTCCCCGTGGGAGATCTGCATCTTGTCGGGGGAGAGGAAGATCCCGTGGCCGCCGAGCTGCGTGATCCCGGTCTCGAACGAGTTGCGCGTCCGGGTCGAGGAGTCGAAGAAGATCATGTAGAGCGTCTTGTCCTCGAGCAGCCGCATCTTCTTGCCGGCGGCCTTCGCGACCTTGAGCTCGCGCGCCAGCTCGAGCACGGTCTCGAGCTCGTCGGTGGTCCAATCCTGCGTGGTGATGAAGTGCTTGCCCTTGAGTTTGGTCTGCATCGAACCCCCACCTGGAGACGGTCAACAGTTCAGAGCGAAGAGCGGCCAATCACACGCCGCGACCCACGATCCACGACCCACGTTCGTCATCTCATGCGCTGCGCCAGGTCCTCCGGAATGAGCGAGTACACCGCCGCCGCCGTGACCAGGTCCGCGACCTCGACCCACTCGTCGGTCGTGTGGGCGAGCTCCTCGCGGCCCGGCGCGAACCCCACCGTCGGGATCCCGAGCCGCCCCATCGTCGCCACGCCGTTGGTCGAGAACACCCAGCGCGAGATCGCCGGCGCGCGGCCGAGCACCTCCTGGGCCGCGGCCGCCACCCCTTGCACGAGCGGGTGCGCCTCGGGCACCACCCAGGTGGGGAAGATCTGCTCCTGGCGGGCGGGCGCGCCGGTCCACGCCCGGCCCTCCCATGTGAGAACGCGCACGTCGGCGTCGCCGAGGTGCGGCAGCGCGCGGATCTCCTCGATCGCGGTCTGGGGCGACTCGCCGGCGGTGAGACGCCGGTCGAGCACGATCCGCGCCTCGTCCGGCACCGCGTTGAGCGACGCGGTCTTGCAGTCGATGAACGACACCGTGACCGTGCCCTTGCCGAGGAAGTCGTCGCTGCGCAGCGTCGCGTTGAGCGCCTCGATGTCGGCGACGATCGGCGCAATCTTGTACACGGCGTTGACGCCGCGCTCGCAGTGCGCGCCGTGAGCGGAGACTCCCTTGGTGACGACCTCGATCGCCATCCGGCCGCGGTGGCCGCGATAGACGTCGAGGTTGGTGGGTTCGCCGAGGACCACGGCCTGCGGGCGCACCCCTTCGTCCTCGATCAGGTGCATGAGAGGGTAGCCGTCGCACGCCTCCTCCATGACGGACGCCACGAGGACGAGCCGGACGCCGGGGGGCAGGCCGCGCTCCTGCAGCAGCTTGGCGCCGTAGGCCATGCACGCGATCGCGGGGAGCTCGTCGACCGCGCCGCGCCCGTGCACGCGGCCGCCCTCGAGCTTCCCGGCGAACGGGTCGTACGTCCACGCCTGTGGGTCGCCGACGCCGACGCAGTCGATGTGACCGTCCATCATGATCACGAGCGGTCCGTCGCCGACGCGGGCGACGACGCTGCCGATGCCGTCGAAGCGCGCGTCCGCGAACCCCAACGCCTCGTACTCGGCCTTGACGCGCTCGCAGCGCTCCCGCTCGCGGCCGCTCTCGGCGGGGATGGCGATCATCTCGCGCAGGAAGCGCACGATCCGGGTCTCGTACCGCTTCGCCGCCGCCAGCGCCTCCGCACCCCGTTGTGTCGTCATTTCCTTGCCTCTTCCCGGACCCCGAGCCCCGAGCCCCGAGCCCCGGTCTCTGCGTTGAACGCCTCGATCGCCTCGTCCCACCCCGGCAGCTGCGCCTGCAGGTCGGTCCAGAACGACGGCGACCACAGCGCGTTGAGCTCCGCCACGGTCTTGCCCTGCTGCTCGACCCAGGTGAAGTACTTGAGGTTGTGGATCGCCTTGCGGTCGGGGTACGTGAGCTCCTTGACGTGGTCGGTAGTGGCGCCGAGGAGGCGGCGCTCGAAGTCGACCTCGGCCTCGCGCTCCGAGTAGGCGCCGCGCTCGGCCGTGAGCTCGGCGAGACGCGTCTGGTACAGCGCGGCGGAGTCGGTGAAGCAGGTCAGGATCACGTCGTCGCCGTCCAGCTCGAAGTGCCGCGCGGTCTTGATCGCCGCCAGCAGGTTGCAGATCGAGGAGATGCCGAGCAGCGGCAGCTGGTTGACGAGGTCGTAGGCGACGCCGCGGCCGAGCAGCGCCTCGCGCCCCGCCGGCTCGTTGAAAACGCGCAGCAGCCGCATCGGCGCCTCGTCGTCGATGGCGGCGACGAAGTCGGTGGTGCGGACGTTGTGGATCCACGGCACGTGCTTGTCGCCGATCCCCTCGATGCGGTGGCCGCCGAACCCGGACGCAAGCAGCGTCGGGCACTGCAGCGCCTCGGCGACCGTAACCGTGCAACCCGGGTGGGCGCGCTTGAGGAAGTCGCCGGCGCCGAGCGTGCCGGCGGAGCCCGATGCGCCGACCCAGCCGGCCAGCCGCCCGCGCGGGCCGGCGACCGCGGCGAACGCCTCCGCCGCCGCGGGGCCGGTGACGCCGAAGTGCCAGAGGTAGTTCCCGAACTCCTCGAACTGGTTGAAGATCACCGCCTGCGGCTGGGTCTTCTTGATCTCCCAGCAGGCGTCGAAGATCTCCTTGACGTTGGACTCGCACCCGGGCGTCGCGATGATCTCCGCGCCGATCGAGGCGAGCCACTCGAACCGCTCGCGGCTCATCTCCTCGGGGAGGATCGCCACCGCGTGGCACCCCAGCAGCGCCGAGTCGAAGGCGCCGCCGCGGCAGTAGTTGCCGGTTGAGGGCCACACCGCCTTCTGCGTGACCGGGTCGAACTCCCCCGCGACCAGGCGGGGCACGAGGCAGCCGAACGCCGCGCCGACCTTGTGCGCGCCGGTCGGGAAGTGGCGCCCGACGAGGCCGACGATGCGGGCGGGCACCCCGGACAGCTCGGGAGGGATCACGAGCGCGTTCACCGGGCCGAATCCGCCGCTGGCCGGGTCGTTGTGCCAGGTGATGCGGAACAGGTTGAGGGGGTCCACCGCCTGCATGTCGATCCCGGGCAGCCGTCCGGCGATCGCAGGGTCGATGGTCCGGGGGTCCCGCTGCTCGGCGATGGTCGGGATCACGATGCCGCGCTCCCGGCAGCGCTCCACCGCGTGCTCGCGCGAACGTCGTTTCGTTTCGTCGGTCACGTCTGTCGCTCCCAGCGCGCATTGTATCGTTTTTGCCGCGGATGGTCGCAGCGAGTCTCAACCTAAACATCGGCATTACCGGGGCGCTCCGCGCTTTTGGCCCTGTGCTAGGCTCGTTTCGCTTGGGGGATCGATGACGCCGAGAAGCCCCTTCACCCTGACCGACGCCCGGCTCGCCGCCGAGGTCGCCAGGTGCGAGTACTGCGAGGCGAAGCCGTGCCAGGGCGCGTGTCCGGCCGACTGTTCGCCGGCCGACTTCATCATGGCGGTGCGCGGCGGCGCGCCGTCCGATTTCCGTCGCGCCGCCGGGATGATCATGGCGGCGAACCCGCTCGGCGGCGTGTGCGGCGCCGTGTGCCCCGAGACCCACTGCATGGCGGCGTGCGCGCGGGCGACGTTCGACACGCCCGTGGAGATCCCGGCGGTGCAGGCGACGATCATCGCCAAGGCGCGGGCCCTCGGCGTGATGCCGGAGTTCACCGCCACCTGGGCGGGCGGGCCGCGCGTGGCGGTCGTCGGCGGCGGGCCGGCGGGGGCGGGGGCGGCGGCGGTGCTCGCGCAGGCCGGCTGCCGCGTGGACGTGCTCGAGGCTCGCGCCGCGGGCGGCATGGCCGGGCTGATCCCGCCGTTCCGCCTGGAGGCCGAGGTGCTGGCCGCCGACCTCGCGTTCGTGGCCGCGCTCGGCGAGGTCCACGTGCAGGAGCGGGAGGTGGCGGACCCGGAGGCGCTGCTCGGCGAAGGCTATGCCGCGGTCGTGGTAGCGACCGGGCTGTCGCAGCCGCTGCGTCTCGGCATCCCCGGCGAGGAGTTGGCGCGGCCGTGGACCGCGTTCCTCGCCGATCGGGCAAGCGGCATCGTCGCCGACCGGCGCGTGGCGGTGGTCGGCGGGGGCGCGGTCGCGGCCGACTGCGCCGAGACGGCCGCGGCCGCGGGTGCGGCGCACGTCGAGCTGTTCGCCCTCGAGAAGCTCTCGGAGATGCCGCTGACGGACAAGGAGCGCGCGGGGCTGTTGCGGGCCGGCGTCCACGTCTCGGGCCGCACCCGCGTGGCCGCGGTCCTCGCCGACGGGGGCGCCGTATGCGGGCTGCTGACGCGCAAGGTCGCCCTCCCCGCCGGCGAGGCGTTCCACCCGAGCCGGGTTGCGGACGTCATCGGCAGCGAGCAGACCCGCGCCGACATCGACACGGTGATCGTCGCCATCGGGGCGCGGGCGGCCGCGCCGCGCGAGGCTCGCCCGGGTGTCGTCGTGGCCGGCGACGCGGTCAACGGCCCGACCACCGTGGTCGAGGCCGTCGCCGCCGGCAAGAACGCCGCCCTCGACGTCCTCGCCTGGATTGCGGGGCACAGGGCACAGGGCTGGGGGCACGGAATTGAACCAGCGCCGGTTCCGGAGCCCACCGTCGTTGCGGACCACGGACCACGGACCACGGACCACGGCTCTCCCCTGCCCAGGATCAAGAGCTTCGCGATCCTGCCCGGCTTCCGGCGCCTCCCGGTGCCGCTCACGGCCGACTTCTTCGGGCGGGCGATCGCGTCGCCGTTCTTGCTCTCGGCGGCGCCGCCGACCGACGGCTACGAGCAGATGCGCAAGGCGTACGAGGCCGGGTGGGCCGGCGGTGTGATGAAGACCGCGTTCGACGGCGTCCCGGTCCACATCCCGTCGCGCTACATGTTCGCGTTCGACCGCACGACGTTCGCCAACTGCGACAACGTCTCCGGCCACGCCCTCGAGCGCGTCTGCCGCGAGGTCGAGCGCCTGCGCCGCGAGTTCCCCGACCGGCTCACGCTCGCCTCCACCGGCGGCCCGGTCACCGGCCACGACGAGTTCGACCGCTGCGGCTGGCAGGCGAACACCGCGAAGCTCGAGGCCGCCGGGGCGTGCGGCATCGAGTACTCGCTCTCCTGCCCGCAGGGGGGCGACGGCACCAAGGGGGACATCGTCTCGCAGGACGCCGCCCTGACCGCCGAGATCGTCGGCTGGGTGCTCGAGAGCGGCGACCCGTCCGTCCCCAAGCTGTTCAAGCTCACCGGCGCGGTGACCGCGATCGCCCCGATCGTGACGGCGATCCGCGAGGTCCTGGCGCGGCACCCCGCCGCGGCGGCCGGCGTGACGCTCGCGAACACCTTCCCAACGCTCGCGTTCCGGCCCGGGGCGAAGGAGCGCTGGGAGGAGGGGATCGTGGTCGGGATGAGCGGCGCCGGGGTCACGCCGATCTCCAACCTCACCCTGGCCAAGGTCGCCGACCTCGGCGTCGTGGTCTCCGGCAACGGCGGCCCGATGGACTACATGGCGGCCGCCAACTTCCTCGCCCTCGGCGCCCGCACCGTGCAGTTCTGCTCCGCGGTGATGAAGTACGGCGTCGGCGTCGTCGGCGAGCTGCACTCCGGCCTCTCGCACCTGCTCGAGGCGCGCGGCCTCGCCTCGGTCGCGGAGCTCGTCGGCCGTGCGCTCCCCGGTCCGGTCACCGACTTCATGCAGCTCCCCGCGGAGAAACCGATCTCGCAGGTCGAGGCCGAGCTGTGCGTGCACTGCGGCAACTGCACGCGCTGCCCGTACCTGGCGATCGCGCTCGACGCCGAGGGGGTGCCGCACACCGACCCCGAGCGCTGCGTCGGCTGCTCGTTCTGCACCCTGATGTGCTTCACCGGCGCCCTCGCGATGCGCGACCGCACCCCCGCAGAGGCGGCGGCGCTGCGCGAGGCGTAAGGACCGGCGACCCGGAGTCGAGGAGGCCGACGTGGACAGCCTGCTGATCACGAACGGAACCGTGGTGACGCTCGGCGCGGCCGGCCGCGTCCTCCACCGCCACGACGTGCTGTGCGAGGGGGGGCGGATCGCGCGGATCGCGCCGCACGGCGCGGTTGCGGCCGGCGAGGCGCGGGTGATCGACGCCGCGGGCAAGCTCGTGCTGCCCGGGTTCATCAACGCGCACACGCACTTCTACTCGGCGTTCGCGCGCGGCCTGGGCAAGGCGGCGCCGTCGGCGTCGTTCCGCGAGGTGCTCGAGCACCTGTGGTGGCGGCTCGACCGCGCCCTCGACCTCGAGGACTGCAGGCTCTCGGCGCTGGTCACGGCGATCGACGCCGTGCGCCACGGGACGACGACGCTGGTCGACCATCACGCGAGCCCGCACGCGTTGCGCGGCTCCCTCGACGCGCTCGCCGCGGCCGTCGGCCAAGCGGGCATCCGCGCCTGCCTGTGCTACGAGGTTTCAGATCGGGACGGCGAGGCGATCGCCCGCGAGGGGATCGCGGAGAACGCGGCGTTCGCCGCGCGCTGCCAAAGCGAGCGCGACCCGCTCCTTGCCGCGGCGTTCGGCCTGCACGCGGCGTTCACGCTCTCCGACGCGACGTTGGAGCGCGCCGTGGCGGCCGCGCGCGAGCACGGCGTGGGCTTTCACGTCCACGTCGCGGAGGCGGCCTCGGACGAGGAGCACTCGATGCGCGAGCACGGCGAGCGGGTGGTCGAGCGCCTGCACCGCCTCGGCGTCCTCGGACCCGCCTCGATCGCCGCCCACTGCGTCCACATCGACGGCCACGAGGCGGCGCTGCTCGCCGAGACCGGCACTGCGGTCGTGCACAACCCGCAGTCGAACATGAACAACGCGGTCGGCGTCGCGAACGTGCCGGGGATGCTGGCCGCCGGCGTGCTCGTCGGCCTCGGCACCGACGCGATGACGACCGACATGCTCGAGGAGCTGCGCGCCGCGCTGTTCGTCCGCCACCTCGCGGCCGGCGACCCGTCGTGCGGCTTTTCGGAGACGGTCTCGCTGCTGGTATCGGGCAACGCCCGGATCGCGGAGCGGTTCTGGCCGGAGGAAGGGCTCGGCGAGCTCGCCGAGGGGCACGCGGCCGACGTCGTGCTGGTCGACTACGACCCGCCGACGCCGCTCGACGAGGCCACGCTGTTCGGCCACCTGGTGTTCGGGGTGTCGCAGGCGACGGTGGACACGACGATCGCCGGCGGCCGGGTCCTGATGACCGGGAAGCGGCTCGAGCTCGACCTCGACGAGGCCGAGCTCATGGCCAGGGCGCGCGCGCGGTCGGCGGCGCTGTGGGAGAGGTTCTGAAGACCGGGGTCCGGGGACCGGGAACCGGGGACCGGGAACAGCCTGGCGTGCTGGTCCAGGGGGGGACGGTTTGGACGCCGGAGGGGGCGCGGCGCGCCGACCTCCGCGTGACCGGCGAGGCGATCGCCGAGATCGGCGACCTTGCGCCGCTTTCCGGCGAAACGGTGGTGGACGCGGGCGGGCTGCACGTGCTGCCGGGGATGATCGACGTGCACGTGCACGTCGACGACACGATCGGACCCTACGAGCTCGCCGACACGTTCCCGACCGCAACGGAGCTCGCCCTGCGCACCGGGATCACGACGCTCGCGGGGTTCGTCACCCAGCGCCCCGGCGAGACGCTCCCCGGTGCGCTCGAGCGTTGCCGGGCGCGTGCGCGGGGGCGCACCCACTGCGACGTCCGCTTCCACCTCACGCCGACCGTCTGGCCGTGGCCGTGGGAAGAGATCGAAGCCCTCGTGGCTGCGGGGTGCACCACGTTCAAGCTCTACACGACGTACCGCGAGGCCGGGCTGTTCACGAGCTACGAGCGTCTTGCCGTCGTGGTGGAGCGCCTCGCCCCCCTCGGCGCGCGGCTGCTCGTGCACTGCGAGGACGACGAGGTCCTGCGTGCGGCGGACGCGTCCGCGCTCGACCCGGGCGACGCGCACGAGCACGCCCGGTTGCGCCCCGAGGCCGCGGAGGTCGCCGCGGTCGAGCGCGTCCTCGACCTCGCCGCGCGCACCGGCTGCCCGGTGCACCTCGTGCACGTCTCGACCGCCGACGCGGTGGCGCGGATCGCCGCCGCGCGTTCGCGCGCCGCCGTCACCTGCGAGACGGCGCCCCACTACCTGCTCCTCAGCGACGCGGCCCTTGCGGGGCGCAACGGGCACCGCTTCGTGTGCACGCCGCCGCTGCGCGCCGTCGCGACGCGGGCCCGCCTCGAGGCCGACGCAGCCGCGGGCGCGTTCGACCTGTTCGCGACCGACCACTGCGCGTTCACCAGGGCCGACAAGGACGCCCGACGCGAGGATTTTCGCGCGGTCCCGAGCGGCGTCGCCGGGGTCGGCGCCCTCGTGCCGACGCTCTTCGAGATGTTGGTGACCCGGCACCACCTCGGCCTCGGGGAGTTGGCGACGCGCCTCGCCGCCAACCCGGCGAAGCTCCTCGGGATCTACCCGCGCAAGGGTGCGCTCGCGGTGGGTTCCGATGCGGACCTCGTTGTCGTCGATCCCGCAGGTCCGCAGCGCCCGGTGGTCTCGACGCTCGCCGACGCGTACGAGACCTACCCCGGCCGCACCACCACCTGGAACGTCCGCCATGTGCTGCTGCGCGGCGAGACGGTGGTCGCGGACGGAGCAAACGTCGAGTCCGCCCGGCCCCTGGGCCAGATACTGGCGTGAGGCGATGGGAGCCGGCGTCCTCCCGGTCGTGCTGATCGCCGCAGTCGCGGCGGCGACCGCTGCGCTGGTGGCGGCGGAGCTGCGCGGGCGACGCCGGACGGCCGTGGCCGCCAAGGTGACCGCGTCGGTTGCGTTCGTGCTCCTCGGGCTGTGCCGCGCCAACCTCGCGACCCCCTACGACGCGTGGGTGCTGGCGGCCCTCGTGCTGTGCTTTGCCGGCGACGTGCTGCTGGCGCTCCCGCGCGGCCTCACGGCCGGCCTCGCCTGCTTTCTGGTGGGTCACCTCGCCTACGCCGCGGCGTTCTCGACGGTGGTGCCGCTCGCCGCCTGGCCGTGGCCGGCGGCGGCGGCGATGGCGGTCCCCAGCGCCGCGGTGGCGGTCTGGCTGTGGCCGCACCTCGGGCGGATGCGCATCCCCGTGCTCGCCTACATCGCGGTGATCACCGCGATGGTGTGGGGCGCGCTCTCGGTGGCTGGTCGTGCGCCGTGGCCGGTACCGGCCGGGGCGCTGCTGTTCTACCTCTCGGACCTGGCGGTGGCGCGCGACCGCTTCGTCGTCCGCCGCTTCGCCAGCCGCGCCTGGGGCCTCCCCGCCTACTACGCGGCCCAGGTCCTGCTCGCCCTCACCCTCGGTCGCTGACCGCCGAGCGGGGGTCGCGCAGTGTCCTGTCCTCCGCGAGCGTCGCCCCTGCTTCTGTAGCGGCCGATGCTCGCATCGGCCGACGAGCCGGGACGGCGCGGGAGAGGCCGGCGTTTGCGAGCAAACGCCGCTAGAAGAGCAACAGAAGCGCGCCCGGCGGTCGCGCCCCAAATTTCAGAAACGTCTTGGTTCGTGCGTGTCCGGCTTGCGTCGGCGGATGCGCTCTCGAACGTCGGTCAACGCGAGGCGCGGGCCTCGCGCACGACGCCGCGCGCCAGGAACACCTGCGTGACGCCGGGGGCGATGGTGACGCTCTGCGGCAGGTAGCTCCCGGCGAGCCAGACGATGCGCTGTGCGGCGAGCGCATTCT
>SCRJ01000102.1 GCA_004298115.1 Acidobacteriota bacterium
GGGCCGATGCGTATCGCGCCGAAAGGAACCGAGGTGCTGCCGCCCAACGACCCGCTGCTCGCGGAAGCCGCACCGTGGTGCGACCAGGCCACGATGCGCTTCTACCCCGACGTCTTTCCCGTGCGGGGCGCCGACACGCAGCTTCCCAACAACCTGCTCACGCTCAACCTGGCGCGCTCGTGGATCGCGCGCGGGCACGACGCCGCAAGCTTCGACGATGCGATGGCCGATTTCCGCCGCGTCATCCGCCTCGGGCGGCTCTTGCGCCAGGACGACGTCGTCGTCATCGATGACCTCCTTGGCCTGGTGTACATCCGGTGGGGCGCCGAGGAGATCTACGACCGCGCCCGCAGGGAGGGGAAGACCGACCTGGCGCTGCTCGCCGCGGTCGTTGCGGGCGAAGGGGCGCCCCAGAGGTACCTCACGGCGGCGCGAATCACGTCCGTCGACGTCGCTCCCTACCTGCGCAGGGCCGGTGCCGGTTCCTACGAGCTCCAGCTGCCGGCGGAGCGCTACAAGGCGATCGCCGAGATGGCGACGTCGTGCCCCGATCGGCGGTTCCGCAACGAGGTGACGCTCAGCCTGCGCGTCGTCGCGGCCCTCGGCACCGGGCCGATGCGGGCCGACGCGCACGCGCTGCTCGAGACGCTGGCGTCGGGCCCGGACCCGATCGTGGCCGCCGACGCCCGTTGGTGCCTCGCGACTCCGGTCACCGAGAAGGACGTGAAGGGCCTGCTCGGCGAGGGCCAGCCCCAGTACCAGTGACGGGCCGCATCCGGGTCCGAGCGCCGGGCGGCGTCGCTTCTAGTCCGGCCCGCGGCGTCTGGCGAGGTGCGTCTCGATGTCGTCGCCGGCCTTGGCTTCCGCCGTCCAGTCCTTCTTCGTGTACTCGAGCTCCTCGACGGCCTGGCGCTGCTCCGGGGTCTGGAAGAGCTCCATCGCGGCGAGCCCGGCCTGCTGGGCGGCCGTCGGCAGCGGCCGCTTGTTGAGCACGTGGCGCTTGAGGAAGAGGCCGAGCCCGAGGAAGATGAGGAGCACCAACGCGACGTAGACGGCGGCGAGGACGCTGCCCATCGCCGTCAGGTCCCGAGCGGCATGAACACCGTACCGTGGCGGCCGGGGACGGTGCCGTAGCCCATGGTGCGCTCCGGGAGCGGCGCTCCCGTCGCGCGGCTGGCGGCGAGCAGCTCGCCGAGCGGCGCCGGCCGGATGCCGCGCTCGGCGGCCTGGCGCAGAAAGCGGCGCAGGTCGTCGGCGTAAGGGCCGCCCTCGATCTCGGCGTGGACGGTCAGGACCGGCCACGAGGTGGATGCGGCGGCGTCCAGCACCGAGTCGAAGAAGGCGCGGGCGTCGGCGTGGGTGTCGCCGAGCGCCTCGTCGAGGGTCGGGAGCGTCGCCGGGACCTGCGGGGTCGCCAGAGCCACGCCCTTGACGACGGGCAGGAACGGTTCGACGCCCCGGCAATCGCTGGCGTACGCGAGGCCGAACCCCTCCTCGAGCAGCAGCGAGCGCTCGTCGCCGAACCACGCGGGGGCCGCGAAGGTGCGCGGGGCCTCCCCGAAGATGTCGACGAACGCCTGCCGCGCCCGGTCGAGCTGGTCCGCGACCTCGGCGTCCGAGAGACGGGGGAGCTTGTCCTGCCAGCGGCGGTGGTCCCAGGCGTGGACGCCCGCCTCATGGCCGTCGGCGGTGACACGGCGGGCGACGTCGGGGAGCGCCGCCGCGATCATGCGGGCGGGCAGCAGCGTGCCCGAGAGCACCGTGCGCCACCCGTAGACGCGGGCGGCGCCGGTGCGCCGCATCTTGCCGAGGAACCCGGGGCGGCGCAGGACGTTGACGACCGCCTTGCCGGCGTTGTCGGGGCCCATCGAGAGGTAGAACGTGCCCTCGACGCCCGCCTCGCGGAAGAGGTCGAGCAACACGGGCACGCCGTTCTTCATCCCGTCGTGGGTGTCCACGTCGACGCGCAGCCCGAGCAGGTGGGACGCCACGGTCGAACTCACGCGGCGGGCCGCGGGAATTGAGAAGTGGTCCGTGGTCCGTGGTCCGTGGTCCGAAACCGCGCACACAGGCTTCCGAGCGGTGAATCCGAGGCCTGCGCTTGGGTCGCGCTCCTCAGACCGCTGACCACTGGCCACTGACCACGGTCCACGGCCGTCATCACTGCGCCAGCCAGTCCTTGAGGAACGCGTCGAAGGTGAGCTTCAGCGCCTCGTCGAGCCCGACCTTGGGCTCCCAGCCGAGGAGCTGCTTCGCCTTGGTCACCTTGGGCTTGCGAGTGAGGATGTCCTGATACCCCTTGCCGTAGTAGGCGGCGGAGTTGACCTCCTCGATACGGGGCGGGACGTAGGCGGGGATCTCGGCCTTGCGCGCCTCGTACAGGCGGGCCAACTTCTCGGCCAGCTCCTTCACCGAGCACTCGTTGTCCGGGTTGCCGATGTTGAAGATCTGGCCGTTGGCGTTGCCGCGCTCGTCCGCGATCACCGCCATCAGGCCGCTGATGCCGTCGTCGAGGTAGGTGAAACAGCGCTTCTGGAGGCCGCCGTCGACGAGGCGGATCGGCTCGCCGCGGAACAGGTTGATGACGAATTGGGTGACGACGCGCGAGGAACCTTCCTTCGCGGCGTCGATGTCGTCGAGCTTGGGGCCGACCCAGTTGAACGGGCGGAACAAGGTGTAGCGCAGGCCCTCCTGCTGGCCGTAGGCGGCGATGACGCGGTCGAGGAGCTGCTTGGAACACGAGTAGATCCAGCGCGGCTTGTTGATCGGCCCGAGCACGAGCGGGCTCGAGTCCTCGTCGAACTCCGGGTCGGTCGACATGCCGTAGACCTCGGAGGTCGAAGGGAACACGACGCGGCGGCGGTACTTCACGCACTGGCGGATCACCCCCAGGTTCGCCTCGAAGTCGAGCTCGAACACCCGCAGCGGCTCCTTCACGTAGGTCGCGGGCGTCGCGATCGCGACGAGCGGCAGCACCACGTCGGAGGTCTTGACGTGGTACTCGATCCACTCCTTGTTGATCGTGATGTCGCCCTCGAGGAAGTGGAAGCGCTCGTGGTGCAGCGAGTGCTCGAGCTTGTTGGCCGCGAGGTCCATGCCGTGCACGTGCCAGTCGGTGGTCTCGAGGATGCGGCGCGTGAGCGCGTTGCCGATGAAGCCGTTGACACCGAGGATGAGGATGTTCACTTGGGGTCTCCGTTTCCTGACGCAGAGGCGGGGCCGGTGGCTGTGCAACCGTGGTCCGTGGTCCGTGGTCCGTGGTCCGTAGTGGAAGGCGCGTGCGGCCCCAGCACAGTGCCGGGAGCGATGGCGTAGGCGACGGCGAAGGTGGACGCCGGGAGCTCGGACTCGCCGTCGAGCTGCACGGTGACCAGGCGGAGGGCGCCGTCGCCGGTGGCGACGATGATGCCGCCGCCGTCCGCCGCCAACACGGTCCCGGGCTCCGCCGCTCCCGCGGTCGCCAACGGGACGGCCCACCACACCAGCAGGCGCCGGCCGCCGAGGTCGGCGAACGCCCCGGGGTAGGGGTGGGTCACGGCGCGGACGAGGTTGTAGATCCGCTGCGCCGGCCAGCTCCACTCGAAGCGGCCGTCCGCCGGGGTGCGGCCGCCGAAGTACGAGCCCTGAGCGAGGTCCAGCGGGCGCAGGTGCGCCCGCCCCTCGCGCAGCAGCGGCAGGGCGCGGTCGAGCAGGCGCTCGGCCGCCGGCTCGAGCTTGCGGTAGAGCGCCAGGGCGGTGTCGTCGTCCGCGATCGGGACGGGCTCCTGGTCCACGAGGTCGCCGGCGTCGGCTTTGGCGACCATGGTGTGCAGCGAGACGCCGGTCTCGCGCTCGCCGTTGACCAGCACCCAATTGACCGGGGCGCGGCCGCGGTAGCGCGGCAGCAGCGAGCCGTGCAGGTTGAACGCCCCGCGCGGCGCGAGCGCGAGCACGCGGGTCGGGATCATCCAGCGGAAGTAGAACGAAAAGATGAAGTCCGGCCGGTACCCAGCCACCAGGTCCGCGAAGGCATCGGTCTTCAGATCACTCTTCTCCGGCAGGTGCACCGGGATCGAGCGGCCGGCCGCGCGCCCGGCGAGCGACTCCCACCAGATCTCCTCGTTCGGGTCGTCGCGGTGGGTGAACACGGCCGCGACCTCGAAGCCGTGGCGCAGCAGCGCGTCGAAGCCGAGGCAGCCCATCGTGTGATAGCCGAAGACCAGAGACCGTGGTCCGTGGTCCGTGGTCCGTGATCCGAGAGATGCGGTCACGAGGGGTCCTCGGGGGAGCGGAAGACCTGGCGGACGACGTAGCGCGGGCGGTGGCGGACCTCCATGTAGATGCGGCCGACGTACTCGCCGAGCAGCCCGATCGCGAAAAGCAGGACGCCGATGAAGAAGAAGAGGACCGCGAACAGGGTGAAAACGCCGCTCACGGCCCACTCGTGGCCCTTGATGATCCGCCCGAGGATCAGCACCAGCGCGACCGCCATCGAGGCGGTCGCCATCGTCACCCCGATCCCCAGCGTGAGGCGCAGCGGCCAGAGGGAGAAGCTCGTCATCAGGTCGAACTGCAGGCGCACGAGCTTCCACAGGGAGTACTTGCTCTCGCCGCGCAGGCGTTCGGCGTGCGCGACGGGCACCTCGGTGACGCGCCCGGCGAACATGTCGGCGAGCACCGGGATGAACGTCGAGATCTCCTTCGACTGGCACAACGTCTTGACGACGTTCCTCCTGTAGGCGCGCAGCATGCAGCCGTAGTCGGAAAGGTGCACGCCGGTGGCCATCGACGTGACGCGGTTGACCAGGCGCGAGGCGAGGCGGCGGAAGAGCGAGTCCTGCCGCTTGACCCGCACCGAGCCGACGACGTCGTACCCCTCCTCCATCTTCGTCACGAGCTTGGCGATCTCCTCGGGCGGGTTCTGCAGGTCAGCGTCGATCGTGACGATGACCTCGCCGCGCGCCTCCTCGAACCCCGCGAACACGGCGGAGTGCTGCCCGTAGTTGCGGTTGAAGTCGATGACGACGAGGTGGGCGTCGGCCGCGGCGGCGGCGCGCAGGAGCTCGAGCGACCGGTCGCGGCTGCCGTCGTTGACGAGCACGACCTCGTAGCTCGTGCCGATCGCGGCGAGCGCGGCGGCGAGGCGAGGGAGGAGCTCCGGGAGGTTCTCCTCCTCGTTGAACACCGGCACGACGACTGACAGGTATGGGCTGCTCACGGTGGCCACCCCCGGCTCAGCTCCGGCGCCGCGCGAGGACGTCCTTGATCGCGCCCACCACGTACCCCGGGTCGCCGTCGGTCATCAGCGGGAAGAGCGGGATCGAGCACAGGCGCTCGGACACCCACTCGGCCACCGGCAGCGCGCCGACCCATTGCGGGTACTTGCCGGCGTAGTACGGCTGCGTGTGCACCGCCCGGAAGTGGATGCCGGTGCCGACGTTGCGCTCGCGCAGCGCGGCGATGAACTCGTCGCGCGTCATCCGCGCCGCCTCGAGCACCTTGACGACGTAGAGGTGGCGGGTGTGGAAGTGGTCGTACCCGGGCACGCCGAGCGGCTCGACCTCCGGCACGTCCGCCAACAGGGCGTCGTAGCGGGCCGCGAGGGCGCGGCGCCGGTCGTTGAACTCGCCCACCGACGCGAGCTGGTGGATCCCGAGCGCGGCCTGCAGGTCCATGAAGTTGTACTTGAAGCCGGGGAGAACGATCTCGACCTGCGGCGAGCCGCCTTCCGCGTAACGGTTCCACGCCTGCTTCTCCAGGCCGTGGAAGCGCAACGCCTTGAGCTTCTTCGCCAGAGCCTCGTCCCGGGTCACCAGCATCCCGCCCTCACCGGTGGTGATGTTCTTGATCGGGTGGAACGAGAACACGCCGAGGCGGTCGAAACAACCGACGTGGGTACCCTTGTAGAGGCAACCGACGCCGTGCGCCGCGTCCTCGAACACCCAGAGCCCGTGGCGGCGCGCGACGGCGAGGATCGCGTCCACGTCGGCGGGCGCGCCGGCGTAGTGCACCGGGATGATCCCGACCGTGCGCGACGTGACGGCCGCTTCGAGCTGGCGCTCGTCGATCTGCAGCGTGTCGCGATGGATGTCGACGTAGACCGGCGTCGCCCCCGCGACCTCGATCATGCTGACCGTCGAGGCCCAGGTCATGGGGGTCGTGATCACCTCGTCGCCGGGTTTCAGGCCGAGGGCGATGAGGCCGATGTGCTGCCCCGCGGTCGCCGAGGAGAGCGCCAGGACGTACGGAAAGCCGGTGTACGCCGCGAAGTCGCGCTCGAAGCGCTCGGCCTTGGGGCCGGTCGTGATCCAGCCGGAGCGCAGCGAGTCCACGACCTCGTCGATCTCGACCTGACGGATGGTCGGGCGGGAGAACGGCAGGAAATCGGGACGCTTGGCGAACGAGCCGGTCATCGCGATGTCGCCTCCATGCGAGCGGCCGGGCAGCGCGGTTGCGCGGCGGGCTCGGCGGTCATGGCGATGCCGCGGCCGCAGCCAGCCGCCAGAAACCCAGTCGCAACACCGCGCGATGATAGCACGGGGGGAGGGGAGAAACGTGGTCCGTGGTCCGTGGTCCGTGGTCCGTGGTCCGTGGTCCGTGGTCCGTGGTCCGTGGTCCGTGGTCCGAGACGCGAGGCAGAGATGCACCGCTGTTTCTATTCCAGCGCAGGCGGGGACCCAATGTTGCGCCACACCGACGACCGCGCCCGAATTCCTGCGTTCACAGGAGTGACGGCAAAGAGCAGCCGCGTCGCGTCAGGAAGTGTAGGGGCGGGGCTTTTCCCCGCCCGTGAGGGCAGCGCCCGTGTCTCCCGCCCTCCGCGGGCGGCCGCAAGGGCCGCCCCTGCATTCCGGGTTTTCGCGCTGGCCTCACCGGGCGCGCCCGTGCTACAAGGGTGCTGCCATGGCGGACGCCGGCTCGACCTCCCGGTCCAACGCGACTCGGCTGCTGCCGGTGCTCGTCGTCGCGTGCCTGGTCGTGCTCGTCTTCTGGCGGCTCGGCGGCGCGCCGCTGCTCGAGCCGGACGAGGGACGCTACACCGAGATCCCGCGCGAGATGCTGGCGACCGGGGAGTTCGTCACCCCGCACCTGGACGGCGTGCTCTACTTCGAGAAGCCGCCGCTGCACTACTGGCTCACGGCGGCCGCGATCAAGGCCCTCGGCCTGTCGGCTTTCGCGGCGCGTCTCTGGAGCGCGATCTTTGGCCTCGCGGGCGTGGCGCTCGCGTACGTGCTCGGGGCCGCGATGGGCGGCCGGCGCGCCGGCGCCGTGGGGGCCGTGGCGCTCGGCACCTCGCCGCTGTGGGTCGGCCTCGCCCGCCTCGCCACCCTCGACATGACGGTGACGTTCTTCCTCACCGCGACGCTGGCGTGCTTCTGGTTCGCGCACCGCGCCCCGGCCGAGGGGCCGCAAGCGCCGGCCGTCCCGCGGCGGCTGTGGTGGTATGGGATGTTCGCGGCGGCGGCGTTGTCGGTGCTCGCGAAGGGGCTGATCGGGATCGCGATCCCGGGCGCGGTGGTCTTCTTCTACCTCTGGGCGACCCGGCAGTGGCGGGTGCTGGCGGCGGTGCCGTGGCTGACGGGGGTGCCGCTCTTCCTCAGCGTGGCGGCACCGTGGCACCTGCTCGCGGCCGCGCGCACCCCCGACTTCGCGTGGTTCTACTTCGTCCACGAGCACCTGCTGCGCTTCGCGACGGGCGAGGCGCAGCGCCAGGAGCCGGTCTGGTTCTTCCTCGCGATCGTCGGGCTCGGCTGCGTGCCGTGGTCCGGCCTCTTCCCGGCCGCGGCGCTGCTCGTCGAGTGGCGGCGTTTGCGCGCGTCGCTCGCCGAGCGGCGCGAGGTGGCGTTCCTCGTGATCTGGGCCGTCTTCATCGTCGCGTTCTTCTCGATCTCGCGCTCCAAGCTGATCCCCTACGTGCTGCCGGCGCTGCCGCCGCTCGCCGTGCTCGTCGGCCTGGCCGTCGAGCGGGCGCGCGGCGGGGGCATCGCCGCGCCGCGCGCCGCGAGCTGGGGCCTGGTTGCGGGCGGCGGTCTCACCGCGGTCTGGGGGATCGCCCTGGTGTGGGCGGGGGTCGGCAAGATCGACCGGCTCGGCCTCGGCGGCGTCGTCTCCCCGGGGCTGCTGGGCCCCGGGATCGTCGTGATCGCGGCGGCGGCGCTGGTGGCGGCCTCGGGGTTCGGCCGCTCCTGGGAGCGGCGCCTGTTGGCGCTGTTCGCGGCGGGCGCGTGCCTGTGCGCCGCGATCGGGGGCGTCGTGCCGCTGGTCGGGCGCGAGCGCTCGAGCGCGGCGCTGGCGGCGCGGCTGCGCCCCCAGCTGCGCCCGGACGACCTGGTGTTCTCCTACGGGTGCTTCCCCGAGAGCTTGCCGGTCTACCTCGACCGCACGGTGGGCGTGGCCGCCTTCGAGGGCGAGCTGGCGTTCGGCATCGCGCACCTGGCGCCGAACGAGCGGCGGCGGCGCTTTCCGAACGCGGAGGAGTTCCGGGGTATCTGGGACTCCGGTCGCAGGGTGTTCGCCGTCGCCGAGAGGCGCTCCTGGTCGCAGCAGCTCACCGAGGGGGGCATCACCCACGCCCGCCTGCTGTGGCAGGGCGAGGGCCTCGCGCTGCTCTCGAACGAAGTCTCGACCTCCGGCCGTTGACCGGGGGAGGCGAGCTACTCCGCCGACGGGGAGAAGTCGGCGACGAGCGCTTCCATCGCCTCCCAGATGTGGGAGACGTCGGTGGATGCGAGGATCAGGTTGCGCTTGGCGCCGTTGATGTCCTTGACGTGGTCGCGGAGCACCGCCTCCTGGCGGAAGCCGAGCTTGCGGAACATCTTTCGCGCGCCGGTCTGGTTCTCCACGACCTCGATCACCATCTTCTCGACGCCGATGCGGGTCGCGACCTTGACCAGCTCGCGCGCGAGCGAGGTCCCGAGGCCGTCGCGGCGCAACGCGGGCGCGACCGAAACGCGGATCTCGCCGACGTGGGTCGACCATCCGCGCAGCGCGCGGTAGAGCGTCGCCTCGGCCACGACCCGGCCGTCGCGCTCGGCGATCAGCGACACGAGCTCGCCGGAACCGACGAGCGTCACGAACCGTTGCAGCCAGCCGGGGTCGGTGACGTCGTCCTTGAGGTAGAGGCGGTCCTCCTCCGGCAGCGAGCGGTAGAACGCGAGCAGCGCCTTCGCGTCGGCCGCCGCCAGCGGCCGCACGGTCACCGGCGTTCCGTCGCGCAACGACACGGTCTGCGGAAACCCTTCGAGCGTCACGGTCGGCCCCCTAGTTCTTCCCCGCGGACTGCTCGCGGCCGTACTCGTACCCCTTGTGGAAGGCGCGCAGGTTCAGGTCTTCGGTGCCCTTCGGCACCGAGCTCTTCACCGCTTGTTCGACCGACTCGTAGGACAGCAGGCCGGTGACGCCGGCGAAGAAGCCGGTCATCACGATGTTGAGCACGAGGCGGCGGCCGAGCTCCTCGGCGAAGCGGGTGGCGGGGACGCCGAACGCCCGCACGCCCTTCGGCAGCTTGTCGTCCACCTTGATCAGGTCGCTTTCGTACAGGAGCATGCCGCCGGGGGCGACCTGCGGCGCGAACTGGGTGTACGCGTCGGGGGACATGACGATCAGGATGTCCGGGTTCTTGACGTAGGGGTAGCCGATCGCCTCGTCCGCCACGGTGACCTGGGCGCTGCACGCGCTGCCGCGCGCCTCCGGACCGAACGCCTGGATCAGCGTGGCGTGCTTGCCGTCGAAGATCGAGGCGGCCTTGCCGATGATCATGCCGCAGAGGATGACGCCCTGGCCGCCGAGGCCGCCGACGCGGATCTCACTCTTGTGCATGGGGTCCCCCGTACGGCGTGTACTTGTCGCCGAAGTGCTGTGTGTAGTGCGCGTTCATCGCTTCGAGCCAGGTCGGCCGCTCGCGGTCTACGAACTTCCCGACGACAATGTCGCCCTGGAAGGTGAGCCCGACGTCCTGCGTGTTGGCGCCGTTGACGACCTTGCTCTTCTCCTTGTAGTACTTGAGCTGGTCGACGCCGTCGCCGAGCCGGTTGCGCCGCGAGTACAGCGTCGGGCACGGCGCCATCGCCTCGATGAACACGAACCCCTTCTTCTTGAGGCCCTCGAGCATCGCCTTGGCGAGCTGCTTGACGTGGTAGACGGTCCAGCGCGCCACGTAGACCGCGCCGCACGCGTCCGCGAGGAACGGCAGGTTGAACGGGTTCTCGAAGTTGCCGTACGGCATCGTCGTCTGGGTTGCGCCGATCGGCGTCGTCGGCGCCACCTGGCCGCCCGTCATGCCGTAGGTGAAGTTGTTGACGCACACGACCATCAGGTCCATGTTGCGGCGCGCGGCGTGAATGAGGTGGTTGCCGCCGATCGCCGAGAGGTCGCCGTCGCCGGAGTAGACCACGACCTTCGCCAGGTCGGGGTTGCCGAGCCTGAGGCCGGTCGCGAACGGGATGGCGCGGCCGTGCGTCGTGTGGAACGAGTCGAGGTTCATGTACCCCGCGACGCGGCCGGTGCAGCCGATCCCCGAGACGATCGCGACCCGGTCGAGGTCGAGCCCCGAGTCGGTGAGGGCGCGGGTGAAGCAGTTGACGGTGGTGCCGATGCCGCAACCGGGGCACCAGATGTGCGGCAGGCGCTCCTGGCGCAGGTACGGCGCCACCGGGTTGGTGATCTCGATTTCGCAGGCGGGGAGTTCCGTTGCGCTCATTGCGCGGCCTCCTTGATCTTGGCGAGGATCGCCCCGGGTTCGTGGACGGTGCCGCCGGCGTGGGGGAGCGTCAGCACCGGGGCCTTGCCGGCCGCCGCGCGCTCGACCTCGAGGGCCATCTGGCCCATGTTCAGCTCGGGGACGACGAACGCCTTCACGGTGGCCGCGAGCTCGCGGATGCGTTTTGCCGGGAACGGCCAGGTGATGACGAGGCGCAGGTGGCCGACCTTGAGTCCGGCCGCGCGAGCCGCCTCGACCGCCGCGCCGGCCACGCGCGAGGTGATCCCGAACGAGACCACGACGACATCGGCGCCGGCGACGCCGTCCTCGCGCACGTCGACGATCTTGTCGGCGTTGGCGCGGATCTTGTTGACCAGGCGCTTGACCAGCTTGTCCTGGGCCGGAGCGGTCATCGCGGGATACCCGCGCTCGTCGTGCGTGAGGCCCGTGATGTGGATGCGGTAGCCGTCGCCGGCCTTGACCATCTCCGGGACGAGGCTCTCGTCGGTCTCGTAGGGACGGTACTCGCCGGGCTTCTTCTTCGTCCACTTGCGCTCGACGACCTCGATCTCGGACGCCTCGGGGATCACGACGCGCTCGGTCATGTGGCCGACGACCTCGTCCATCATGAAGAACACGGGCACGCGGTAGGTCTCGGCGAGGTTGAACGCCTTGATCATGAGGTCGAAGCACTCCTGCGGCGAGTTGGGGGACAGCGCGATCGGCTCGTAGTCGCCGTGCGAACCCCACTTGACCTGCATCATGTCCGCCTGCGCGGGCAGGGTCGGCAGGCCGGTCGAGGGGCCGCCGCGCTGCACGTCCACGAACACGCACGGGGTCTCGGTGAACGCGGCCAGGCCGACGTGCTCCATCATCAGCGAGAGACCGGGCCCCGAGGTCACGGTCATCACCTTCTTGCCGGCCCACGCCGCGCCCTGGATGGCGATCGAGGACGCGAGCTCGTCCTCGAGCTGGATGAACATCCCGCCGACGAGCGGGATGCGCGCGGCGAAGCGCTCGACCACCTCGGTCGACGGCGTGATCGGGTAGCCGGCCACGAACCGGCACCCGGCGGCCAGCGCGCCCTCGCAGGCGGCGTGGTCGCCGTCGATGAAGTGGATGCCTGTCAGAACTCCTTTGGGGTCCGCGTGCAAGACGTCCTCCCTTTTGCTTCCGAATTCGATCCCGCGGGTCAGCCGCGCGCGGGTACCAGCGGCTCGACCGCAGCCGCCTGGCGGCGCTGCTCGATGTCCTTGAACCGCATCCCGAAGATGGCGAAGTCCGGGCAGTACAGCCCGCACAGGTCGCATCCGGTGCAGTCCTCGGGGCTGGCGAGCACGGGGTAGTGGTACCCCTTGCGGTTGAACTCGCGCGAGAACTCCAGGCAGTGCGCGGGGCAGAAGTCGATGCAATACGAGCAACCCTTGCAAACCTCAAGGGTCAGAAAGATCGTTCCCTTACCCTTCTTCACCGGTGCCGCGTCGCTCATGACGGCCCCCCCTCTGTGAAACGAACAGATCCTACGCCTGCGGCAGGCAGGGCGCAAGGTCGTGATCAAAAGTTGAGATTGGTTCGCAGCGAAAATGGCGGCCGAAGAGGCGGCTCACGCCGTACGAGTTCGTTGGCCGGCGGGGCGGGGGAGGGATGTCCGCTGGCGCGGGCAGTGGGCGCGGGACTAGAATGCCGGCGATGAGGTCCGCCACGGACCTCGCAAACCGCTACCCG
The DNA here is from genome assembly GCA_004298115.1 of Acidobacteriota bacterium. GTDB lineage: Bacteria > Acidobacteriota > Thermoanaerobaculia > Thermoanaerobaculales > Thermoanaerobaculaceae > RBG-13-68-16. Next base: position 12,404 of record SCRJ01000102.1, read on the forward strand.
ACGGCCAAAGGAGGCTCCCCCGGTGTTGACTCGCGAGCAGTGGACCGAGAAGTTCGTCGACGTGATCGCGCACGCGTCTTCCCAACTGCCGCCCGACGTGCTCGCGGCGCTCGAGCGCGGGCGCGACGCCGAGGCGCCGGGATCGCTGGCGGCCAAGGCGCTCGACTCCATCCTCACCAACGTCGCGATGGCGAAAGGCGGCTGGCAGCCGATCTGCCAGGACACGGGCACGCCGCTCGTGTGGATCCACCACCCGGTGGGGACGTCGACGCGGATGCTCACCGCGGCGTTCGAGGAGGCGGTGCGGCAGGCCACGGGGAAGCAGCTCCTGCGCCCCAACGCGGTGGACCCGCTGACCGACAAGAACACCGGCCACGGCCAGGCGCCCGGCATCCCAAGCGTGCACTGCGAGGAGTGGGACGAGCCCGGCCTCGAGGTGCGCATGATCCTCAAGGGCGGCGGCTGCGAGAACGTCGGCGCCCAGTACAGCCTGCCCAACACCAAGCTCAAGGCCGACCGCGACCTCGACGGCGTCCGGCGCTGCATCCTCGACGCGGTGGCGCAGGCGCAGGGCAAGGGGTGCGCGCCGGGGATCATCGGCGCGTGCTTCGGCGGCGACCGCGGCTCCGGGTTCCTCGAGTCGAAGCGGCAGCTGCTGCGCCGCCTCGACGACACCAACCCCGTTCCCGAGCTGGCCGCGATGGAGAAGGAGCTCTACGAGCAGGCGAACCAGCTCGGCATCGGGCCGATGGGGTTCGGGGGCAAGACCACCGTGCTCGGCGTCAAGGTGGGCTACCTCGGGCGCCTGCCGGCGAGCTACTTCGTGTCGGTGTCCTATATGTGCTGGGCGAACCGCCGTGCCACAGCGAAGTTCAGCCCCTCCGGGGAGGTCACATGGCTCGACTGACGTTGCCGTCCGACGAGAAGACGATCCGCGACCTCAAGGTCGGGGACTTCGTGGAGCTTTCCGGGCGCATGATCACCGGGCGCGACGCGGCGCACCACTGGCTGCTGCACGGCTTCCGCGAGGAGGTCGCGCCGTTCATGAAGGACTCCGTGATCTACCACGTCGGCCCGGTGGTGAAGAAGCACGAGGACGGGCACTACACGTTCGTGGCGGCGGGGCCGACGACGTCGGCGCGTGAAGAGCCCTTCCAGGCGGACGTGATCGGAACGTACGGCCTGCGCGGCGTGATCGGCAAGGGCGGGATGGGGCCGAAGACGCTCAAGGGGTTGGCCGAGCACGGCGCCGTCTACTTCCACGCCGTCGGCGGCACCGCGCAGGTGCTGGCGCAGGCGGTGGTCAAGGTCGAGCAGGTGTTCCAGCTCAAGGAGTTCGGCGTCCCCGAGGCGCTCTGGGTGATCCAGGTGAAGGACTTCCCCGTGGTCGTCACGATGGACTCGCACGGCGGCTCCCTCCACGCCGAGGTCGAGAAGGCCTCCAAGGCGAAGCTCGAGCAGCTGCTGGGCCTGTCCGCGTAGGCGAAATCCCGAATCGAACCGAGGAGAAGGGCGGCCGAGCGGCCGCCCTTCTCCTTGACGCAGGTGCCGCGACCCGACCGCGCGCCTTCCTAACCGTCCGCCTTCGGATCGACCGCCGTCCGGCTCAACGACCTTCGACGCCGATCTTCGTGCCCCGGGTCTCGGGCAGCGTCCAAACCCAGGCGCCGGTGATCAGGGCGAAGAAACCGGCGAGCGAGATCCCGCCGCCGAGGCCGT
>SCRJ01000103.1 GCA_004298115.1 Acidobacteriota bacterium
ACCCCCCCGGGTGCGAGCATCGAGTCTGATCCGACGGGGGTTCGTCGATGAACATTGCGAGGGTTACGGGCGTTTCGCGGCGCGCGCTGGTGATCGTCGCCGCGCTGCTCGCCGTCGCCGGGTCCGCCCGCACCGCGGCGCCCGCCGGGTCGCGGACCGGCGCCAAGCTGCGGGAGCAAGACCCGGGTTCGTTCGCGCCGGTTTCGCCGGCCGAACCCACGCTGGGCCGCATCGAGATTCCGCGCGTGGGCGTCTCGGCGCCGATTCTGGAGGGCGTCGACGACCGCACGATCCGGCGGGCCGTGGGGCATTTCCCGGAGACGCCGCTGCCCCCCGACGTCGGTAACGTCGCGCTCGCGGCCCACCGCACGACGCTGTTCTACGGCCTGCGTCACATTCGTATCGGCGACGCCATCACCCTCACCACGCCGAAGGGCGCGTTCCGCTACACCGTCGCGCGCACGTGGGTGGTGGTCCCCACGGACGTCTCGGTACTCGACGACTCGGCCGGCAGGACCCTCACGCTGGTCACGTGCTACCCGTTCGACTACGAGGGTTCCGCGCCGAAGCGGTTCATCGTCCGCGCCGAAGCGGTCCCTGCCGCCCAGCCCGTCCCCGAGCCGGGAGCGGCGGGCATCGCGGTGTCGCCCGGTTGCACGGCGTCGCCGTGACGCCGCGCGACAGGGGCGCCGGTCGTAGCGGTCGATTCTCCGGCTCCGGCGCCCCCCGCCGTACCGCCAGGCGTGAGCGCCCGTGCGGCACGTCGCCTCAGCGCGGCATCCCCTGCCAGGCCAGCGTGAAGTTCATGTTGCTGGCGGTGTTCCCGGCGACCGACGGGGGTGGGACCGAGAACGCCGCGACCGGGGCCATCGCCGTGCGCATGCCTGGCCGCATCATCGTGGCCGCGGGGTGCAGCCCGGGGGAGACCGGGCGGTAGGCCGCCCGCGTGGCGCCGTTCGGTCGCTGCGCGACCGGGTACGAGGGCGCCAGCTGGGCCGAGCTCAGCGACGCCGCGGCGCCGAACCCGGGAAGCGTCACGGTCCCGCTCCAGCCCACCGGGGACGGTGACGCCAGGCCGGCGCTCGTCGCGGGCGCCCGCACCACGATCGTCACCGGCACCCCGACCGGGACCGAGGAAACGGAGTACGAGCACTCGTAGCGCTGCGCCGGCGCCGGACCGCCCGTGATCGGCCCGGTCTGACCCACCTGTTCCATGTTGGTCACGTTGAACCGGCTGATGTCGTTGAAGCTGTCAGGCGTCTCCGCCTGGACCGACAGCATCGCGCAAAGAGTCGCGGGGTTCGGTTGCCCGCTCGGCGGCGCGAAGTAGACGGCGCCGCTGATCCGACCCGGGCCGGTGGTCGGCACCTTGTACGTCTTCCCGACGAAACGGAGCAGGAGCTTGCCGCCCGCGAACGAGGAGTCGACCTGGGTGTACCCCTGGTCCTTCAGCGGAGCGAACGCCACGTCGATGAGCGCCAGGCTGTTGGCGACCTGGCTCTTGAGGTCCACCTGCTGCTTTTGCACGGCACTTTCGACCTGCTGCCGGATCGACGGCTGGAACGCGAGCGCCAGGCCGGCAAGGAAGTTCTTCGAGTTGAAGTGCACGTTCCGGACGTTGGCGACTGCGGAGGAGATGGTCAGGCTCATGTTCTGGATCGCGGCCGTGACGTCGGCGGAGATGTCGAACGCGATCGTGAACTCCGGGTTGTCCGGACCGTACTCGAGTGCGGTGCTGGCGCCGCCCGTGACGACGCCGAGGGCCACGGTTCCGGCGTCGGGCGCCGGCTTCGACGTGACGATGTCGATCGAGTTGCCGGGGACGAGGTAACGCAGGCCCACGACCTGGTTGCCGAGCTGCGACGGGTCCAGCCACAGGGAGCCGCTGGGCGCGAAGTTGCACGTGACCTTGAGGACCGAGATGTCGTTGCGGATCGCGCCCGGCTTCATCGCGAACTGCCTCACCATGTCGCAGATCGGGTCCGTCTGCGCGCCCCACGCGTGGTCGATGCTCGCCTTGATAACGTTGGCGTTGTCGTAGACGGTGTCGAACGCCCGCGAAGGCCACTGCTCGTCCTGGACGGTCAACCCTCCGCCGTACGACTGATACGCGCTCGCCGGCGTGCTGAACGCCAGCAGCGTCACGAAGACGGCGACCGCCACCGTCGGCTTGAAGAAGGTCGTGTCTCGCATGATGCGTACCCCCTTTCCGGGGGCGGCCCGGACGCCGGCGACGGCGCGAGCGACGGCTTTCGCCCGCGTTGCCGCCCGCCGGTGGCCCCCATACCGTTGGTCTGTGGTCGCCCCTGAATGCAATCGAAACGCAGTCGCGATCTCGTACAAAGCGATGATACGTCGCTGCGGCGCGGTGTCAAGGACGAGTGTGGCGGGCTCGCTCGGGCCGGGCGAACCCCGCGCCCGGGGGCCCCGCGGCGGGCGCGGCAACGAGGTCGATCCGGTCGGGCGCCTCGTGCGTCTGGCGCGGCGGACGTTCTCCTGGTCGCCGGACCGGCGCTGAGACGTGCTCGTGCTATCGCCGCTGCTGGCGCTCGGTCTGGCGGCCGCGACCTCCAGCCTGGTGCGCGGGCGGGGGGATGAACGCCGGCCTACAGGGGCGGGCGACGAGTGAACCCCGGCAGGTCGTCCCAGCTCGTCGGCACCCGGTCGCCAATCCCCGCGCCGGCGGCCACCGTCGCCCGCCCCGCCTCCGGACCTGCAGCGACACCTGGCGCCCGCTGCGCACTCGCGTCTACTACCAGCTGAACCGGACCTGGTGCTGCGGATGCGGTGCGTTGCGTCGGAGTAGCTCCACTTGATGGGTCTGGGTGCTTCGTTGTCGCGGCGGACGCAGCACAGGGTTTTCGCTTGAGCTCCTTGACTGCGGTGACGACGCCGCGGGCGATGGCGTCGCGCCCGTTCTTGGCGAACCAGTTTTCGACCCGGAGGTCACGCTGGTCGAGCCGGCGCCCAGGCGCGCCGCCGTCTCGCCGCCGTCGCCTTGACCGGCCATCACGTCGGGATTACGCTCGTGGGAGATCTCACATTTCATGACGAGCGAAGGGCGGGGTGATCCCGTCGAGGGAGGATCCGATGAAGATCGTTCTGGCCTGTGTCGTGACCGCGGCGGTCGGTTCGGGGATGGCGTTCGCGGCGCCTCCTGCGCTGATCCCACCAAAGCCGGCGGCGGCGAGGACGCCGGTGCTCAGGTTGACGCCGAACACCGGTGTGGTGCGGAGCTGCGCCCGCGAGCTGACCGTCAAGGCGCAGCTCGACAACAACGAGCTGCACAGCAAGTACGGCGCCACCTACAATGCCTCCAACCTCAACGAGGTCAAGGTGTTCGTGACGGGGTCGAACGTCGTTCCCGGGGTCAACGAGCTGATGTGCCACTACGCCAGCCAGAACCGGGACATCTTCAACCTCACGTACCGCATCCCGTGCCCCGGGGCGACGCCCGCGAACAACGGCTACGAGCACGCGTACAGGTGCAACAACTAGCGGCGCCCGCGGCGACCGCGCGGCCCTCACTTCAGGTGGGGGTAGAACTCGATCTCGGCGCGCTCGCCGGCGAGTTGTTTGGCGACGTAGACGATCTGTCCGGTGTGGTACGCCATGTGCTCGACCGCATGGAGGAGGACGCCGGTGCCCGTGCGCGTGATGCCCTGAATGGTGTGGACCCGGACGAGGTCGTCGTCGGTGAGGCGGGCGACCACGGCCCGGCACGCGGTCACGACGTCGCGCAGGCGAGCCACGAGCGCCGCGGGGTCCCCGCCTTCTCCGGCGGCGAACTCCTCGCGGCGGTGGCGCTCGAACGCGGCACCGCCGAGACCGGCGAGCACCCACTGCGAGAGGTTGCCGCACAGGTGGAGGAGGAGGTTGCCGACGCTGTTGCACTGGACGTTCGGCCGCCACCAGACCTCGGCGGGGGTGAGCACCCCGACGCAGTGCTCGATCTTGCGCAGGTACTCGGAGAGGAGGCGGTCCTCCTCGCGGACGCGTGCCGTGGGCGCTTCGCTCATGGCTCGAATCCTAAACCAGGATGGTTGCGAGGAAGCCGGCATCGCCCCGAACCCGCGTCCGATGCGCCTCCCTCGCTCAAGCGGCGCCGCCGGAGCTCCCCGAGGAATTCGGCCCGCCTGGCGTCGGTTGGTATCAGTCGCGTAGCCGCGACGGCAGCGTGGCGAACCGGCCGCGCCGGAGCGCGCCGCACAACCCCCGAAGGCACCACCAGAAGAGGGAGACAGACCATGGCGGAAACCTCGTTGTTCGCACCCACGACCCTCGGCCCGCTGCCGCTGCGAAACCGGATCGTCATGGCGCCGATGACGCGCAGTCGGGCGATCGATGGCAACACCCCCAACGACCTGATGGCCCAGTACTACGGCCAGCGCGCCGGCGCCGGGTTGATCGTCACGGAGGGCACGTCGCCGTCGCCGAACGGGACCGGCTACCCGCGCATCCCCGGCATCTGGTCGCAGGCACAGGTCGCCGGGTGGCGGACGGTCACCGGCGCGGTGCACGAGCGGGGTGGCCGCATCTTCGTCCAGCTCATGCACACCGGCCGCGTCGGCCATCCGCTCAACCTGCCTGCGGGCGCCGAGTTGCTCGCCCCCAGCGCGATCGCCGCCGAGGGCGAGATGTACACCGACGCCAGGGGCCTGCAGCCACACCCGGTGCCGCGGGCGATGACCGACGCCGAGGTGCGCGCAGCGATCGATGAGTACGTCCGCGCGTCGCGCAACGCGATCGCGGCGGGTTTCGACGGCGTCGAGCTGCACGGCGCCAACGGTTACCTCATCGAGCAGTTCTTGAGCCCCCAGACCAACCGGCGCGGCGACGACTGGGGCGGCTCGGTCGAGAAGCGCCAGCGATTCGCTCTCGAGGTGGCGACGGCGGTGGCGCTCGCGATCGGCGGCGAGCGTGTCGGCATCCGCCTCTCGCCCTACGGCGTCAACGCCGGGATGAAGCCCTACCCCGAGATCGAGGAGACCTATACGGTGCTGGTGCCGAAGCTCGCGTCCACGGGCCTGGTGTACGTCCATGTCGTGGACCACTCCGCGATGGGTGCGCCGACGGTCCCCGAGGAGCTCAAGCTCGCGCTCCGCCGCGCGTGGCCGCGCACGTTCATTCTTTCCGGCGGCTTCGACCGCGCCACGGCGGAGGCCGCGCTCAAGGAGGGTCGCGGCGACCTCATCGCGTTCGGGCGACCGTTCCTGGCCAACCCCGACCTCGTGACCCGGCTCGAGCGCCGGCTGTCGCTCAACGCGCCGGACGCCGCGACGTTCTACACCCCGGGAGCGAAGGGTTACACCGATTACCCGACCGCGTCCTGATCCGCGGCGCCCCGCCGGAGGCGCACGGGCCGCGCGGACGGGCGCCGCCTCGCCCAGGCGCGAGAGCCGTACGCGAATTTGCTAGCCTGGGCCGGGAGGCGGACGTGAAGGGCCGACGGCGGCGGTGGCGCGGGTCGATTGCGGGCGCGGCGGCCCTCGGCCTCGCGCTCGCGGCCGCGGCCGCCGACACGCGAGCCGGAGGGGCGCTGGCGCTGCAGGTCGAGGCGCCGCCGGCGCTCGCGCGCCAGGCGGCCGCCGTGCGCGCCCTCGCGGTCGGGGAGTGGCCGTCGCTGCTGCGGCTGGTGGGGATCAAAGGGCTGCTCCCGCCGATCCGCGTCGTGCTCGCGCCCGAGGGCTCACGGCTCGCGGCGAACGTCGCGTCGTGGGTGAGCGGCTACGCGGTTCCCGAGCTCGGCACCGTCGTGATCTTTCCCGGTCGCGTCCCCTCGTACCCCGACGGCAACCTCGAGTCGCTGCTTCACCACGAGATCGCGCACCTGCTGCTCGCGCGCGCCGCGGGCGGCGGCGCCGTGCCCCGGTGGTTCAACGAGGGCACGGCGACGGTGGCGGCGCGCGAGTGGGGGATCGAAGACGGCGCCCGCGTCGCCCTGGCCACGATCGGGCACGGGCCGCGCTCCCTCGCCGAGGTGGACGCGGGTTTCTCGGGCGATGCGGCGGCCGCGGCCCGGTCGTACGCGGTCTCGGCCGCGCTCGTTCGCTATCTGCTGCGGCGGCACGGCGACGACGTGGTGGGGAGGGTGCTCGCCGGGGTCGCACACGGCGCCGCCTTCGAAGACTCCTTCGCCGCGGCCACCGGAAACAGCGTCGGTCGCTTCGCGCGGAGCTACTTCCAGAAGGAGACGTTCTGGACGACGTGGGTGCCGTTCGTGACCAGCACGACGGCGCTGTGGATGGGAATCACCGTGCTTGCGCTGCTCGCGATCCGACGGAGGAGGAAACGCGACGCGTTGCTGCGCGAGGGGTGGGCGCTGGAGGAGCGAGCGCCCGCCGGCGGCGCCGTCACGCGGCCGCCGGACGACGACCCGGCGCAGTGGAACTGAGCGGCACGCCGGGCGGCCGGGATCAGAACAGCCAGCGCTTCTTGATGCGGAGGGGTTGCTCGGCGGTGCCGAGACGTGACGAGTGCCCGGCAAAGTCCGTCGCCACGACGTAGAGCTCGACGGTTTTGTTGTCGTGGAACTGCGGCGTGATTTCGACCGTGTACTCGTCGGTGCCGGTGCTGTGCGCGGGCAACTCCTGGTAGGCGGCGGCGCCTTCCTGGCGAGCCATCACGGTGACGCTCTTGACCCGGTAGTCGTCCGTGACGATGACGGAAAGCAGGAACGCCTTGCCCTTGGAGTAGCTGGTCCTGGAGCCGGGCTTCAGACGGACGACGGGGGGCGCCGTGTCGAGCTGGGCCAGCAGGCTCTCGAGGCGCTGCCGGGCCGCGGCAAACCGTTCCCTCCAGCGCGCGTCCGGGGTCACCTGCGCCAGCGCGTCCAACCCCTGCTCGGGCCGGCGCTGCCGCTCCGCGGCCGCGGCGGCAGCGAGCGCCGCGGCGAAGCCGGACTCCGCTTTCCGGGCGGCGTGGACGCCGGCCAAACGGGCCTCGAGGCCCGGGCGCTGCGGCCACGCTCGCTGCAACGCCTGTAGCTTGGCGAACGCGGCATCGGCCTGGCCCTGGCGGACCAGGGCGTCCGCCTGAGCTTCGAGCGCTGCGGCCGCGCTCTCCCGCTCCTGCCGCGCCTCCCGGCTGGCCGGGAGGAGCGCGACCAGCGCGGAGGCCTCCTGGAGGGCCGCCGCCCAGTTCTTGGCGTTGGCCGCCCGCGCGAGCGCCGCGTCGGCCTCGACGCTGCGCCGGGCCAGATCGAGGAGTTGCGCACCGCCGGGGGCGGCGGCGATGGCCGCACGGTCGGCGTCCGACAGGTTCGCGAGGAGGGCCTTGAGACGCCCCACGCTTCCGGCGGCAACGGCGCTCTCGAGATCGGTGCGGGTCGGCGCGGCGGCGGGCTCGGTCATCGGCGAGACTTGCAGCGCAGGCTCGGCCGGGGTCGCGACCGTCGTCGCGGTGGGCGGGCGATCGCGGCCCACGATCCCGCGGCCGACGACGAACCCCACCGCGATCACCGCCACGGCACCCCCCGCGGCGAGCAAGAGCCAGGGCGTCCGTTTCCCGATCGCCGGTTTCGCGACGGCTGCGGGCGTCTTGGCCGCGGCGGGCGCGGGGGCGGCGGGCGCCCCCTCGTCAGCCACGGGTCCGGCGGCCTTAACCGCCGGCACGGGAGGGGATGGCGGCGGGATCGGCAGCGGATTCGTTTGGGTCGCGGCGGCGGTTTCCGGGTTCACCCCGCCTTGCCGGACCGGGCTCGCGCTGGCGGCGCCGTTCGGTGGGGCCAGCAAGGTCGGAGCGGTGGAGTGGGGATCGGGCGCGTCGGGCAACGAGATCGGTTGCGGCGTGGCCGCCATCCCGAACTGAGCGGCAATGTGCCGCTGGGTGCTGCCGGGCGCGGGTTTTGGGATCCTCGTGCCCGGTTGTGAGGCGTCGTGCGCCTGCAGGATTCTGGTGAACTCGTCCGGGTCGAGCGGAAACCGGGCCTGCACCGTGGCCAGCGCCTCGTCGAGAGCCTCCGCGCTGGCATACCTGTCGTCGGGCTTCTTGGCGATCGCCTTGAGCACGATCGCCCGCAGGTCGTCCGGGGCCCGCCCGTCGGGGTCGCCGATCGCGAAGTCGAGTGGCGGCTTGACGAGGTGCCCGGCGATCAGCTCCTGGGGGCTGGCGCCGGGGAACGGGTGGTTGCCGGTGAACAGCTCGTAGAGGACCACGCCGAACGAGTAGATGTCGCTGCGCTGGTCCACCTTGTCGGCCGATCCGCCGAACTGCTCGGGCGACGCGTACAGGAGCTTCCCGAGGAACGTCCCGCTCACCGTGAGCGCGGTGGTGCTGGTGACGACCTTGGCGATGCCGAGGTCGATGAGCTTGACCATGGGCCGGCCGGACTCGTCCCACGCCACCATGAGGTTGTCGGGGGAGATGTCGCGGTGGACGATGCCCTTGCGGTGGAGGAAGCCGAGGCCGGTCAGCGTCTGGCGGGCGATGTCGAGCGAGAGCCGCAGAGACGGGGCGCCCACCCGGTCGAGCATCTGCTGCAGCGAGATGCCCGCGACGTACTCCATGACGATGTAGCCGCGGCCCGACTCGTCGAAGGCGAAGTCGTACATCTGCGCGATGTTCGGGTGACGCAATCGGACGGCCATCTGGGCCTCGCGCAGGAAGCGGGCGCGCAGACCCTCGTTCGTCTCGTGCTGCGGCCGCATGACCTTGATGACGCGGATCTCGTCGAGCAGGCGGTGGCGCACCTTGTAGATGGTGCCCATGCCCCCCTCGTGGAGCTTTTCCAGAAGCTCGTACTTGCCGTCGAGGTAGTCGTACTTTTCCATGCTGCCTTCAACCAAGAGCGATCGGACCTCGTTCCAAGCCCCTGCCTTGGATCGTAGCACGGTAGACAGGTGGCGACGTCGTCCCGGCCGTGCGCGCGCGGGGTCGCCGTCGGCGGACAGGCGGAGTCCAACGGCCGCCGGGCCAACCCGAGTTCCGGTTCCTACCTGCGCTTGAGCGTGACCCGCGCGAACGGCTGCAGCTTGCCGCCTTCCTCGCCGTCCATGACCCACGTCCAGCTGTCGGTGCTGCGGCTGTACGCGAACGTCGTGTGGAACAGGCTGCCGTCCGCGGCCTTGAACAGGAACGGAATCTCATCGCCGCGGCGCGCGGCATAGGCGATGGCCTGGGCCGAGAGGCCGCCGCCGCCGGTCGAGTCGAGCCACAGGCAGGCGTACCGGCTCGACGGCCGGTCCCAGCCCAGGAAGACGAGCGCTTCGTACTCCGCCTGGCCGCGGCCGTTCCTCTCGCGCGACACCTCGTGCAGGCGTACGTACTGGTGAGCCAGCACCCACTCGGCGACGACGTCGTGCGTGGTCTCCTTCCCGGCGATGGTGCCGTGGAGGACCCACGACCCGATCAGGCGATCGAGCAGTTGGTCGCGGAACGACGGCGCCTGGGCCGACGCGGGAGCGGTGAGAAGGAGAACGGCGGCGAGGAGCCTGAGCGTCTTGCCCATCGTGTGGTCCCTCCAAGGTTCGTGAAGCGGCGGGCGGCCGAAGGCGCGGTCGGTTGGGCCGGCCGGCTCGGGGCGCCCCATGCGCAAATCCTACGCCTTGCCGGGGCACGGGCGGCCGGTTCCGCGACGAGGCGACCGGCGGCGCCGCGAACGCCGGCAGCCGGGAGCGGGTGGCGGCGGGCGAACGCGCGGTCGAGCGCATCGCGGGGTTGTGCGCGATACTGTCGCGGCCGCGGGGCGCGCGCCGATGGCTCAATGGATAGAGCACCTGACTTCGGATCAGGCGGTTGGGGGTTCGAGTCCCTCTCGGCGCGCCATCTCATCCGCCGCTCGCGTCGCCGCATGGGATAATGCCGGGCCCGCCACGGTCGGCCTCGGTGGCAGGCAAACCGGCCGGGCGTGGCGCTCGGCCGGCGTCGATCTCGAGCGGCCCGAGCGGTGGAGGTGAGGCGTGGCGAGCAGGATCTTGGCGGCGGCGGTAGCGGTGAGCGTGCTGGTTCCCTGGGCGGCGTCCGCCGCCGACGAGGTCGACCCGTTCCTCTGGCTCGAGGATGTCCAGGGCGCCCGGGCGCTGGCCTGGGTCAAGGAACAGAACGCGCGCACCACCAAGGTGCTGGAGGCCGTGCCGGAGTTCGCCCCCACGGCCGCCAAGACGCTCGCGATCCTCGACTCCAAGGAGAAGATCCCGACCCCCGACGTGCTCGGCGCCGCGGTGTACAACTTCTGGCGCGACGGCGACCACCAGCACGGGCTCTGGCGCCGCACGACCCTCGAGTCGTTCCGGACGTCCTCGCCCGCGTGGGAGACGGTGCTCGACGTGGACGCCCTCGCCAAGGCCGAGGGCGTCGACTGGGTGTTCCACGGCGCCCAGTGCCTGGCGCCCGAGTACCGGCGCTGCATGATCACGCTGTCACGCGGCGGCTCCGACGCCGCGGTCGTGCGCGAGTTCGACACCGTCGCCAAGCAGTTCGTGGCCGGCGGCTTCGCGCTCCCGGAGGCGAAGTCGCGGGTGGCGTGGCGCGACCTCGACACGCTCTGGGTCGGCACCGACTTCGGCCCCGGGTCGCTGACCTCCTCGGGGTACCCGCGCATCGTGAAGCTGTGGACCCGCGGCACGCCGCTCGAGAAGGCGCGGACCGTGTTCGAAGGCCGGCCCGAGGACGTCTCGGTGGGCGGGACGACCGAGATCCTCTCCGACGGTCGCTACGACGTGGTCACGCGCATGCCGGCGTTCTTCCGCGAGGAGAGGTTCCTCCTGCTCGGCGGGCGCCTCGTCAAGCTCGACCTGCCCGAGGACGCCGAGCTGCAGGCGTTCTTCCGCGACCGCGTGGTGTTCTCGCTGCGCTCCGACTGGACGGTCGGCGACGGCACCTACCGCGCCGGCTCGCTGCTGGCGATCCCGCTCGACGAGCTGCTGCGCGGCGGCCGCCGCTGCGACGTGCTGTTCGAGCCCGCTGAGCGGGTGTCGCTCGCCAGCGTCGCCCGCACCGCCGACCGCCTGCTCGTGTTCGTCCTCGACCACGTGCACAGCCGGGCCAACTCGTTCGCGCTCGTGCGCGGCGCCTGGACGCGCTCGGAGCTGACGCTGCCGGGGCTCGGCACCGCCGACCCGGTGGCGGCGAGCGACGAGACGGACACGTTCTTCTTCACCTACCAGGACTTCCTGACGCCTCCCTCGCTCTGGCTCGGCGACGGCGCGGCGCCGCTCGCGAAGGTCAAGGCGATGCCGGCGTTCTTCGACCCCGCGGGCATCGAGGTCAAGCAGCTCGAAGCGGTCTCCAAGGACGGCACCAAGATCCCCTACTTCCTCGTCACGCCGCGGGGGTTCAAGGCGGACGGCGCGGCGCCGACGCTGCTCTACGGCTACGGCGGGTTCGAGGTGGCGGAGCTGCCGATGTACAGCGGCGTCGTCGGCTCGGCGTGGCTCGACCGCGGCGGCGTGTACGTTCTCGCCAACATCCGCGGCGGCGGCGAATTCGGCCCGGCGTGGCACAACGCCGCCGTCAAGGCCAACCACATGCGCAACTTCGAGGACTTCGCCGCGGTCGCCCGTGACCTCATCGCGCGCAAGGTCACCTCGCCGCGCCACCTCGGCATCATGGGCGGGTCGCAGGGCGGCCTGCTCGTCTCCGGGACGTTCACGCTGTGGCCCGAGCTGTTCCACGCGGTGGTCGCGCAGGTGCCGCTCGCCGACATGCGGCGCTTCAACCACCTCCTCGCCGGCGCCAGCTGGACGGCGGAGTACGGCGACCCGGACAAGCCCGAGGACTGGGCCTACATCAGGACGTGGTCGCCGTACCAGCTGCTGCGCAAGGACGCGCACTACCCGACGCCGTTCTTCTGGACGAACACGCGCGACGACCGCGTCCACCCGGCGCACGCGCGCAAGATGGCCGCCAAGCTCGAGGCGCTCGGGCACCCGGTCTACTACTTCGAGAACACCGAGGGCGGTCACGGCACGGGCGCGCTGAACAAGCAGACGGCGTACGTCACCGGCCTGCAGTACGCGTACCTGTGGAAGATGCTGCGCTAGCGCCGTCCGGTGACGGCCTCCGGTTGCGGCGTGCGTGAGCCCCCGTGCGGGTCGGTCGCGGCCCGGGCACGCTCGGCTCGTCTACGATCGTTCGCCGGCGCGGCGCCGCCGTGGCATGAGCACCAGGTAGAGGACGGATAGGGAGAGCGAAAGCCCGAGGAAGAGACCGGACGCGAAGTCGGCCAGGTGTCCCTGGTGGCGGCCGATCACGACCGAGAGCCCCAGGCTGATGATCGCGACGGCGAGACCCCAGGTGAGATCGCGGTCGGGCCCGAAGAGAGCGCGCACGTGCCACCTCCTCCCCACGGTACGCGGACCCGCCGCCGGCGGTTTCTTACGGTACCAGGTACCCCATTGTTACACTTTTGCAGACGATGGATCGGGGGCGTGGCTGCACCCCGTCGCGCCGGTCGCATGCGAGGACAACGCGCTAGAATCCTGCCCATGCACAGGACAGGTGATCGCCCGGCGGGGGCCGTCTCAGCTCAGGTTCGCCGTCTTCTCGCGTACGCGGCCGCATTCGTCCTCGCCGGCACGGCCCCCGCCGCCGCACTCACGTTGCGCGGGCGGGTGGACACGGAGAAGCCCGGCGCCCGGGTGACGGTGGTGGCGTGGGCGCAGGGGGACGCGCTGCGGGCCAACCCGAAGCTGGCCGACGCGCCGCTCGGGACCGTGCAGGTCGCGGGCGGGGAGGCGTTCGCGCTCGACCTGCCGAACGCGGCGCCGCCGCTGCAGATCGAGGCGATGGCCGCGGGGCACGTCGGGGCCCGCTTCGCGCTGACTTTGCCCGAGGAGGCCAACCTCCCGGCGGTGTGGCTGCCCGCGGGGCGCGAGCTGCGCGTGCGCGTGACCCGCGACGGCAAGCCCCAAGCGGGCGTCGCCGCGCAGGGGTATCTGGCACGCTCGGGCTTCGGCGACAGCGGCTACGGGTTCTGGTGCCCGTACCTGCCGACGCAGCGCACCGACGCGAACGGCTACCTGACGTGGTGGGTGCCGGCCTCGGGCTCGTTCGGCACCGTCGCGGTCGGCCGCGACGGGCGGTGGGGTCGGGTCGATCGGACGCTGCCGGCGGTCGGAGCGGTCGAGGTGCGGCTCTCGTCCCACCCGGTCGCCTGCAAGGTCGTGGACGAGCGGGGTGAGCCGGTCGGCGGCGTCGAGGTCGCGGGCGTTGCCGCGCCGGAGGGCACCGCCGTCGTGACCGGCAAGGACGGCGCTGCCACGGTGCAGGTTTCCTCCGAGCGCGAAGGCGCCGTCGTGGCGTGGAGCGAGACGCGGGCCGGGCGGACGCTGGTGCGCCCGGACACGCCGGGGCCGGTCGTCATCACGGCCCCACCGCGCGGCTCGCTCGAGGTGAGTTGGACGGGGCCGGCGCGGCTGCTGCTCGCGCCGGGCTGGATCCCCAACGCGATCGCGCGGGACGGCCTGATCTGGGCGTCGGGCGGCCGTGCGCGGCTGCCGTGGTCAGACGGCGGCGGTCTGCTGTGGGTGTGGGCGCCGGGGTGGTCGATGGCCAGCGTCAACGTGACCAGTGCGGACCTGCCGATCGCTCTGGTGCTCGCCGCCGCCGTGCGCGTCGAGGGTCTCGTCCAGGATGCCGCGCAGCACCCTATCGCCGGCGTGCCGGTGTGGGGGTACCTGCCGCCGCTGCGGGGGGCGCCCGGGATCCGCCCCTCCGCCGAGAGCCTCGGCCTTCCCGTCCTGGCTTGGGGCGTGAGCGACGGCGGCGGGCGGTTCACCCTGCCTACGATCCCGGCGGGGTTCGTGCGGCTGCGCGCGACGCGCGCCGGCTTCCCGGCGGCGCAGCACGGGCCGGTCGTCTCCACGGCCGGCAGTCAGGTCCGGGCGACGCTCACGTTCAAACCGGGGACGACGCTGGCGGTGCGGGTCGAGGACCCCGCCGGCGTGCCGCTGGCCGGCGTGACGGTGCAGGCGTTCGCGCGCGAGGCGGGCGAGCGCCCCGGCGTCTGGCGGCCGGACCCGGCCTTCCTCCGCTCCCGCGAGCCCGCGGCGGCCGCGACCACCGACGGCGACGGCAAGGCCGCGCTGACCGCGCTCGCGGCGGGGAAGACGTGGGTGCTGCTGCACCTGCCGGGCTACGTGCCGCGGGTGCTGGACGCGGAGGTTGCGTCCGCCGGCAGCGACCTCGGCACGCAGGTGCTGCAGCCCGGCGTGGAGGTCAAGGGCCGGGTCGTGGACGAGGCCGGCGCCGCGGTCGCGGACGCGGATGTCTCGCTCGGCGCCGTGGCGGACGCGGCGGGCGGCGTGGCCGCGCGCAGCGACGGGGAGGGGCGGTTCGCGATCCCCGACCTGCCGCGCGAGGGCGAGATCTACCTCCTGGCCCGCCGCAAGGGGTTCGTGATGGCGGCGCCGGAGAAGGTCGTGCTGCCGCCGAGCGGCGAAGTCGTGCTGCGCATGGGTAAGGGGCGGGTGTTGACCGGCAAGGTCCTGGACGCCGAGACCCGCGCGGCGATCAAGGACGCCGCCGTGGCGGCCATGAGCATCGTCGAGCGCGTGAGCGGGGGCGGGGCGGGGATCATGTACTCGACGCAGACCAGCGCGAGGGGGCAGACGGACGACGGCGGCGAGTTCCGCCTCGAGGGGTTGAGCCCGCGCGAGTACAACTTCTGGGTGCGCGCGCCGCACTACCAGAGCTACCAGCAGCAGGTGCGGTTGCCCGCCGAAGGCGACGTGCCGCCGCTCACGATCGCGCTCAAGCGCGGTCTCGAGCTGCGCGGGCGGGTGGTGGATGCCGCCGGCCAGCCGGCGCCCGGCGTGCAGGTGACCGCGCAGGCGGCGGGCGGCGCGATCGACGTCTCCCTCGGCATGCGCGTCGGCGCGACGTTCGGTTCGGCGCGCAGCGGTCCGGACGGCACGTTCGTCGTCGACGGCCTGGCGCCGGGGAAGTACGAGGTGCGCGCCCGCGCCGATGACGGCGGCAACGGGCGAACGATGGCCCAGGCGGGCGCCGAGGACGTCGTCCTCCGCCTCGAGCGCTCGGGCGCGGTGCAGGGGCGGGTCAAGAGCGCGGAGGGCGCGCCGGTGGCCGGCGCCACGGTGCGGATCTTCGGCAGCGGCCCGTCCCCCGGCGACGCCACGACCGACGAGGCCGGCGCGTTCTCGCTCGAGCAGGTGCCGCCGGGCGACTACGGCGTCTACGTGCAGGCGCGCGCAGGCTCGGCGCGGACGCAGCGGGTGAAGGTCGAGGCCGGGCGCACCGCGACGGTCGAGGTCACGCTCGAGGCCACTGGAACGGTCGTCGGCACGGTGAGCGGCCTCTCCGCGGCCGAGCTCGATGCCTGCGAGATCTACGCTGGCGGGAGCACGGCTCGGCCCGCGGCCGACGGGAGCTTCCGTCTCGAGGGGGTGCGCGAGGGCGCAGGGACCGTCCGCGCCGTCGTGCGGGGCGGCGGCCGCCAGCGCGCCGTGCCGGTGGAGGTCAAGGCCGGCGAGACCGCGAGCGTGGAGATCGACTTCGGGCGCGGCGTGACGATCGATGGGACGGTGAGGCGGCCGGCCGGCCCGGTCGCCATGCTCGTCGTCAACGCGACCGCCGCCCGCGGCTCGGGCACGGCGACCACCGACGCCGCCGGGGCGTTTGCGATCGCCGCGGTGCCGGCCGGCGACGTCGAGGTGAGCGTGAACGACCTCGACGGGCGACTCCTCGTGACGCGGCGGCTGAACGTCCAATCCGACACGACGCTCGACCTCGAGGTGCCGGTCGGGGAGGTGAGCGGCCGGGTGCTCGCGGTGCGGGACCGGTCGCCGATCCCCGAGGCCGTCGTCAAGGCGCGGCGCGACGGCGAGTCCAGGTACCTGCGCGCCGTCACCACCGACTCGAGCGGCGCCTTCACCTGCCGCGAGTTGGAGGCCGGCGCGTACCGGCTGCAGGCGAGCGCGAGCGGCTTCGCCGGAGCGGAGGCCGCGGTCACGGTTGGCGAAGGCGGCGCGGCGGAAACGACGTTCCTGCTCGAACCCGACCAGGGCGTGGACATCACGGTCCGCGCTCCGGATGGCACGCCGCCATCCACCGTGTACGCGCAACTGTTCCGCGGCGAGCTGCCGCAGGTCGAACTGCGGCTGGCGTGCGACGCCGAGGGGCGCGCGCGGCTCTCCGGCGTGCCGCCTGGCGGCTACGTCGCGCTGCTCGTCGGCCAGGGGATGGCGACGGTGCCGATCGCGGTCCCCGGTCCGGCGATCACCGTGCAGCTGCGGGAGACGGCGGGCCTGACGATCATCACGCCGGTGGTCGCGAGCGGGGCGCCGTGGCGGGTGCGCGTGACCGACGTCCAGAACGGGTTGCCGGCGCCGCTCTGGCTCGCCGACATCGGCGGCGGTGTGCGGCTCGGCTGGGTCGAGGCGCGGGGCGGCCGCACGAGCGCCGGGGTGGCCTCGGGTGCGTTCCTGGTCGAAGCAACCGCGCCGGACGGGAGCGCGCGGCAGGCGACGGTGACCCTGGCGCCGAAGGCGACGCAGACCGTGACGTTCCAGTAGCGCGCCGGACCGCGGGCCCAAGACGGCACGCGGCGCCGGAACGCGGCCACCGGGCGGTCGAGGGCGCCCGCCCCGCCGCGGCCCGGGCACGAAATGCGCCCGCCGCGCGCGCCGCGATCCGCCGCAACCTTCCCTGCCTCGGGACGTAGAATCGGCCGCCCACGAAAGGAGAAACGCGATGAAAGCGAGAAGTTTGCGGACCGTGGCGTTGGCCGCCGCCGCCCTGGCGACGGTTTCGCTCGCGGCGACGGCGCAGGTCGTGACGCTGCCGCCGGACGGGAAGAACCAGAAGGCGTCGGTGTCGCAGTGGATCGGCCTCGTCGAGGTCGACGTGACCTACAACTCCCCGAAGGTCACCGCCCCCGACGGCAGCGACCGGACGGGCAAGATCTGGGGGCAGCTGGTGCCGTACGGGATGGCCAACCTGGGGTTCGGCACCTGCGGCGACCAGTGCCCGTGGCGCGCCGGCGCGAACGAGAACACCGTGTTCCGGGTCTCCCGCGGCGTCAAGATCGAGGGGCAGCCGCTGCCGGCGGGGTCGTACGGCCTGCACATGATCCCGGGCCGCGAGGAGTGGACGGTCATCTTCTCGAAGAACTCGACCTCGTGGGGGAGCTTCTTCTACAACCCGGCCGAGGACGCGCTGCGCGTCACGGTCAAGCCCAGGAAGTGCGAGTACAACCACTGGCTGACCTACGAGTTCACCGAGCGGCAGCCGGACCGCGCGACGGTGGCGTTGAAGTGGGAGTACCTCGAGGTCCCGTGGACGATCACCGTGGACGACGCCACCGAGCTCTACGTCGAGAACCTGCGCCGGCAGCTGCGCGACGCGCCGGGGTTCAACTGGCAGGGGTGGCAGCAAGCCGCCAACTTCTGTCTGACCAACAAGACCAACCTGAAGGAGGCGCTCGGCTGGGCGCAGAACGCCGTCACCCTGCCGTACATCGGCGAGGAGAACTTCAACACCCTGCGCACGCTCGCCGACCTCCAGGCCGCCAACGGCATGAACGCCGAGGCCGAGAAGACCTGGCGGCAGGCGATCGACCACCCGACGGCGACCGTCATGGACCTGCACCAGTACGGCCGCCAGCTCCAGGCCCGGGGGGAGAACGAGAAGGCCCTGGTGGTGTTCGAGCTCAACGCCAAGAAGCACCCGAACGCCTGGCCGGTCAACGTCGGCCTCGCGCGCGGCTACGCGGCGGTCGGCCGCACCGCGGAGGCGCTCAAGTACGCGAAGCTCGCGGTCGGGCAGGCGCCCGACGAGGCGAACCGGAAGAACCTGGAGAAGATGGTCCAGGAGATGGAGACGGCCGCCAAGACGAAGACGTGACGGCGCCGCGGGCCGTGGAGCCCTCGCGCAGGGGCGACGCCGGCGCGCGCCGCCCCTGCGCCCTGTTCACCCGAGGCCGGTCGCCGGGTGGGCGAGGCGCTCCCCCCCGGCCGACCCGGATGGGGTTCGGGACCGCCGTCTACCGATGGGTCTGGGCCGCGCCCCTCATCCGCGCCACCGTCTGGCGGATTCCCGCCTCGTACGGGGTCGGGGCGAACGCGAACCGCGTCTCGAACTTCGCGGAGTCGAACTCGTAGTCGCCCTCGTTCTGGTAGAGCATCTCGCCCACCTCGCGCAGCAGCGTGTTGAACACGCCCGCCGCGCGCACCGTCCAGCGCGGCGTGACCGTGAGCCGAGCCGGGACGCCCAGCTCGCGGGCCGCGAGATCGACGAACTCCCGCCCGGTGAGCGGCGGCCGCGCCGTGGGGAGATGCCAGACCTGGCCGTACGCGTCGTCCGCCCCGGCGAGCAGGGGCAGGGCCCGCGCGCAGTCGAGCGTGTAGGTGTAGGAGTGCTTCGCGTCCGCCCGGGCCAGCACCTGCGCCGCCCTGCCGGCCGCGAGGCGCTGCAGCACGAGGATCGAGGGCATGCCGCTGCGCTCGGCGTACGGGCCGTAGAAGTCGGCGGCGCGCGCGATCAGCGCCGTGACGCGGCCGGCGGCCATCTCGCCCTGGAGGAAGCCGGCGATCTCGGCGCGGACGGCGCCCTTGGCGCTCGCCGGCTTCACCGGCGTCGCCTCCGTCATCGGGCCCTCGAACTTGCCGTACATGTACACGTTGTCGAAGAAGACGAGCCGCGCCCGCTTGGCGGCGCAGGCAGCGACGACGTTGCGCATGATCGGCGGCCACTGCGACCGCCACACCCTGCGGTCGTACGGGAGGCCCGCCAGCAGGTACACGGTCGCGCCATCCTCGACCGCCCGCAGGACGGCTCCCGCGTCGGTGAGGTCCGCACGCACCCTTTCCGCCCCGTCCGGACCGGCGCCGGAGCGCGAGACGGTGCGCAGCCGCGCGCCGCTCGCGAGCAGCTCGGTCGCGAGCGGCGTCCCGACCGCGCCCCCCGCACCGAGGATCACCTGCATTTCGCCGATCTCGCCCATGGCGCCTCCCCGCACGTTCCGCCGGCCCTCGCGGCGACGGCGCGGCCCGTGCCGCCCTCCGACAGCGTACCCCTTTGGTCCGACCGCTGGCGGAGCGCCCCCAGCCTGGTGGTTGGGGTGGAGCGCGGCCGCCCGCGGCCCGTGCCGCCGACCTGTTCACCCTTCCTCGACCGTCGCGATCACGAGTCAAGGGGAGAAAGGAACGTTATCCATCCCGCGGCGCCGTGTCCCGGTCGGTGAGGATCAGGCCGGCGTGTATACTCAGCCATGGACCAAGGCAACTGTTTTCCCGCACGCGAATGAGCATCGGCAGCCCTCTTCCTTTGCTCCTCCTTTCGATTTCAATCCTCGGTTTTGGTGCGGCCTGTGCGACTCTGCCGAGGGTTTCCGAAACGATCGGCGAGGTTCCGGCTGGCCGGAAGCCTCGTCAACTGGTTTCCGCCAAGGGACTGCTCTCTCCCGAAACCAGCCGGAGGATCATGGAACGGCTCGAGCGGTCGGTCGCGCCGACGGACGTCCTGGAGCGCCAAACGGCCGTCATGGAGTCCGTCAGCCAAAGCCCTCTGACCAAGGGAAACCGAGTCACCCTGCTCGTTGACGGACCGGCGACGTACGCGGCGATGTTCAAGGCCATCGAGAACGCCCGCGTCAATGTCAACCTCGAGAGCTACATCTTCGAGGATGACGAGACCGGGCGCAAATTTGCCGACCTGCTGCTGCAGAGGCAGGCCGCGGGGGTTCAGGTCAATCTGATCTATGACAGCGTCGGCAGTTCCAACACCACCGACAGCTTCTTCCAGCGCCTGCGCGACGGCGGAGTTCAGATCGTCGAGTTCAACCAGATCAATCCGCTCAAGGCCCATGGCAAGTGGGGACTGATCCATCGGGATCACCGCAAGATCCTGATCACCGACGGCAAACTCGCCATCGTCGGCGGCGTCAACATCAGCCAGGTCTATTCGAGTGGCATTTCCCGACGAAAGGTGGACGTCAAGCCGGCGTTGCCCTGGCGTGATACGGACGTCCAGATCGAAGGCCCCGGCGTGGCGGAGTTTCAGAAGCTCTTTCTTGACACGTGGGTGAAACAGAAGGGTCCAGACCTCGCGACACCGAGCTACTTCCCTCACCTCGAGGACGAAGGCACGGCTCTGGTGCGAGCGGTCGGCAGCACGCCGGGAGAGACGAACAGGCTCACCTTTGTCGCGTACGTGTCCGCCATCACCTTTGCAGAGCATTCCGTTCATCTGACCAACGCCTATTTCATCCCCGATGACCAGATCCTGAAGGCGTTCACCGCTGCCGCCCGGCGCGGCGTCGACGTGAAGCTGATCGTGCCGTCGACGACCGATTCTCGACTGGCAATCGATGCGCAGCGGTACAGCTACTCGCGGCTTCTGAAGGCCGGGGTCAAGGTCTACGAGCGCCACAATGCCCTGCTGCACGCCAAGACAGCCGTCATCGACGGCGTGTGGTCGACGGTCGGTTCGACCAACATGGACTACTGGAGCTTTGTCAGCAACGACGAGGTGAACGCGGTCATTCTGAGCCGTGAGACCGCCGTCGAGATGGAGAAGATGTTCGCCAAGGATCTTGCGGAGTCCGACCAGGTTCGATGGGATGCGTGGAAGCGGAGACCGCTGGCGGACAGGATCAGAGAGTGGGTCGCCCATCTTTTCCTCCGATGGTTGTAAGGGGTAGCTGAAGACGCTGGGCCAGACGCCCCTGGTGAACGGCGTTGCGGGACCGGGTGGCCGAAACGCCGCAAGGGAGCGCGGCCTGACCCGATCGGCTTCGTCTCGGACTCCCAGTCGCGCAACCGGAACGTCTCGATCGGTGCTCCGCGACGACGTAGGAATCGGCGGGCGGCGGGTGTATCCTTCCTGCGAACCTCCGCATTGACGCGCAAGTTTTCGTGCCGCCGATGGTATCGGGTGGGCGGCGATCGGAGCAGGAGGGCGCCGGTCGCGGGGGTCAGCGATGCAAAGGAAGCCCAGCAGTCGTAAGCCGGCAGGCTCAACGTTGGCGGGGGCCGACGCCGATTGGCACCGCACGTTCGACGCGATTACCGACGCGCTGTGCCTGGTCGATCTCCAGGGCAAGATCCTTCGCTGCAACCGGACCTTCGCCGCCTCCGTCGGTCGCAAGCCTGAGGAGATCGTCGGCGAGGAGTGCTGCGCCCTCATCCACGGGGGACCGGAGCACCCGTCGGAATGGCCGTTGCCCAAGGTGTGGACCACGAAGGCCCATCAGGAAGCGGAGTACGTTCTCGCCGATCGCTGGGTACGGATCGCGGCCGACCCCCTCTTTGACGAGGCCGGCGCGCTGGTCGGCGCTCTGCACTCGCACGCCGACATCGACGAGCGCAAGCGGACCGAGCGCGCCTTGCGCGAGAGCGAGGAGCGGTACCGGACCCTGGTTGCACATAGCCCGGACGGGATCTTCCTGGTGGACCTGAAAGGGAGCTTCCTGTCGGTCAATGAGACCATTTGCCGCGAGCTCGGTTTCACCGAGACCGAGATGCTCTCCATGTCCATTTGGGACCTTGTGCCGGAGGGGCAATGGGCGACCCACAAAGCGCGCCTGGCGAGGATCGTGAAGGGTGAGAGCGTCGATGACATGGTTGAATACGATGTGCGGGACAAGGCCGGCAGTTTGGTTTCAGTGGAGGTGCGCTCCGTTCCCTACATGAAGGGCGGGGAGATCGTGGGCTTCCAAGCCATCGCCCGCAACATCTCCGGGCGCAAACGCGCGGAGCAGGTGCTGCGCGGCACCGAGGAGCGCTACCGCCTGATTGCGGAGAACACGGCCGACGTGATCTGGACGCTCGATCTCGCCTCTCGCCGCCTCACGTACGTGAGCCCTTCCGTCGAGAAGCTGCGAGGGTACACGCCCGAGGAGGTCATGTCGCAGCCGTTCGAGGCCACGATGACGCCCGCGGGCCGCAAACGCGTCGACGCGCGCCTGAACGGAGCACTCGCGGCGCTAGCCGCCGGGGACGAGTCGGCCCGGACGAGCCTGATCGAGGTCGAGATGCCCACGAAGGCCGGCGGTGTGGTTACAACCGAGGTCGTTGCGACGGCACTGACCGGCGCCGACGGCCGCGTGACCAGCGTGCTCGGCGTCACTCGCGACATCACCGAGCGCAAACGTGCCGAGGAAGCTCTGAGGCAGGAGAAGGAACGCTTTCAGCTCCTGGTGGAGAGCGCGCCGTATGCGATGGTCATCATCACAAGTGACGATCGCTTCGAGTTCATCAGCCGGAGGTTTGCCGAGATCTTCGGCTACGACGCCGCGGACGTGCCCAACCTGGCGGCGTGGCGGGCGCTGGCCTACCCCGATCCCGCGTATCGCGAAGAGGTGGCCCGCGCCTGGGAGACCGATCGGGATGCCAACCGTCGCGGCGCCACCGCCAGTGGGACATTCACGGTGAGGTGCAAGGACGGCGGCGACAAGACTGTGGTCATCTACTCCGCCGGGCTGCCATCCGGGAAGCTGCTCATGACCTGCGAGGACATCACCCAGCAGAGACACCTCGAGGACCAGCTCCGCCAGTCTCAGAAGATGGAAATCGTGGGTAACCTCGCGGGAGGCGTAGCCCACGATTTCAACAATCTCCTACAGGCGATGCTCATCGGCGCACAGCTCCTGCGCGATCCGTCCCACGATCCAGTGAAGACAGCAGCCGTGGTCCAGGAACTCGAACAGCAGATCAACCGTGGCGCCGCGCTGACGCGGCAGTTGCTCCTGTTCTCGCGGCGCGAGACCGTCAAGCCGGAGCGGCTCGACCTCAACGTCGCGGTGCGGGACGCCGCGCAAGTCATGGGACGGCTGTTGCGGGCGAACATCGCGTTGACCATCGAGCTGGCGCAGGAGGCCCTGCCGGTGGAAGCCGACCGCGGCCAGCTGCAGCAGGTGCTCATGAACCTGACCTTGAACGCCGTCGACGCGATGCCGGACGGGGGCAAGCTCATGATCCGGACCGGGACCGTCGACCACGCGCAGGTGTGGCTCTCGGTCGAGGACACCGGGCACGGAATCCCCGGCGCGATCCGCGAGCGCATCTTCGAGCCGTTTTTCACAACCAAGGATCCGGGCAAGGGCACTGGCCTGGGACTGTCGG
The DNA here is from genome assembly GCA_004298115.1 of Acidobacteriota bacterium. Classification (GTDB taxonomy): domain Bacteria; phylum Acidobacteriota; class Thermoanaerobaculia; order Thermoanaerobaculales; family Thermoanaerobaculaceae; genus RBG-13-68-16. The sequence continues at coordinate 23,022 of SCRJ01000103.1, forward strand.
TCGTGCACGGTATCGTCACACAGCACTGCGGGCGGATCGAAATCCAGAGCGCGGCCGGCAAGGGAAGCACGTTCAAGGTCATCCTGCCGAGGGCAGGGTCGGGCGAGTTATCCGCAGTTGCGGCGGCCCCGGCGACGGCGTCGGAGCTGGCGCCGGGCAGAGGCGAGCGGATCCTCATCGTCGAGGACGAGGACGGCGCCCGGGATGGCCTGCGAGAAATCCTCACGAGCCTCGGGTACCAGGTCGTGGCGGTTGGCAGCGGCGAGGACGCCGGGGAGATCCCAGCGGACCCGCCGTTCGATCTTTTGCTGACCGACCTGATGCTGCCGGGCGCGCTGGGGCCGCAACTCGCCCAGGGGTTGCGGGACCGCTGGCCCGAGCTGAGGGTCATCCTGATGTCCGGCTACACCGAGGACGAGGCGGTGCGACGCGGCGTCAGCCAGGGCAAGGTGCGCTTCCTGCAAAAGCCGTTCGACATGGCCACCCTGGCTCGCGAGGTGCGCGTCACGCTCGACGAGCCTCCTGACTCCGAGGGGGCGTAGACGCGAGTGTCTTTGCCGCTCCGGCTCCTCGCACCAATCGCGCCCTCGCCCGTCCGACCGTTCGTCACGGCATCCGCAAGGATCGGTTCAGCCCGCCAGGGCCTCGCTGCGGGTCAGGGCGACGGCCTGCACTTGTCGAGGGAGAGCAGGGAGCGGCGATCCTCCATTGCAGCGGCCTACGCGCGGAGCGTCAGCGTGTGCTTTGTCTCCAGCCGCACCGGGTGGTACGAGAGCTTGGCCTTGCGCAGCCCCGGGTCCCCGAGGTCCTCCTCGCGGTTGATCAGGGAGAAGCCCTGCGCCGCGATCACCCGCGCGGTTTCGCGGTTGATCACCTGGTAAAGGCCCTTTTCGCTGCGCCGGGCCCGCTCGAAAAGGACGACCGCCGTCGTCGCGTTGAGCCGGTCGAAGATCGAGAACGCCGAAGGCTTCCCGCCGACCCGCACGAGGAGACCCTGGAGGCCGAGCGGCTCGAAGGCGCGCAGCGCCGATGCGAGCGCCTCGGTTTCCTGGGCGAGCGTCACTGCGGCCTGTGTGGTGCGCTTGGCCGCGATGTCGTCGCTGAACTCCAGGCACGCGCCGACCCGCGGGGGATCGAGGGCTTCGACCGACCACGAGTGCAGCCGGGAAGCCTGGGCGATCTGGTTGCGCTTGCCGGCGTACCGTCTCCCGCGCAGCTCGGCGAGGTCGCCGGCGGCGTAGACGTAGTTTGCGCTGTCGCGGATCACGGTGACTTCGAAGTGGCGCGCAAAAGCGGCGTGCCGCGCGAGAAACGCCTCGCTCACCGACTCGATCCTGAGCGGCTCCGGGAGCTCGCGGGCGCGCCGGAGCAGCGTCTCCTGCAGCGCGTCGGGGAACTCGCCGACGGGCTGCAGGAGGCTGGGAGCCCGCTCGGCCCCGAACACGGATGACACGAGCAGCGTGTCCGGCTCGACGACCGTATGGTGGTACCGATAGACGGGCGACCAGACGAGCAGCGACGAGAAACAGTAATCCGAGAGTCGCTGCGGGTGACGCGCCAGAACCCCGGCAAGACGCGCGCGGTGCTCGATCCCGACCGGCAGGAACCTGTAACCCAGGAAGTCAAGTTCCATCAGGCCGGTCCCCGTGCAGCATCGGCAGGTATCCGACGAGCGCACGGAAGCCCAAAGGCTCGTAGAACGCCTGCGTCCCGGGTTCGGCGACCAAACCGATCCAGCTGATCCCTGCTTCGAGGCACCGCTCGGTCAACCGGCGGACGAGCTCCCGCCCGATGCCGCGTCCGCGACAACCCTCGAGCACCACGATGTCCTGGATGTAGGCATCGCTCGCGCCGTCGGAAATGACCCGACCCATCCCGACGATGCGTCCTCCGGGCTCGCGCGCCAGGAGAAAGCAGAAGCTGCCGTGGATCATCTGCGGGATGGCAGCCCGCCATGACGGGTCCTCCCGCCACCAGCGGCCGGCCCGGTACAACTCGACGATGGCGTCCGTCGGGGCGCTGTCGACGACCTCGTAGACGATCTCAGGCATCGCGCGGCGGTTCCTGGCGGCTTGCGACGCCGCCACGAGAGGAAGTCTACCGCGGATCGTTCCGCCGGCCCGCGGGACCGACGCGAACTCGCGCGTGTACAATCTGGTCCCAGGGGAGGGACCCTCACCGGCCCGCGGCGCCCAGCCAAGGGCCGCACCGTCCCAGCACCGTCGATGCCTCCGTCGCTGCCTGATTTCGCGCGCGCCGACCGATCGCTTGCGCCCGGGGACCACGCGTTCCTGGCGGTCCTCCCGGGGGCGGCGGCGAGCCCGGCGCTCGCGCGGATCGTCCCCGCGCCGGCTGCACGAGCCCGGCTCCTCGAGCGCGCCGTCGTGCAGGTCCGTGGCCGGCGCGGCTACGCGTTTGTCGACGTCGAGTTGCCCTGCATCGTCCTTTCCGAGCGCTACCTGCGCGAAGGCGAGGAGCTCGACATCTACCTCGACCTGCTGCACGAGCTCACACATCTGCGGCAGCTCGAGGAAGGGTTCGATCTCTGGGACGAGCGCTTTTCCTACGTCGACCGACCCACCGAGGTCGAGGGGTACGCGATCGCTGTCGGCGAGGGGCGGCGGCTGGGGATGACCGAGCTCGACGTCGTGCGCCACCTCTCGAACCCCTGGATGTCCGCGGCTGACGTCCGGCGACTGCTCGGCCACATCGACGCCTTTCTCGCGACTGGCGTGCTCCCAAACCTCGAGGAGGCACGGCGCCCGGCGCCGCGCCGCACGCACCGCCCGTGGTGAAACGGTTGCCCTCGCGCCACGACGAGGCGTTCCGCTCCGCGACCTAGGCGCCGGGGTCGTCGGCCGAGGGCCCGTAGATCGAGGGGACCTTGCCGCCCATCGGGCGGATGTAGGTGGAGAGCTGGCCGCGGTGGTGGACCGCGTCGAAGAGCAGCCCCCACATCATCTCGCCGAGCGGCGCCTTCCACGCGACGTGCCCGTCCATCACGAACTCGGCCTCCTGCTCCCACGCGTTCTTGTCGACGCGCGCGGCGCGTTCGAGCAGCTGCGCCTGCGCCTTTTCGAGCGCGGCAGCGGCCGTGGCGACGCCGCCGTTCGCCTTGGGCTCGCTCCAGTCGGCCCGGTGCTTCTCGAGGAGCGTCACGGCGCTCGTCGCCGACCCGGCCAGCATCCAGGCCAGCTCGGCGGCCGACCGCGACTTGGGGTGGGGTCGATAGTCGGCTCGTTCGGCGGGCACGGCCTTGACCACCTTGACGAAGGCCGGCGCCTCGGCCTTCAGCCGCTGCACGAAGAACTCCTGATTCGTCATGTCAGCCTCCCGTTCACACTCCGTCTGGGCAACGGGGCCCCGCGGAACCGGAATTCCCCGGCCGCGGGGCCGGAGTTCGCGTCTCATGACAGAGAGCCGGAGGCGAACCCGTTCTCGGCCGCGCTTGTCTTTGCCGCCGCCCGTGGGGTACCCTCCGACGTTCTTGGGGGGGCAAACCGTTCGAACGGTTGCTCGGGTGAGGAGTCGCGGCGTGGGATATCACTGCGTGGTCTGCGTCAAGCAGGTGCCCGACACCAAGGGGATCACCGGCGAGGCGATGAAAGACGACGGCACGGTCAACCGCGCCGCGTTGCCCGCGATCTTCAACCCCGAGGACTTGAACGCGCTGGAAACGGCGCTCGCCGTGCGGGACGGGCACGGCGGCACGGTGACCGTCGTCACCATGGGCCTGCCCAAGGCGTCGGACGTGCTGCGCGAGTCGCTGTTCCGCGGCGCCGACCGCGCCGTCCTCCTCACCGACCGGCGCGCGGCCGGCTCGGACACCCTGGCCACCAGCTACATCCTGGCGTGCGCCATCCGCCGTCTCGACGCCGACATCGTGCTCTGCGGCCGGCAGGCGATCGACGGCGACACCGCCCAGGTCGGGCCCCAGCTTGCCGAGAAGCTCTCGTTCACCCTCGTCACCTACCTCGAGCAGCTGCTCGAGCTGCGCGGCCGCACCCTGCGGGCCAGGCGCAACCTGGGCCACGGCTGGGAGATCGTCGAGACGCAACTGCCGGTGCTCGCCACCGTCCTCGACACCGCCAACACGCCGCGGCCGCCGGCGGCGCGGCGGGTGATGAAGTTCAAGAAGGCGCGCTGCCGCAGCGAGGTCGAGCAGGCCGTGGGGCGCGAGCTGGCCGCGGCGGGCGACGAGGAGAAGGCGGCCGAGGCGGCGAGGCGGTGCGATGCGCTCGCCCAGCGCGGCCTGCTGATCGAGCAGTGGAACCTGGACGACGTCGGCGCCGACCTCGCCTGGTGCGGGTTCAAGGGCAGCCCGACCAAGGTGCACCGGGTGCAGTCGATCGTGCTCGCCGGCGGCGCCTACCGCGAGTACCCCCCCACCGATCCGGGCGTGGCGCAGCTCGTCCGTGAGCTCATCGAGGACCACACCATTGGCTAGGCGGCCGGCAAGGGGCGAGCGATGATCGACGTCAACCGGCGAGGTGAGGTCTGGATCGTCGCGGAGCAGGAGGGCGGCGCCATCGCCGAGGTGTCGCTCGAGCTGCTCGGCAAGGGCCGCGAGCTGGCGGACACGCTCGGGGTGCCGCTCGCCGCGGTGCTCCTGACCGCCGCGGACGGCGAGACGACGGCGACCCGGCTCGGACAGTACGGTGCGGACCGGGTCTACCTCGTCGAGCACGACCTGTTGCGCCACTACCAGACCGCGACGTACGCCCGCGTGGTGTGCGAGCTTGCGGCGGCGTGGTCGCCGCAGGTCGTCCTGTACGGCGCGACGGCGCTGGGGCGGGACCTCGCGCCGACCGTGGCGAGCGCCCTGAAGTGCGGGCTGACCGCCGACTGCACCGACCTGCAGATCGGCGACCACACCCCCCCGGGGAGCAAGGAGCTGCAGAAGAACCTGCTGCTGCAGATCCGCCCGGCGTTCGGCGGCAGCATCATCGCCACCATCGTGAACTACGACCGCTGGCCACAGATGGCAACGGTGCGCGAAGGCGTGATGGTGATGCCGCAGCCGGACGGACACCGGCGGGCCGTGCTGGTGCGCCACGCCGCGGCGTTCGACGGCTTCCGGCCGCCGCTCGCGGTCCTGGAGTCGGAGCGGCGGGAGAAGAAGGTCAACCTCAAGGCGGCCCGCGTCATCGTCGCCGGCGGCGCCGGCGTCGGGGACAAGGCGAGCTTCCGCCTCATCTGGGAGCTGGCGAACTGCCTCGGCGGCGCCGTCGGGGCCAGCCGGGCGGCGATCGACCTCGGCTTCGTCGACAAGGACCACCAGGTCGGTCAGACCGGCACCACCGTCCGCCCGGCGCTCTACGTCGCCTGCGGAATCTCCGGCGCGGTCCAGCACCGCGCCGGCATGGAGGAGTCCGCCAAGATCCTGGCGATCAACACCGACCCCTCCGCCCCGATCTTCGCCGTCGCCCACTACGGCATCGTGGGCGACCTCAGGGTCGTCATCCCGAAGCTCATCCGCGCCGTCCGCAGCGGGGCGAAGCCCGAGGCGCTCGCGACGCCGCTCGCGCCGCCGGAGGCCGAGGCCGGCGGGGCGCGGGGCTAGGGGGCGACGATGGCCAACTACTTCCTCGACAACTCCGACATCCAGTTCCTCTTCGAGCACATGGACCTGCGCCGCCTCTGTGAGCTCTTCGAGGAGGGGTTCCGCTTCAACGCCGAGTTCGACTTTGCGCCCGAGGACGCCGCGGACGCGCTCGACAACTACCGCCGCATCCTGACCTCCCTGGGCGAGCTGGCGGCCGACGTGATCGCTCCCACGGCCGGCGAAACCGACCGCGTCGGGAACGTCCTCCACGACGACGGCAGCGTGAGCTACGCCCCCGGCATCGCCGACGCGATGCAGCGCCTGGCGCAGGCCGACCTGATGGGCTTCATCCTCCCGTACCGGTTCGGCGGCCTCAACGCCCCGCTGCTCGCCTACACCATGGCGACGGAAGTCGTCAGCCGCGCCGACGCCTCGCTGATGAACCTCTTCGGCCTGCAGGGGATCGCCGAGACGATCAACGCCTTCGCCAGCGAGGAGATCAAAGCGGCGGTGCTGCCGGACATGGCGGCGGGGCGGAAGAACGGCGCGATGGTGCTCACCGAGCCCGACGCCGGCAGCGACCTGCAGGCGATCAAGGTGCGCGCCTTCCAGGACGGGGCGGGCAACTGGTTCGTCCAGGGCGTCAAGCGCTTCATCACCAACGGGTGCGGCGAGGTCCTGCTCGTGCTCGCCCGCAGCGAGCCTGGGATCGCCGATGCCCGCGGCCTGTCGCTGTTCCTCGTGGAACGCGGGCCGCGCGTGCGGGTCCGCCGCCTCGAGGACAAGCTCGGCATCCACGGCAGCCCGACCTGCGAGCTCTTCTTCGACGACGCCCCGGCGCAGCTCGTCGGGGCGCGCCAGCGCGGCCTCGTCACCTACGTCATGAGCCTGATGAACGGCGCCCGCATCGGGATCGCGGCGCAGGCGCTCGGCATCGGCGAGGCGGCGTACCGGGTGGCGCGCGAGTACGCCGCCAAGCGCAAGCAGTTCGGCGCCGCGATCGACGCGATCCCCGCCGTCCGCGAGCTCCTCGTGGACATGAGCGTGGAGTTGCAGGCGGCGCGCGCCCTGACCTACTACGCCAGCTTCTGCGTGGACCTCGAGACCGGGGCGTCGCGCCGGCTCGAGGGGGGCGCCGCGGGGGACGAGGCCCGGGTCCTGCAGCAGGAGCTGCGCCGCCTCAAGCGCGCCAACGCGATGCTCACGCCGATGAGCAAGTACGTCGCCTCGGAGATGTCGATGCGGGTCGCCAACAGCGCCGTCGCCGTCCTCGGCGGCAGCGGCTACATGAAGGACTACGCCGTCGAGCGCCACCTGCGCGACAGCCGCATCACCACCATCTACGAGGGCACGAGCCAGCTCCAGGTCGTCGCCGCGATGGGCGGCGTCGCCGCGGGCACCGCGCGCGCGGTCGTGGCGAGCCTCCTCGACAGGGAGTGGCCCCAGGCGGTGCGGCCGCTGGCCGCGCAGGTCCGCGAGGGCCTCGCGCTCCTCGAGGAGGCGGTCGCGTTCGCGAAGGCGCAGCCGGGCGCCGGCTACGCCGCGCTGTACGGCCGCAAGATCGTGGACATGGCGTGCGCTCTGGTGGTCGCGGGGCTGTTCTGCGGCCAGGCGGCCGCCAGCGAGCGCAAGCTCGCGGTCGCGGGGCGGTGGCTCGCCGTGAAGCTCCCCGAGCTGCGCATGAACCGCGATCTCGTCTGCTCCGGCGACGAGCGGCCGATCGCCGAGTTCGAAGCCCTCGCCACGTCCTGACCCGTCCCGACCCTCCTCGTCCGTCCGGTGGGGCGGCCGCCCTCGCCCGCCCGGCCGCCTCCGGGCCGTCGGCCCCGCGCGGCGACTGCGGCGAGAACCAGAACGATCCGTTTTCGTAGGAACAGGGGTGCGCTCCGCCTTTCTCGTCGCAACTCTGGCCGGGTTCGCCGCCGCGACCGGGGCGGCCTCGGCCGAGCAGTCGCTGCGCGGTCCCGAGATCCGCATCGCCCGCGCCGCCGGAGCGATCACGGTGGACGGGGACCTCTCCGACCCCGGCTGGCGCGGCGCGACCAGGGTGGACACCTGGATCGAGACCCGCCCGGGCGACAACGTGCCGCCCAAGGTGAGGTCGGTCGGGTACATCACGTACGACGATCGCTACTTCTACGCCGGGTTCGAGTTCTTCGACCCCGACCCGGCGAGGATCCGCGCGCCGTACGCCGACCGCGACGACATCTCCGAGGCGATCGACTACGGCGGCGTCGTCCTCGACACCCGCAACGACGGCCGCACCGGGGTCCTGTTCCTGGCGACGCCGCGCGGGGTGCAGTACGACGCGGTGACCAACGACGCCACCGGCAACGAGGACTCCTCGCCCGACGTCTACTGGGACTCGGCGGGGAGGATCACGCACGACGGCTGGGTGCTCGAGATCCGCATCCCGTTCTCCTCGCTGCGCTACGCGGGGACCGGTCCGCAGACCTGGGGGATCATGCTCTTCCGCAACTACCCGAGGGAGTTCCGCTACCAGCTCTTCTCGATGCCGCTCCCGCGCGGCGGCAACTGCTTCGTCTGCCGCGCCAACACGCTCACCGGCCTCGACGGGCTCCCCTCGGGCGACCACCTCGTCGTCGCCCCGTACCTCTCGGCCAAGCGGGAAGCCCTGCCGCGCGGCGAACCCGGCACGCCGCTCGTCGACGGCCCGACCGACCTCACCGGCGGCGTCGACGCCAAGTGGGTCCCGAACCCCGATCACGCGTTCGACGCGACGATCAACCCCGACTTCTCGCAAGTCGAGTCGGACGTGGCGCAGATCTCGGCGAACGAACGCTTCGCCCTCCTCTACCCGGAGAAGCGGCCGTTCTTCCTCGAGGGCACGGAGCTGTTTTCGACCCCGATCCAGGCGGTCTACACACGGGCGATCACCTCGCCGCGGTGGGGCGCGCGTGCGACCGGCAAGAGCGGCGACACCGCCTACACCGCCCTCGTCGCCGACGACCGCGGCGGCGGCAGCGCCATCCTCCCCGGCCCCGATTCCTCGTCGTTCGCCAACCAGGACTTCGCCTCACGCGTGGGCGTGGTGCGCGTGCGCCGCGACCTCGGGACGTCGTTCGTCAGCTTCCTCGCCACCGACCGGGAGATCAGCGGCGGAGGGTCGAACCGGGTGTTCGGTCCGGACTTCCAGTGGCACCCGAGTTCGACCGACACGATCACCGGGCAGATCCTGTTCAGCACGAGCCGGACCCCGGACCGGCCCGACCTCGCCGCGCAGTGGGACGGCCGCACGCTCTCGGGCGGCGGGGCCGATTTCTGGTGGTCGCACAGCACGCGCCACTTCGACGCGTCGGCCGAGGTCAAGGCGTTCGGCGAGGGGTTCCGCGCCGACGCCGGCTTCGTCCCCCAGGTCGGCTTCCGCGAGAGCTACGCCGAGCTGGGGTACAGCTGGCTGCCGACCGGGTTCTTCACGCGGGTCAGGGTGTTCGCGCTGGCCGACCCGATGTGGGACAACGACGGCGGGCGCCTGCGCAGCCTGGTCGCGGCGGGCGTCAACGTCGAGGGCCGCTGGAACTCGTTCGCCAAGGTGTGGGTGTACGCGGACCGCTGGCGGGTCGACCCGCCGGGCGCCGACCTTTCCGCCCGGCGCGAGATCCCGCAGACCCAGCTCCGCGTCAGCGTGCAGGCGTCGCCGTCCCAGGTCCTGGCGGGGATCTCCCTCGAAGGCGTCCTTGGGGAGCAGATCGACTTCGCCAACGCCCGCCCCGGCCGCGGGGCGACCCTGACCCTGGCGCTGACCTCGCGCGCCACCGACCACCTCGCGCTCCGCCTCGACGCGTCGCGCCGCTGGATCGACGTCCGCCCCGACGGCGGCGGCCCGCGGTCACGGCTGTTCACGGCTCAGGTCGAGCGCTTGAAGGCGACCTATACGTTCAACCCGCGCAGCTACGCGCGCCTGATCGCACAGTACGCGCGGACCGACAGCAACCCCGCCCTCTACCGCGACCCGGTGGACGCACGCTCGGGGTCGCTCACCGGGTCCGCGCTCCTCGCCTACAAGCTCAACTGGCAGACGGTGCTGTTCCTCGGTTACGGGGACGAACGCACCCTCGACGCCGCCGGCAACTTCCAGCGTTCGGCCCGCCAGCTCTTCCTCAAAGCGTCCTACGCGCTGCAGCGGTAGCGGCCACCGGCTGTACGATATCCCCGTGACCCGTGCGGCCTCCGCGGCCTGCCTGGCGCTCCTCCTCTGGCCGGCGTGGGCCGGTGCGGCCGGCCAACCGTGGGTGATCACCACGCCCGTCACGGTCACCTCGCCGATGGACGTCGGCGATGTCCTCGTCGCGGACGGCGGTTCGCTCACCGTCACGGGCGTCCCCGACCCCGGCGTCCGGCTTTGGGGCAACCTCGTCGTCGCCGGCCACGGACGCGTCGTGTTCACCGCTTCGGTCGTGCAGGTGATGAGCGTCTTCCACGGGCAGTACGCCGTGGTGGCGTCGGACGAAAGCTCGCTCACCATCGAGCACTGCGACTACCGCGTCCCGAACGGCGTGCAGCACGCCATCATCGCGACCGGCGCCGCCCGCGTCACGGTCACCGACACGGCGTTCCCGTCCGTCCAGCTCATCGCCAACGCCCACGGCACGCTCGACGCCGAGCGTCTCGACGGCACGTTTGAGGTCATCCTGCAGGAACCCGCCTCGATCGACCTCGCCGACATCCCGCGCACCCCGAGCGGGGGCTCCCTATGGGTGTGGCCGGAGTTTCCGCCCGGCTCCGCGGCCGTCTACTCGCCGCCGCTGCCGGGTTTGATCGCGGACTGGTCGTTTCCCCCCGCGGGCGCGACCGGCATCGCGCAGAGCTGCCGGATCACGCGCTGCCAGGTGAAGCTCTGGCCGCTGCTCGTGCGCGAGGGGAGCGACCTCACCATCCGCGACGTCGCAGCGGAGAACTGGGTCATCGTCGGTCTCCACCTGCCCTACGCCGCCGTTCTTTCGGGCCTGGTCGACGGCCGCACCTACCAGAACCTGCAGCTCCCGCTCGGCGACCGCCGCCTCGTTCTCGAGCGCGCCGCCATTCGCACCTGGAACCTCTACCCCGAGGGCACCGCGGTCGTACGGGTGAGCGACTCCACGATCGGCGAGCTGCTCGCGATGGGCACCGCCTGGGCACGGCTCGACCGCGTCGTCGTCGACGGCAGCGGCGGTTACTTCGGCGCCAACGGCGGCGCGACCGTCGAGGCGTACGCCAGTACCTTCACGTGTGACGTTCAGGTCTCGGCGAGCGCGACGATCGAGCTGCACGGCAGCCGGGCCATGCCGTACCCGTTCGACCCGACCGGAGCGCTCACCCGCCTCGGCGCCTACGACGACGGCCGCATCCTGCTCGACGCGACCGCCATCGCCACCACCCCGAAGCTCGCGGGCCGCGGCGTCATCGCCGGCGTGTGGATCGCCGACCCGCCCGCCCACCCGCCGGCCGGCGATCTGGCGCTCTCCGGGACGCTCGCGCTCTCCTCGCTCGATCCCGCCGTCGCCGCGTTCGTCTGGCGCCTCGAGGCGCAGGAGGAGAGAACGCGCGCCGTGCAGCTCATCGGCCAGGGCCACGCTGCGGCGGACAACGCCCTGCTCGGCGTTTGGACCGGCGCCGACCCCCGCGCGGCCTACGAGCTGCGCGCCGTCCTCACCGACGGCCTTGGGCGCACCCTCACCGCCGCGACGTTCGTTCCCGGCACCAGCGCTGCCCGGCGACATCTCGCGGCCGGGCATTGACCCGCCGCCGGACGAGGCCTGCAGGAGCCCGCGCCGGCCGGTTCGACGACCCCGGCGCGGATGGCGCCGCACCCCCCGGAGCACCCGGGCGGGGCCGGTTCGGAGGTGGGTGATTGACAGGTGTACTTCCTTGGGGCACTCTTTCCTAGTACATGCCGGCTTCATGTTGGGGTCTAACCAAGTGAACCTTGGAGAAAGGGGTGGTAAAGATGGCGGCGAAGAAGGTCGTGAAGAAGGCGGCGAAGAAGGTGGTGAAGAAGGCGGCGGCGAAGAAGGTCGTGAAGAAGGCGCCGAAGAAGGTCGTGAAGAAGGCGGCGGCGAAGAAGGCCGTCAAGAAGGCGCCGAAGAAGGTCGTGAAGAAGGCCGCGCCGAAGAAGGCCGTGAAGAAGGTGGCGAAGAAGGCCGTGAAGAAGGTGGCGAAGAAAGTGAAGAAGGTGGCGGTGAAGAAGCCCCGTGTCAAGCGCGCGCCGAATCCGGCGTTCATGCGGCCGATGATGCCGAGCGCCGCGCTCGCCGCCGTCGTCGGGTCCGCGCCGATGCCGCGCACCGAGGTCACGAAGAAGCTGTGGGAGTACATCAAGAGGAACAGGCTGCAGGACCCGGTGAACAAGCGCATGATCAACGCCGATGCCGCCCTCCTCGCCGTGTTCGGCGGCAAGCGGCAGGTGTCGATGTTCGAGATGACCAAGCTGGTCGGCCAGCACCTGAAGTAGCCGATCCGCTCGTGACGCCCTGTCTCATCGAGACCGGGACGGAAGGCCCGGCTGTCCAGCCGGGCTTTCCCTTTGTGCAGCGACCCGGTCCGGTACGGCCGCCGCCGGTCGGCTGACCGCTCAGCGCCCCACCGCGACCATCACGAGGTTCTCGCGGCGGGCGACCACCGTGCGCGCGACCAGGGGCGTCGCGGCGACCGCGACGATGGCGGCGGCGATCGCCAGCGCCCCGGTGAATACCGGAGCAAGGGCGGGGCGGCCGAGCACCCGCCAGGCGACGAGGATGCAAGCGGCGGCGGGGAGCGCGGCGGCCATCTGCACCGCGAAGCTCACGAGCGCCGCCACCGAGTGCGGCTTGCCTGCGGCGCCGAGCCTGCCCAGGTCCACCCGCTTGGGGAAGACCGCGGCGAGCAGCGCGTTGACCGGCGCCAGGAGAAAGTGCGTGGCCAGGCCTCCGAGCAGCACCGCGAGCAGGAGCGCCGGCGAGACGCCGCGGAAGATGACGGGCAGAGGCACGAGCGCGATCGCGACCGCGGCCGCGAACACCACGGTCGAAGCGGCGAGTTTGCCGAGGAGGAGGTCACGCTCGGCGAGCGGCTGCAGGAACTCGAGGACGAGAGCCCGGTCGTCGGCGGCAAACTGGTTGCAGGTGACCGAAGCCAAATTGGCCAGGGCGATGAGGACGGCGATGGCGGCGATCGTCGCGGGCTGCGCCAGGAACTCGGCGTGGTGGCCGTCGCCCCGGGTGAAGGCGACGGCGAACAGCGTCGTGGTGAAGAGCGGGCTGAGCAGGAGCATCTTGCCGCGCACGGTGCGCAGCACGGTCAGGAGCTGCGCGGTCGCCGTCGCGGAGGCGGCGGCGGAGAGGCCCGGGAAACGCGGCGTGCGCACGCGCATCGGCGCGCGCGCGGCGCGGGGCCCCGCGGTCGCCGGGGTTTCGAGGAGGCGACGGTGCAGCGTGGCGGTGGCGGCGTAGCCGAGGGCGGCGAGCAGCGCGAGGGCGACGAGGTCGGCGGCCGCCTCGCCGCCGCGGCCGCCGAACGCGACGGCGCCGGCGTACAGACCCGACGGCAGGAACCTGAGCGCTGCGGGGATCTCGAACACGGGTTCCGGGCCCGCGGGCGCCGGACGCCGTGCGCGCGCCGGCGCGGTCGCGGCCGCAGGCCGCGAGGGCTCGGTCCGGGGCTCGCGGGCGAAGAACTGCGGCGCCACGCCGGCGGCCGACAGTCCCAGGAACAGGAGGAGCGTCACCAGCTCGCCGCGGCGGCGGTCGCGCAGCAGTATTTGCATTCCGAGGGAGAGGAGCGCCGAGAGACAGGCAAAGAACACCAGGAGGAGGACGCCGGCAACGGTCGCGACGAGCGTCAGCAGCGGCCGGCCGGCGATGAGAGTGCCGAGCGGCAGTGCCAGCGCGGCGGCCGCGAACAGCAGGAAGATCGGGTCGAGCGCGGCGCGGACAAGCTCGACGCGGTGCAAGAACGACGACGGCACCGGCAGCAGGCGCAGCAACTCGCCACGCTCGACCCCGCCGTGGGCGGCGAACGCCAGGGGGCGCAACAGGAACCAGAGGATCGGGGCGAGGAAGCCCATGGCGAGGGCGAAGGCGACGCCATCCATGCTCGCGGGCCGGCTCGCGAGCATCCAGCCGGCGAAGCCTCCCGCCGCGGCCATCACGAGCGCCCCCGGGATCAGCAGCACCGCCGCGAGCGCGGGTCCGGCCGCGTCGCTCCAGCGCGAGAACCGCTCGACCGAGTCGCGCCGCCGGCCGCCCTTGAGGCCGTTGAGGAGCAGCCGCCACTGCAGCCACGCCATCGCCCTGAGGAGGCGGAGCGTCACGCCAGCCAGTCCAAGGCCGGCTTCCCGGCGTCGTCCGCGCCAACGAGGTCGAGGAAGATCTCCTCGAGGGTCTTGCCGCCGCCGCCCGAGCGCAGCGCCGCCATCGAGTCCTGCGCCACGAGTTTGCCGTGGTGGATGACGCCGATGTGATCGGCGAGCCGCTCGACGATCTCGAGGATGTGCGAGGTCAGGAACACGGTGCCGCCGCGCGCGACGAACTGGTGCAGCATCTCCTTGATCTGGCGTGACGCGACCGCGTCGATCCCCTCGAACGGCTCGTCGAGGAAGAGCAGCTTCGGCGCGGGGAGGACGGCGACCGCCAGCGCCAGCTTCTTGCGCATGCCGTGCGAGAAATCGGCTACCAGCTGGTTCGCGGCCGGGGCGAGATCCAGCAGGTCGAGCAGCTCGCCGGCGCGGGTCCGGATCGTGGCGCGGTCCAGGCCGTGGACCTGGCCGACGAACGATAGCGTCTCGACGGCGGTCAACCGCTCGAACAGCGCCTGCTCCTCGGGGATCACGCCGACCTGCCGTTTGATCGCGAGGCCGTCCGCGGCGGGGTCGAGACCCATGATCCGCATCGTTCCCCCCGAGGGGCGCAGCAGGCCGGTCAGGCACTTGATCGTGGTGGACTTGCCGGCGCCGTTGGGGCCGAGGAAACCGTACAGGCTTCCGCACGGCACCGCGAGGTCGATGCCGGCGACCGCCGTCAGCTCGCCGAAGCGGCGCGAAAGGCCGTGCGTTTCGATGGCCAGGTCCATGTCGGGAGATTGTATCGGACGGGCGCCCGCGGCCCGGCCGCCCCAGGCCGGAAACGGTGCGAAGCGCCCCGCGGGCGGGACGTCCGGGTGGTCGGGCACCGCCAGGACGCGGCTCGGGGGACGGAAGGCCTTGACGGCCAAGCTCGTAGTATCCTTGAGTACGAACCGGTTGTGCGAAAGGAGTCGCATGCCAAACATCGCCAAGGTCCTGAAAGACGAGATGGCCCGGATTGCGCGCCGGGAAGCGAACAACGCCGTCGCTCCGGCACGGAAGCCGGCCGCGGGGCTCAAGCGCTCAGCCGCGGAGTTGAAGCGAAGAGTTGCCGCGCTCGAGAAGGAAGTGCGGTGGTTGCGGAAGATGGTGGCCGGTCTCCGGCCCGCGGCCCCGACCTCCGATGCCACCGCCGCGAAGGCGCGCCTCACGGCCAAGGGTATGCGGAGCCTGCGGCGCAAGCTGCGGTTGACGGGCCAGGAGTTCGCGCAGCTCGTGGGCGTGACGGGGCAGGCCGTCTACGCCTGGGAGAAGGCGGACGGACCGCTGAAGGTGCGGTCGAGGACCAGGGCGGCGATCCTCGCCATCCGGGGCATCGGGGCGCGGGAGGCGAAGCGGCGGCTCGCCGCCGCCAACGATGCACCGAGGCCGGCCAAGGCGGCGGCCCGCCGGAAGGCAGGGAAGCAAAAGGGGCGTAGCCGCGCCGCGTCGTCGAAGGCGTGACTCTCCGCGTGATGCCCCTGCTTGCCGGCAGCGAGGGCCGGCCGCAGTGGCGTTGCGCCGGGACCACCGGGGACGGCGGCGCCACCACCGGGGGGCGGGCATGTCAGACACTGAATCTCTCGCATTCGTCCTGGTCGGCGGCGTTGGCGAGCGTTTGATCCCGTTGACGAACCATCGCGCCAAGCCGGCGATCCCGATCGCCGGCACCCAGCGGGTCATTGATTACGTCGTCTCCAATATTTGGAATTCGAAGATCCGGAACGTGATCCTGCCGACGCAGCACCTCCCCGGGTCGCTGAACCGGCAGATCAAGCTCGGTCACTCCGCCCGGTTCGGCGTCAGCGCCGAGCAATACATCGACGACTCCCCGCCGATCCCAGCCAAGGGCAGCGATCTCGGGCGTTACCACGGCACCGCGAACGCGATCGCGCAGCACGCATCCCTCATCCGCAAGGAAGCGCCGGACGTGGTCTTCGTCTTCGGCGGCGACCACGTCTACATGATGGATTACCGCAACTTCGAGCGTTTCCACCTGGAGCACGACGCCGATCTGACGATCATGGCCGTCAAGTGGCCCGTCAGCGACGCAAGCCGGTACGGTATCCTCGAGGTGGACCGCGAAGGGCGCGTGATCGGCTTCGAGGAGAAGCCCAGGGTCCCCCGACCGCTTCCCGAGGATCCGGAGCACTGCCTCGTCTCGATGGGGAACTACGCGTGGAGGTACCGGCCGCTGCTCGAGGAGCTCGCTACCGACGCCGCGAAGGAGCCGGTCAACGACGACCGGGACCGGGAGGAGCCCGAGCGGTACACGAGGCAGGACTTCGGGCGCAACGTGATCCCTTCGACGCTGCGCAACCCGACCCGGCGCGTCTTCGCGTGCGACTTCTCGCAGTTCCTCGTGAAGGGAGCGACCGAGAAGGAGCGCGGCTACTGGCGCGACATCGGGACGATCGAGAGCTACTACGACACCAACATGGAGCTGCGGGCGATCGAGCCGGCGATCAACCTGTACAACCCGCACTGGCCGATCTACACCCACGTCGAGAGCGGTCTGCCGGCGAAGTTCATCCACAGCAGCACCCGCGTCTTGGACTCGCTCGTGGCCAACGGCGTCATCGTCAGCGGCGCCACGGTGGAGCGGAGCATCCTGTCGATGGTCGGCAAGGTCGAGGACGGCGCGCGGATCCTCGACTCGCTGATCCTCGGACAGAACGTGATCGGCGCCGGGGCGCAGATCTGGCGGACGATCGTGGACAAGTGGGTGACCGTGTCCCCCGGCGAGACGATCGGCGTGGACCACGAGAAGGACGTGGCCCGAGGGTTCACGCTCGTGGACGGCGGGCACGAAATCAAGCTCGAGATGCTCCGCGACGGATACCGTTGCGGCGACACCTGCATCACCGTCGTCCCGCGGGCGTACGAGTTCAGCGATTAGCCGCGCCGGTACGTGTCCAGGCGATCCGTTTGCCGGTCAGGCGGATACGCGGTACCATGGTGTTGGACAATCGACCAGAACGGCCGCCAGTCTCGGGGCATCGGCCCGCGAACGGAGGAGGATGCATGGTCACGAAGATCGACCTCAAGAGTGAGTTCAAGCAGCTCTTCACGTCGTCGGCGCGGAAGATCGAAGTGGTCGATGTGCCGAAGTTCAACTTCGTGATGGTCGACGGCTATATGGAGCCGAACGAGCGGCCCGCGACCTCGGCCGCCTTCCAGAACGCGATCGCCGCGCTGGTCGGCGTGTCGCTCGCGCTCAAGACCGCGTCGAAACAGCGCGCGCGCAACCCGATCGACTTCGCGGTCATGCCGCTCGAGGGGCTGTGGTGGGTTGATGCCGGCGATTTCGATTTCCAGCTGACGTCGCGCTGGCGTTGGACGCTCATGATCATGCAGCCGAAGCACATCACCGAAACGATGTTCGGCCGGGCCCTCGAGACGCTCAAGGAGGGGCCGGGCCACCAGGCTGCGGGAAGGGTGCGTTTCGCGCCCATCCGTGAAGGGCTCGCGGTCCAGACGTTGCACGTCGGCGGCTACCACGAAGAGCCGCGCACGGTGGCGCGCATGAAGGCGTTCGCGGCCGAAAACGGGTACCGCTACCGGGGCAAGCACCACGAGATCTACCTCAGCGACCCGCACCAGGGCCGCCCCGAGAAGCTGCGCACGATCGTGCGCCACCCGGTGGAAAAGTAGCGGCCGCCGCTCGCATCGGTCGGCGGACGCGAATCCGCCCGGAGCAGACCGGCGTTTGCGGGCACCCGCCGTGGCGGACCGGAGGCGGCCGGCCGTCGAGCCGCCGTCACCGGGCGAGCTGCGGGTCGTCCTCGTAGGCCGAACCGAGGTGGCAGAGGCGGTTGAGCACCGCGGCGAAGAGGTCGAACAGAGCGGCCAGGAGCGCCAGGTCGCGGATCACGCCGCCGGCCTGGAACCAGAGCTCGTCGACGCCCCGGGGAGAGGTCGGCCCGACGACCCGCCTGCCGTGCCTGACCTCGAGGTAGACCGCCGGCTGGGCGAGCAGCAACCGCCGGATCTCGTCGTCGGCGAGCAGCGAGCGCAGCCTGGACTCGTCGCTGCCGCGGACGATGAAGGCGTCGTCGAACGCCGGATCGCCCACCTCGACGTCCTGCATCCCGAGCTTCTTGGCGATTTGGGAAAAGACGCCCTTGCGGTAGACCTTGAAGCGGAAGCCGTCGGGGTTCACGTATGGCGCCCGCATCCTCGTGAAGGTCGCCGAGCTCTTGCCGGTGGAGACGGTGAAGGTGTCGAGCGTGACCCTCCACCCCGCGACCTTCGCCTCGACCTTGCCGCCCCGCCAGAAACCGCCGTCGACGTACGTCGCGCCGATCCCGGCGGCGAGCTGGCGCCACACCTCGTCCTTGCTCGGCCCGAAGATCTCGCGCAGCGTGCCCATCGTGCGCACCCTCCTCCCCGGTGGCCCCTAGCCGCCGCCGGCCGGCGCGAGCCTGCGCTCGATCGTCGCGATCGCCTGCAACGCCCGGGCCTGAACCAGCGCGCTGGGGTCGTCGAGATGCGCGAGCAGCGCCGGCAGGTCGTCGGCATCGCCGAGCGCGCCGACCAGGAGGATCGCGTCGCCGCGCACGGCGGCGGACCAGACGGCGTCGGCCGCGACCCGCCGCGCCAGGTCGAGCGCGGCCGGGTCGGGGGCGCGCCGCATCTCGAGCAGCGCCGTCATGACGAGGCCGGGCACGCCGGGGCGGGCGCCGGAAGGGGCGGGCGCGAGCGCGTCGACCGTTCGCCTGAGTTCGTCCGCGCTCGCCTGCAGGCGCGCCAGCGCCGCCGCCTGCGCCGCGGGGTCGGGGTTGCGGGTGGCGATCGCACCCCTGACCGCCTCGAGGCCGGGGGCGAGGTCGCGGTCGAAGAGACCGCGGTCGTCGGCCGGGCCGGCCGCGCGAGCGGCGGGGGCGAGACGGTCGAGGCGCTTCGCCAGCGCCGGCACCGCCGCCGGGCCGTACGCGGCGAGCGCCTGCGCCAGCGCCTGCGCCGCCGGGCCGCCGGCGATCGCCGCGGGATCGGTGTCGAGGATGCGTAGCAGCGCGGCGAGCGCCGCCGGCGAGGCGGCGGCCTGCAGCGCCCCGATCCCGGCGATCTTGACCTGCTCGTCGGTGGCACGGAGCACGGCGTCGGCGAGGGCGCGCTCCCGGGGGGCCTCGGGCGCCGGAGCGCTGGCTGCGATCGCGATCGCCATCGGGGTGCGGTGCCCGGGGAGCTCGACCCGGTTGGCGGCGACGAGCGCCGCGATCGGGACCACGACACCCCCGAGGATGAACTTGACGAGGCGCGGCCATGGGCCGGCGCGGTTGAGGAGCTGGCGGGTCCCGGCCTTTCGCCGGCGCGCGAGCGTGAAGCCGTCCAGCTTGATGCTGACGAGGACGCTGGCTGCGACGAGCAGGACGGCGAACACGGCGAGTCCCGCGGTCGTGCGCAGGTCCCACAGCGGCAGGTGGCTGGCCACGACCAGCAGGAGCGCGCCGGCGAGCGCCCCCGGCAGCACGAGCTCGAGGACGAAGCCGACCAGACCGAGGCGCATGGCCTCGCGCCGTGCGGGCCGCTTTGCCGCCGCCTGCGGGTCTTCGCTGCCGGAGGAGGGTTGGTCGGGAATCGCCCCGTCCTTTCGTACGGCCCCGATCTTAGCAGCGCGCGATCCCGTCCACCGGCCGGGTTGCGGCCGAATACGAACCGGCCTCCCGCGAACGGGAGGCCGGGAGCGAAGCGGGTTGCGGGTCGTCGGGGTTGGCCGACTACCCTCTCGCCCGGGCGAGGAACAGGGCGCCCAGGCCGGCGAGCAGCAGTGCGAGCAGGGCCAGACCCGCGGTGCCGAGCGCCGGGATCTCCACGACCTCGAGGTTTTCGAAGGCGAACGTGGCGGTGCCTGCGACCCCTGCGGCCGAGGCGGTGACCGTGTAGCTCCCGACCGTCCCGTTGGCCGTGAAGACCGGCGAGGTCGCCACGCCGCTGGCGTCGGTGCTCGCGGTCACAGTGAGGGCGTGGCCGGGGAACGTCCCGCTCGGGCCCGAGGCGGGCGCGGTGAACGTGACGGTCACCCCGAGAGCGGGGTTGCCGGCGGTGTCCGTCACCGTCGCCTGCAACGGCTGGGCGAACGGGACGTTCACGGGCGCCGCCTGCGGCGTGCCGCCCGTGGCCGCGATGGCGGCCAGCGGGTTGACCGCGAGGGTGACGGTTGCGCTCGCCGTCAGGCCGCCCTGGTCGGTGATCGAGTAGGTGAACGAGTCCGCCCCGGTGAACCCGGCGGTCGGCGTGTACGTCGCCTGCCGGGTGGCGTCGTCGTAGGTGACGGAGCCGTTGGCAGGCGGCGCCGTGGTGGCGAGCGCGACCGTGTCCCCGGCGTCGGGGTCGCTGGCGTTGAGGACGAACGTCGTCGGGGTGTTGACGGCCGTGCCCTGGCTCTGGGCCACAGCCGCGGGCGTGTGGTTGAGCGGCAGCGTGAAGTACGCGACCGGCATGTCGTGGTCGGAGAGCCGCTCGGGCCGGTTAGGGTCGTTGCGGAAGACCTCGGGAAAGTCGGCGCCGTTGCGCGCGTAGGCGAAGCGCGCGAGACGCCCCATCATGTTGGGGTTGACGAGGACGTGGTCGAGCACCTGGGCGGTGCCCGAGTAGGTGTACGAGTACCGTTGGTCGGCGGGCGCGCCGGCGAGAAGGTCGGTGAGCGCCGGGCTGGTGATCGTCGCCGGCGGCTCGACTACCTGGTCGGTGGGGACGGGGGTGCCACGGACGACGCCCATGACGTCCGCGTAGCCGTCGTTGACCTCATAGGCGTTGTAGTCGCCGACGGAGACGATGTTCTCGGTCGGGTCGGCGGTCTGGCGCGTCTGGATGAGGCCGGCGAGGAACTCCGCCTGCGCCTCGCGCTTGGCGCGCACGCGCGGACCGTCCGTCGGGTCGTCGATCCCCGAGAGCGAGCGCAGGTGGTTGACGATGACCGTGAACGGCAGCGCCTGGTCGGAGCCGGATCGGGTGACGGTGGCCCGCAGCACCAGCGGCGGCCGGTCGTTGAGGGTGGCCGGGTTACCCGAAACGGGGTCGACGTAGGTGGCGGTCGAGCCGACCTGCGTCACGTCGACGACGGTCACCCTCGAGGCCTTCACCAGGAACCCGACGTTGATGCCGCCGACGTCGTTGCCGAGGTCGAGGTACGCCTGGTAGTTCGGGTCGGGGTCGCCGGCGGTGACGGCGTCGGCGTTGACCTTGGCGGCGACGGCCTGCAGCGTCGCGAGGTTGCCCATCTCCTCGACGCCGAGGACGTCCGGGGTACGCAGCACGTTGCGGATCGCGAGCGACGCTTTGTTGAGGCGGTTGGCGTAGGCCGTCGCGGTGAGGACGACGTCGCTGACCGAGGGGTCGTTGGCGGTGTCGTAGAAGCGCTCCATGTTGAACGAGGCGATCGTCAGTTCGGCGCTGGTGGCCGCCGGCGCCGGCGTGAACGTCAGGGTGTTGTTGGCGACGCCGGGCGCAGGGGCCGGGTCGAGGTCGATCGTGAACGAGCGGCTGGCATACTCGAGCGGGCCGACGAGACCGCTGACGACGGCTCCGGAGGCGACGTCGAGGGCGGTGCCGCCTGTCTGGCCGAGGGAGTTCACGGCGAGGACCTCGGGGTTGGCGTCCCAGTGCGGCACGCAGCACGGCGAGCCGGCGGGGAGCGGGTCGGGAAGCTGCACGCCGGCCTCGCGGAACGGCCGCGCGATCCCGGTGATCACGCCGTTGAAGACGCCGTTGGACGTCGAGGTGGCGTTCGCTTCGCTGAGGTTGCCCCGGGTCGGTCCGGTCACGGTGAGCGAGTTCACCTGCACCCGCATCCCCTCGTAGCGCTGCAGGAAGAGGAGCGCGCCGGCCGGGTCGGTGTCGGCGGCGGTGAGGACGACGGGCGACGGAAGCGAATTGTCGGTCGAGAGCGCGAACACGCTGGTCGGCAGGCCGACCTCGGTGGTCGAAGGGCTGTTGGGATCGGCGGACGGGACGTACTCCTGGACCGTTCCGGTCACGCACACCGAGTTGCCGACGGCGGCCGCCGCCGGCGCCGAGCCGTAGACGAAGACGCCGTCGGAGGTCGTCGCGTCGCTGTCCCCCGCGGCCGGCATCTGGATGAAGAAGCCGTTCGACTTGCGGCCGGTGACGATGCCGCTGGTGGTGACGATGGAGCCCGCGAAGGGCGACGCCGTGCCGTTCCCCTGGATCGCCGCGATCGTCTGCGTGACGGTGCAGGGCGGGATCGGGTTGACGGTGAGCGTGAAGTCCTTGGTCGCGGTCGCCTCGGCGCTGTCGGTCACCTGGATCGTGAACGTGTACGGCGAGCCGCTGTCGTCGGTCGGCGAGCCGGCGAGCGTCGCGCCGGTGAGCGTGAGCCCGGGAGGCAGGGTGCCGGCCGTCTGCAAAAAGACGTACCCGGACCCGGAGCCGCCGCTGGCCGCGAACGTCTGCGAGTACGGCTGCAGGACGGTGGCGGCCGGCAGCGGCGAGACCGTGCCGATCGCGAGCGGGGTCGGACCGCTGCTGCAGACGTTTGTCGGGCTCGCGGTGTTGCGGGGGGTCGGGGCGCCCGTCGCAAAGTCTGCGCCGTTGTTGTTGGTATCGGTGCAGCCGGCGCCGGCGCGGATCGCGGCGGTGGTGTTGGAGAGAGTCGCCGTCGGCCCGGCTCCTTCGTAGCAGTTTGCGGTCGTGCCGAAGCCGACGAAGTCCACCACCCCGAGCGCGGAGCCGGGGCACGTGCCGGTGAGCAAAGTCTGGTTGCTCACCAGGGCGACCTTGCCGGCGGTGCCACTCATGGCGATCGTCCCGGTGGCGTCGGGCGTCGGCAGGTTCGTGGTGCCGCCGCTCCCTGCCGCCTCCTGCACCAGGTAGTACTGGCCGGCTGCGATCGAGCCCGAGAGGTTCGTCCTCTGCCAGCTCGATCCGGCGGCACTCGCGTACTGGACCGACCATCCCGAGAGGCTCGCCGTGGACGAGCCGGCGTTGAAGATCTCGATGAAGTCGTTCTTGTACGTCGCGCCGGCGTTGCCGCCGCCGCCATACACCTGGCTGACGACGAGCTGGGCGGCGACCTGTTGGGCGACGAGGAGGATGGACAACGCCAAGGCGAACGCAAGGGGGGTGCGCTTCATCGGACTCTCTCCTTCCGAGGTGGACCTGCGACTCGTCGGGAGCCGCAGTGAGTGTACAAAGCGGCCGGGGACTTGGCCGCGAGATGAGACATGCGGTGGATCATAACGCGCCCCGTGTGAATTTGGCATGCAGGGTCGGTCGATGACCCGGCATCCGGCTGCGGCGCGGCGGCGCGAACCTTCTGCGGCTGCCCGACGTAGTTCCGAGCATGGACGTTTCCACCGGGCGGCCCGGCCCGCCGTACGCCGCCGACGTGGTGGCGGCCCGCGCGGCGTGCGGCCGCCGGGTAGTATCCTCGGCCGCGATGCAAGAGGGACACGTTCTCACCGAGATCCTGACAAGGGAGACCCCATGAAGACAGTGCTCAAGCTCGTCCTTGCCGCCCTGCTGCCGGCGGCGCTTGGCATCGGCGCCGCCGCGGCCACGACCCCCACGCCGCTGCTGTTGCGCTCGCCGAGCGTGAGCGCGACGCAGATCGCGTTCGCGTATGGCGGCGAGATCTGGACCGTCCCCCGCGCCGGCGGCGAGGCCGTGCGCCTGGTCACCGGCAGCGGTCGCCTGAGCGGGCCGATCTTCTCCCCGGACGGAGCGATGATCGCGTACACGGGGGAGTTCGACGGCAACGTCGACGTTTATGTGGTGGCTGCATCCGGCGGCGAGCCGCGCCGGCTCACCTACCACCCCGGCGCCGACGTCGCGCTCGCCTGGACGCCCGACGGGCGGGTGGCGTTCCGCTCGCCGCGCGCGAGCGTCGCCGACCCCGAGCAGCTGTACACGGTGCCGGTCGCCGGCGGATTCCCGACCGAGGTGCCGCTGCCGCGCGTCGAGGAGGCGTCGTACTCGCCCGACGGCTCGCACCTCGCGTACGAGCCCAACTTTCAGTGGGAGCCGGCGTGGAAGTCGTACCGAGGCGGGCAGACGGCGACGATCTGGATCGCCGACCTTGCCGACTCCAGCGTCGTGGCGATCCCGCAGGAGAAGAACTCGAACGACCGCAACCCGATGTGGGTGGGTGACACGGTCTACTTCCTCTCCGACCGCAACGGGCCGGTGAGCCTGTTCGCGTACGACCTCCGCACCCGAACGGTGCGCCAGGTCGTCGCCAACGGCGGACTCGACATCGGCTCGGCCTCGGCCGGCCCCGGGGCGATCGTGTACGAGCAGTTCGGCTCGGTCCACCTGCTCGACCTCGCCAGCGGCGAGAACCGGACGGTGCCGGTGCGGGTCGCGGCCGACATGCCGCAGCTGCGTCCGCACCTGCTCGCGCTCGACCCGGTCAAGGACGTGCTCGCCGCCGGCATCTCGCCGACCGGCCAGCGCGCCGTGTTCGAGGCGCACGGCGAGATCGTCACCGTGCCGGCGGAGAAGGGCGACATCCGCGACATCACGAACACGGTGGGCGCGGCGGAGCGCGACCCGGCGTGGTCGCCGGACGGCGCCCGGATCGCCTACTTCTCCGACGAGTCCGGCGAGTACGCACTGCACGTGCGGCGGCAGGACGGCCTCGGCGACGTGCAGAAGATCGCCCTCGGCCAGCCGCCGTCGTTCTTCTACGAGCCGACCTGGTCGCCCGACGGCAAGAAGATCGCGTACAACGACAAGCGCCTCAACCTCTGGGTCGTGGACCTCGAGCACCCGGTGCCGGTGAGGGTGGACACCGACCGCTTCGACTCGCCGGCGCACGAGTTCGACGTGCGCTGGTCCCCGGACAGCCGCTGGCTCGCGTACACCAAGCAGCTGCCGAGCCAGCTGCGCGCGGTGTTCGTCTACTCGCTCGCCGGCGGCAAGGCGACGCAGGTCACCGACGGGATGAGCGACGCGCTCTACCCGGTGTTCGACCGCGGCGGCAAGTACCTCTACTTCACCGCGAGCACCGACATGGGGTTGACGGCGGGGTGGCTCGACATGACGAGCATCGGCCACCCGGTCACGCGCAGCGTCTACGCGGCCGTGCTCGCCAAGGATGTCCCGTCGCCGATCCCGCCGCAGAGCGACGAGGAGAAGGGGAAGGACGCCGACAAGGAAGAGAAGGACGCTGCCGCCCCTGCCGACGGGAAGAAGGTGGACGCCAAGACCAAGGACGGCAAGACCGAGGCGGCGGCCAAGGTGGAGATCGACTTCGCCGGCCTCGACCAGCGCATCGTCGCGCTGCCGATCCCGGCGAAGAACTACCGCGGGCTGTGGGCCGGCAAGGAGGGGGCACTCTACCTGGTCGCGGGGCCGCTCGTCGGCGGCGAAGACGGCCCGCCGACGCTGACCGCGTCGCGGTTCGACCTCGCGACGCGCAAGACGGAGCCGCTGCTCGAGGGGATCTCGGCGTTCGCGCTCTCCGCCAACGGCGAGAAGATGCTCTACCGCATGGGTCCTGCCTGGCACATCGCGGCCGCCGACAAGCCGCCCAAGGCGGGCGACGGGGCGCTGGCGATGAAGGAGTTCAAGGTCTGGGTCGACCCGAAGGCGGAGTGGGCGCAGATGTACCGCGAGGTCTGGCGGATCGAGCGCGACTTCTTCTACGACCCGCACTTCCACGGTCTCGACCTGGCCGCGGCGGAGACGGCGTACGCGCCGTACCTCGCCGGCATCGCCAGCCGCGACGACCTCACCGCGCTGTTCGCCGAGATGACCGGCAACCTCACCGTCGGGCACATGTTCGTCCGCGGCGGCGCGGAGCCGAAGAGCGACAAGGTCAGCGTCGGGCTGCTCGGCGCCGACTACACGGTCGAGAACGGACGCTACCGCATCGCCCGCGTGTTCAGCGGCGAGAACTGGAACCCCGACCTGCAGGCGCCGCTGACCCAGCCCGGCGTGGACGTCAAGGCCGGCGAGTACCTCCTCGCCGTCAACGGCCGGGACGTCACTACAGCCGACAACGTCTACAGCTTCTTCCTCGCAACCGCAGGGAAGCAGACCGTGATCCGGGTCGGGCCGAACGCGAACGGCCAGGGGGCGCGCGACGTGACCGTGGTGCCGGTGGCGAGCGAGCGCAACCTGCGCCACCTCGCGTGGGTCGAGGGGAACCGCCGCAAGGTGGAGGAACTCTCGGGCGGCAAGGTCGCCTACGTCTACCTTCCCGACACGGCGGACGGCGGCTACACCAGCTTCAACCGCTACTTCTTCGCCCAGGTGGGGAAGCAGGCCGCCGTGCTCGACGAGCGCTTCAACCACGGCGGCGACCTGGCCGACTACGTCATCCAATACCTCAACCGGCCGCCGATGTGCCGGGTGATGACCCGCGAGGGCGAGGACTACACCGAGCCGGTGGAGGCGATCTACGGACCGAAGGTCATGATCATCAACCAGTTCGCCGGCTCGGGCGGGGACGCGATGCCGTGGTACTTCCGCAAGGCGGGCATCGGGCCGCTGGTGGGTGTGCGGACGTGGGGCGGTCTCGTCGGGATCGGCGGCTACCCGCTGCTGATGGACGGCGGCCGCATTACGGCGCCCCGCTGGGCGATCTACGGCCTGGCCGGCAAGTGGGAGGTCGAAAACGAGGGGATCGCGCCCGACGTCGAGGTCGAACAGGACCCGAAGCTGGTGCGCGAGGGGCACGACCCGCAGCTCGAGCGGGCGGTGCAGACGGTGCTCGATCTGCTCGCCAAGAACCCGCCCCCGACGTTCGAGCGGCCGCCGTACCCGGTGTACGAGCACCCGCTGCCGCAGTGGCCGGCCGGTTCGAGCTGAACCGGTCCGGCCGGCGGCGGGAGCGAGCCCCGGCGCGAGCGGCCGTCGCGCCGGGGCCCTCGTTTTGCTACCGTGCGGCGGTGGCGGCGGCGGTGCGGACCGCGGCCCCGTGAGGGCGGCCCGCGGGACGCTGGAGGACGCATGAAGAAGGCACTGAGGGGCGCGGTTCTCGTCCTGGTCCTGTTGGCGGCGCAGGCGTGGCCCGCCCTCGCCAAGGCGATCACGATCACGATCCTGCACACCAACGACATGCACGCCCACGTGGAACCGTTCACGCAGCGCGGGCACGAGATGGGCGGTTACGCGCGGCAGGAAACGCTCATCAACCGCTTCCGCGCCAGCGACCCGAACCCGATCCTGCTCTCGGCGGGCGACACGTTCCAGGGAACGCTGTACTTCAACGTCTACCACGGGCTCGCCGACCTCGCGTTCATGAACCTTGCCGGCTACCAGGCGATGGCGGTCGGCAACCACGAGTTCGATCGCGGGTCGGCCGTGCTCGCCCGCTTCGCGAGCCTCGCCCGCTTCCCGCTTCTCGCCGCGAACCTGGACGTCAACGGCGACAAGGACCTCGCCGGGATGATCAAACCGTCCGCGATCCTCGAGGTCGGCGGCGAGCGGATCGGGATCGTCGGCGCCGTGACCCCCGATTTGCGGACCATCAGCACGCCCGGTCCCGAAATCAAGTTGAAGGATCTCGTGAGCAGCGTGCAGGCCGCGGTCGACGGGTTGACCCGCGACGGCGTGGACAAGATCATCCTCCTCTCGCACATCGGCTACGACGCGGACAAGGACCTCGCCCCCAGGCTCAGGGGGGTCGACGTGATCGTCGGCGGCCACAGCCACACGCTGCTGGGGACCGTCCCCGGCCTGCCGCAGCCGGCCGGCCCCTACCCGACCGTGCTCAAGGACCTGGATGGAAACACCGTCCTCGTGGTGCAGGCGTGGGACTGGGGCCGGGTGCTGGGCCGCATCGAGGTGAGCTTCGACGGCGCCGGCCGCGTGGCGAGCTGGGCCGACGCCCTCCCCGTGCCGATCGTTCCTTCGGTCCCCGAGGACCCGACGGTCGCGAGCATGGTGGCGGCGTTCTCGCTGCCGCTCGCCGCCGCGCGCGACCAGGTCGTCGGCCACACCGTCACCGGCGTGGCGAGGACGAGGGTCACCCCGCGGCACGCCGACAGCCCGATGGCGGACGTGATCACCGACGCGATGCTGGCGGCCACCGAGAAGGCCGGGTCCGTCGCCGCGTTCGTCAACGCCGGCGGCGTGCGCGCCGGTCTCGACCCCGGGCCGATCACCTACGGCCAGGCGGTGACGGTGCAGCCGTTCAACAACACACTCGTCCAGCTCGACCTCACCGGCGCCGAGCTCAAGGCGGTGCTCGAGGAGACCCTGGGCGGGATGCCCGGCAACGCGTCCGGCCTCCTGTACCCATCCCGGGGTACCTCGTACGTCATCGACATCGGAAGGCCGGCGGGGGATCGGGTCGAGGACCTCGAGGTCGGCGGCAAGCCGGTCCAGCCCGACGCCACCTACCGGATCACCCTGCCCAGCTTCGTCGCGGGCGGCGGCGACGCCCACCCGCTGGCGAAGAACGCCAAGGGCTACCGATACGACACCGGGATCCTCGACATCGACGCATTCGTGGACTACCTCAAGGTCCACGACCCGATCGACGGCCGTTTTGCCGGTCGCGTGTCGATCGTCGGGGCGCCCGCAGCCGCGCCGAGGCAACGGTGAGATCGCGCACCACGGCGCTCCTGACGCTCGCACTCCTCGCCGGTTGCGGCGTCGCCGCCGCGGCCGCGGGCGGCGCGCTGCCGCGGCCCGATCACGTGGTCGTCGTGATCGAGGAGAACAGGAGCTTTGCGAACATCATCGGCAACCGCGACGCCCCGTACATCAACGAGCTTGCCGCGCGGGGCGCGCTCTTCACCCAGTCCTACGCCCTCGCGCATCCCAGCCAGCCGAACTACCTCATGCTCTTCGCCGGCTCCGACCTCGGGGTCACGAACGACGGCGTCCCCAGGGTGCTGCCGTTCTCCGCGCCCAACCTCGGCGCCGAGCTGATCGCCTCCGGGCTCACCTTCCGCGGCTACTCGGAGGACATCCCGGCGGTCGGCTTCCGCGGCAAGAAGGCGGGCGACTACGCCCGCAAGCACAACCCATGGGTCAACTGGCAGGGCGCTCCCGCCAACGCGATCCCCGCGGGGTGCAACCTGTCGTTCGCCGCGTGGCCGGCGGACCTCGAGCGGTTGCCGACGGTGGCGTTCGTGGTCCCCAACCTGCAGCACGACATGCACGACGGAACGATCGCCCAGGCGGACGCATGGCTGCGCGCGCAGCTCGACCCCTACATCCGCTGGGCGGCGGCCCACGACAGCCTGTTCGTCCTCACCTTCGACGAGGACGACGGGCGCGAAGGCCAGCGGATCCCGACGTTCTTCGTCGGCCCGATGGTGCGGCCCGGCCGCTACGAGCAGCGCATCACCCATTACGAGGTGCTGCGAACGCTCGAGCAGATGTACGGCCTCGCGCCATCCGGCGCCGCCGCCAACGCCGCCCCGATCGACTTCTGCTGGCGGCCCGCGGCGGGGCGCTGACCCGGATGTGTACGGCGCCGGCTCGCTTGCCGGCGCGGGGGGGCAGCGGGAGAATGCGCTGGGTTGCGGGGATGACGACACGCGGCGGCGGCAGGGCGAGGTGGCGCCGGGCGGCGGTGCCGGCCGCCCTCGCGGCGGCTCTGGTCGCCGTGCTGTCGGTCCCCTGCCCCGAGCCGCCGGTGCCGCCGGCCGGCGGCCGCACGCCGTTCGCATGGCGTCAGGACGAGCGCTGGCAGGCGATCGAAGCCGCCTTCCGGGACGCCCGCGCGACCGGCTGTCGCAGCCTTGCGCCCCGCATCGGAGCCGAATTCGCCGCGGGCGACCGGCTGCTGGCGGCCGCGGCTGGGCGTCCGCTCGAGCCGGACGCCCCGGTGCTCGGGGAGATCGAACGGACGGCGTTCGACCTCGGGCCCATGGTTGCGGCGTGTCCGGATCGTATCCCCGAGTACGTCGGTTTCGCCACGGCGTTGCGCTCGGTGGTCAAGGACCAGTCACGGCGCTGGGACATGAACTCGCCGGCGACCCGGGACCGCCTCTACCGGCTGCTGTACGGCAGCCGGGCCGCGGTGGAGGAGGCGATGCTGCAGGCTCCAGCCGGTGCGGTGCCCGCCCTCACCCGCTGCGGCGACGAGCCCTCCGCGACCCCGGCGGCCGAGGTGCTGGGGGTGCGGATCCACAGCGGCGACATCCTCCTCTCCCGCGGCGGCGCGCCGACCTCCGCGCTCATCGCGCGCGGCAACGACTACCCCGGCAACTTCTCCCACGTGGCGCTCGTCTATGTCGATGCGCGCTCGGGACAGGCCTCGGTCGTCGAGGCCCACATCGAGCGCGGGGTCGCGGTCTCGTCTCTTTCCGACTACCTCCGGGACGTCAAGCTCCGCGTCATGGTGTTGCGCGCGCGCGCCGACCTCCCCGGCCTCGCCGCCGACCCGATGCTCCCGCACGAGGCGGCCGCGGCCGCGTGGCGGGCGGCCGGGCGCCGTCACATCCCGTACGACTTCGCGATGGACTTCCACGACCACTCGCGGCTCTTCTGCTCGGAGGTCGCCTCGGCGGCGTACGCGAACGCCGGCGTCACGCTCTGGATGGGCCTCTCGCACATCTCCTCGCCCGGGCTCGCCGCCTGGCTCGCGGGGTTCGGCGTGCGCCGCTTCGAGACCCAGGAGCCCTCGGACCTGGAGTACGACCCGCAGCTGCGGGTTGTCGCCGAGTGGCGCGACCCGCAGACGCTGTTTCTCGATCACGTGGACAACGCGGTGGTGGACGCCATGCTCGAGGGGGCCGAGGCCGGAGAATCACTCCGCTACCCGATCGCGTGGCTCCCAGTCGCGCGCCTGGGGAAAGCCTACAGCTGGTTCCTCAACCGGATGGGGGCGGTGGGTCCTGTGCCGGAGGGGCTCTCGGCCGCCGGGGCGCTGCGCAACCGCGAGTTCACCCGCACCCACGCGGCGATCAGGGCGCGGGTGCTCCTCCTCGCGGCGGAGTTCGCGCGGCGAAACGGCTACCGGGCGCCGTACTGGGAGCTGGTCGTCCTGGCCCGCGCCGCCCGAGCGCAGGCCGGGGAGGGGCGCGGCTGAGATTGCGGGGCGGATCCGAGATCGGTGCCGGGGTCGCGAGGATGGCACGACGGCGAGCACGCTGAGCCGCAGCGCCGCACGACGCGGGCGCTGGGAAGGAGGTGCGGGGTGAGGGACGAGGTCCTGAAGCGGATCGAAGGGTACCGGGCGTGGGCGGTCGAGCTGCAGCGCGGCCTGACGGCGATTCCCGCCGTGTCGCCGGCGAGCGGCGGCGAGGGCGAGCTCGACAAGGCGCTGTGGCTGCAGGGCGAGCTCGCCAAGCTCGGGTTCGACGAGGTGACGCGCCTCGACGCCCCCGACCCTGCGGCCAAGGGCGGGGTGCGGCCGAACCTCGTCGCCCGCATCCGGGGCGAGAGCTCGGCCCGGACGGTGTGGATCATGTCCCACCTCGACGTCGTGCCGCCCGGCGAGGCGGGCCTGTGGACCGGGGACCCATTCGTGCTCCGGGTCGAGGGCGGAAGACTCGTGGGCCGCGGCGTCGAGGACAACCAGCAGGCGGTGGTGGCGAGCCTGCTGGTGGCGCGCGCCCTGCTGGAGGGCGGCCTCCGCCCGCCGGTGGACCTGGCACTGCTGTTCTGCGCCGACGAAGAGAACGGCTCGGAGTACGGCGCCGAGTACCTGGCCGCGCACCACCGCGAGCTGTTCGGGCCGCACGACATGTTCCTCGTCCCCGACGCCGGCAACGCCGAGGGCTCGCTCGTCGAGGTCGCCGAGAAGTCGATCTGGTGGCTGAAGGTGCGCACCCTGGGGCGGCAGTGCCACGCCTCGACGCCGGAGCAGGGCGTCAACGCCTTCCGCGCGGCGTCGGACCTCGTGACCCGCCTCGGGTCGCTGGCGCAGACGTTTCCGCAGGCCGATCCGCTGTTCGACCCCCCGGTTTCCACGTTCGAGCCCACGAAGAAGGAGCCCAACGTCGCCAACATCAACACGATCCCCGGCGAAGACGTGTTCTACCTCGACTCGCGGGTGCTTCCCGGGGTGCCGCTGGCGGACGTGGAAGCGGAGATCCGCCGCCTGGCATCCGCGGTCGAGGCGGCGCACGGGGTGAAGGTTGCGCTCGAGGACGTGCAGCGCGCCGATGCGGCGCCGGCGACCAGCCCCGACTCCGAGGTGGTCCGGCTCGTCGTCCAGGCGGCCCGCGAGGTGCTCGGAATCACGGCGCGGCCGCAGGGGATCGGCGGCGGGACGGTGGCGGCCATCTTTCGCCGGATCGGGCTGCCCGCGGTGGTCTACTCCAAGATGGACGAGTGCGCCCATCAACCCGACGAGTATTGCCTCCTCGACAACCTGATCGCCGACGCCAAAGTGTTCGCCGCGGTCGTGATGGCGTGCTCGGCGACGCCGGGTCCGTGATAAGCTTGAACGGTTTCAGGAGGGGTTGGAGAGACATGGGTCAGCGCGGCCGCGCTCCGGAGCGGTGGGGAACCATCCGCGAACCTGTCGTGGTGTCCCGTTTTCGGCCCTCTTCGAGTCGATCCGTCACGCGATGAACGTCCGCCCCCGTGTCCTGCTCGTCGACAGCAACAGCGATGACCGGGCTCTCGCCGCGCTCGTATTGCGGCGCGAGTTGCCGGACGTCGAGGTCGAGGAGGTCGCCGACGGCATGGTGCTGGCGGACCGCTTGCCGGCCGGCGGCTTCGCGGCGGTCGTCACCGAGTACCGCCTGGATTGGGGCGACGGGCTGCAGGTCCTGGAGACGGTCAGGAGCCTCGCCCCCGATTGCCCGGTGGTGTTCTTCGCCTCGGAGGGGAGCGAGTCCGTCGCGGCCCACGGGCTGCGCAACGGCCTTTCGGCCTACGTGGTGAAGGGCAGCGCCGGGTACGTGGAGCTTCCCGCGGCGGTGCGGCGGGTCATCGAGCGCCACACCGAGCAGCGCGCCTCCCGCGAGGGGCTGGCCCTGTTCCAGCGCCTCACGGAGGAGCTGGCGCTCGGCACGTTCGTCGCCGTCGCGGACGGGCGGTTGACCGCCGCCAACCTCGCGTTCGCGCGCGTCCTCGGCTTCGAGAGCGAGGACGCGCTCGTCGGCCGCAACCTCGCCGAATTCCTCTCGGACGCCGCGCTGCAGGCGCAGGTCCTCGCCAGCCTCAGCCGCGGCCGGACCCTGCGGGACCTCGAGGCCGGCGTTCGCCGCAACGACGGCGGCCTGGCCTGGGTGCGGATGGCGCTGTGGCCGGTGGTCGATCCCGTTCAGGGGGTGGTGCGCTTCGAGGGGGCGGTCGAGGACATCACCGGTCACCGCAAGGCCGAGCGCGAGCTCTCCGAGCGGGCCGCGGCGCTGGGGCGCTCGAACGTGGACCTGCAGCAGTTCGCGTACGTGATCTCGCACGACCTCCAGGAGCCGTTGCAGCTCATCAGCCGGTACGCACGCCTCCTCGCCTCCAACGGTGCGGGCGCCGCGGGCGGCGACAGCAAGCGGTACGTGACGAACATGGTCCAGTGTGCGGACCGGATGCAGGTCATGATCAACGACGTCCTGGCCTACTCGCGGGTGGACACGCAGGGACGCCCGTTCAAGACGGTCGATTTCGCGGAACTGGTGCAGCAGGCGATCGGGAACCTGAAGGCCGCGATCGACGAAACCGGCGCGCAGGTGAGCTGGGATTTGCTGCCGGTGTTGGCCGTGGACGGCGCCCAGATGGTGCAGCTCTTCCAGAACCTGATCGGGAACGCGCTCAAGTTCCGGCGGGAGCGGCCGGCCGTGCGGATCTACGCCGTCGAGGACAGCGACCGCGTGACGTTTGCGGTCGCCGACAACGGCATCGGGATCTCCGCGGAGCACCTCGAGCGCATCTTCGGGATGTTCCAGCGCCTTCACACGGCCGCCGAGTACCCCGGTACCGGCATCGGCCTGGCGATCTGCAAGCGGATCGTCGAGCGGCACGGGGGCAGGATCTGGGCCGTCTCGGAGGTCGGGCGCGGCTCGACGTTCTGCTTCACGATTCCCAGAGTCCTCAAACCGGTATCCGGCGGGGTTGCGCCGGAGACGAAGGGTTGAAGGGATGGACGGCGTGACCAAGCCCCTGAACGTGCTCCTGATCGAGGACAGTCCCGAGGAGGCCGAGCTGATCCAGGTGATGCTGGCGCAGTCGCGGCGGGAGGTGCTGCACGTGCATCACGTCTCCCGCCTGGCGGACGGCCTGGTGCGCCTCGCCTCCGATCCCGTGGATGTCGTGCTGCTCGACTTCTCGCTGCCGGACTCGAGCGGCCTCGTCTCGTTCGAGAGGGCACGAAAGGTGGCGCCGCACGTCCCGATCGTGATCCTCACCAACCTGGACGACGAGGAGACGGCGCTCTCGGCGGTGCGCGAGGGAGCGCAGGACTACCTCGTCAAGCGCCAGGTGGACAACGAGCTGCTGCTGCGCTCGCTGCGCTACGCGATTTCCCGCATGCAGGTCGAGCGCGCGATGTGGGAGAGCGAGGAGCGGTACGCCCTGGCGGTCAACGGCGCCAACGACGGGATCTGGGACTGGAACCTGACCACGGGGAACGCGTACTTTTCGCCGCGCTGGAAGGCGATGCTCGGGTTCCGCGCGGACGAGATCGGAAGCTCGATCGAGGAGTGGTTCTCGCGCGTGCACGCCGACGACAGCTCGGGGTTGCGCAAGGCGCTCGACGCCCATCTCGCGGGGACCGAGCCGCACTTCGAGCACGAGCACCGCATCGTCGGCAAGAGCACCGTGGCGATCTGGATGCTCGCGCGCGGCCTGGCGGTGCGCGACGCCGCCGGCAAACCCACGCGAATGGCGGGCTCGCTCACCGACATCACCGCCCGCAAGCGTGCCGAGGAACAGCTCCTCCACGACGCCCTCTTCGACGCCCTGACGCAGCTTCCCAACCGCACGCTCTTCCTCGATCACCTGGGTCTCGCGATGGAACAGGCGCGACGGCGGAAGTCGTCCACCGTGGCGTTGTTGTTCATCGACCTCGACCGCTTCAAGAACATCAACGACTCGCTCGGGCACACCGTCGGCGACGAGCTGCTGGTCGAGCTGGCCCGCCGGCTCACCCAGTTCCTCCGGCCTGGAGACACGGTGGCTCGCCTCGGGGGGGACGAGTTCGCGATCCTGCTCAACGACATCCACGGGCCGGGCGACGCCACCCGCGTCGCCGAGCGCATCCAGGAGCTGTTCCGCGAGAAGCTCGTGATCGGCGGCCGGGAGGTGTTCACTTCGGCGAGCATCGGCGTGGCGCTCTCCAACCCCGCGTACCGGACGCCGGATGAGATCCTGCGCGACGCCGACACGGCGATGTACCGCGCCAAGGCGGCCGGGCGGGGGTGTTACCAGGTGTTCGACCAGACGATGCACCGCAGCGTCGTGGCGCTGCTCAAGCTCGAGACCGAGCTGCGGCAGGCGGTGGAGAAGAAACAGTTCGTGATGCACTACCAGCCGATCGTGTCGCTGGAGAACAAGAGGATCGTCGGGTTCGAGGGGCTGGTGCGGTGGCGCCACCCCGAGCGCGGCCTGGTGAGCCCCACCCGCTTCATCGCCGTCGCCGAGGAGACCGGCCTCATCGTGCCGATCGGCTGGTGGGTGCTGGAGCAGTCCTGCGCCCACGCCCGCGAGTGGCAGGAGCTGGTCCCCGCCGACCCGCCGCTCTACGTCAGCGTCAACGTGTCCGGCAAGGTGGTGATGCAGCCGGACATGTTCGACCGCGTCTTGGCGATCCTCGACAGGACGGGCCTGCCGCCGACCTCCCTGCGGCTGGAGATCACGGAAAACGTGATCATGGACCACGGCGAGGTCGCGCTCGAGAAGCTGGCGCAGTTCCACAAGCTCGGGGTGCAGTTCTCGGTGGACGATTTCGGCACCGGCTACTCCTCGCTCTCGTACCTGCAGCGCTTCTCGTACGACACGCTCAAGATCGACCGCTCGTTCATCTCGGGAATGGACACCAAGGGTGACGCCTCGGCGATCGTGAAGACGATCGTGGCGCTGGCCAACATGCTGAACATCAGCGTGGTCGCCGAAGGGGTGGAGACCGCGGTACAGCTCGAAAGGCTGCGCGAGATCGGGTGCTCGCACGCGCAGGGGTTCTGGTTCTCGCGGCCGGTGGACCGGGCGGCCACGCAGGCGATGCTCCTCCAGGCCCCGATCTGGTAGCCGCCGGCCGCGGGCGCCGCGTCGCCGCCGGCGGGCCGGCGCTTGGTATACTGCGAGTTACGGGGCCGAAGGTTTCTCGTCGCGGCCGAAGGAGCCGATCATGCGCACTCATCCCCTGACCCTGGTGGCGCTGGCCACACTCTGCACAGCGGTCGCGGCGTGCAACCACGAGCCGAAGCCCGACCACAAGGGCGGCTTCATGGTGCAGGGCGAGAAGGTGATCGAACTTCCCGCCGTGAGCGTCGAGACCCAGTTCACCCCCGAGGGGTTCGCCCTCAACTACT